>JAIEPK010000420.1 GCA_019749875.1 Candidatus Binatia bacterium | reverse complement strand
GAGCACGCTGCCCGGCGCGGGCGGCAGCGCGCGGCCGTTGCGCGGATGGCAGGCGGTGCACGATTCCGACGCGTACAGCGGTCCGAGCTTGCCCGCCTGGCGCGCCCAGACCGGATTGTCGGACGACTCGTCGTGCGTGCCGTCGGCGAAGCTCGTGTGCTGCACGCGCCGGCCGCGCAGGAAGGGCTGCGCGTCGTCGGGCGCCGCGTTCTGCGTCAGCTGCTGGAGCAGGCTCTCGGGCTCGTCCGACTCGTTGCGGTGCACCGTCGTGCCGCCGCCGATCCGCTCGGCGAGTGCGATCGGCCGCGAGTCCCGCAGCGGGCCCGTTCCTTCCCAGGGGACGAAGCCGCTGCCGGCGACGTACAGCATCGCGGTGCCGTAGTAGTTGGCGCGTCCGCGCGGCGGCGCGTCGAGGAACTGGCTGAGCTCGAGCTCGATCGCATCGCCGACCTGCAGCGCACGCCCGGTGCGCGGGTTGGACGACACGGTGTGCGTGTAGTGCAGGTCGTCGAGCGCCGTCATGGTGCGGTTGTCGAGGTACTCGGCGACGGTGTTGATGCCGCGGAAGAAGAGCCGCAGCTCCTCCTGTCCGGGGTGCAGCTTCCACTGCGTCGTCACGTCGAAGGTGATCGTGCTGCCGCCCTTGCCGATCGTGTCGGTGATCTCGACGGCGGCGCTGCGGTGCTCCCAGTAGTGGCTCAGGTAGTGCTCGTAGGCGTGGAACTGGCTCTCGCGCGCGTGGCGGTCTCGCGCACGATCGCTCCAGCGCGTGATCCGCGCCGCCGGCGTGTCGACGATCAGCGGCGCGCCGCGCGGCGTGCTCGCATCGTAGAGCGGCACGATCGCGGCGCTCGCGGCCGCAGCCGCCGGGGTCGCCGTCGCGAGTGCGGCGCAGACGACCGTCGCGATGGCGGCGACGTGGACGAGCGGCGTGCGCAGCGCGCGAGCGAGCCGGGCCCGCAGCGCCGGCAGCGTGCGCGCTCGGCCGGTTCGCTCCGGCCGCCGGTGGTGTCGCTCACAACGGTTGCTCCGCATGCGTCGGCCCTCGCGTCGAGGCTCGCATTCTGCGCCGATTCGCGGGCGTGCTGCGAGTCCGATTCGCAAGGTGCGCCGACCGCGCGGATGCCGACGCGTCGGCGCGGGCGTCCGCTATCCGAGCCAGACGTACGACCAGGTCTCGGTCAGGACGTTGCCGCCGCGCTCGAGGTAGGCGCGCAGCTCGACCGGCTTGTCGTCCTTC
Source organism: Candidatus Binatia bacterium (assembly GCA_019749875.1). GTDB lineage: Bacteria > Desulfobacterota > Binatia > UBA12015 > UBA12015 > VGTK01. Next base: position 5,366 of record JAIEPK010000420.1, on the reverse strand, counting down.
GGCCGGATCTGGAACGTCAAGCGAAAGCCGCCGGTCACCGGGTTCTTGTACACGTGCTCGTCGTAGACCTTGGCGCCGCCGGTCGCGGACACGACCGCGCGCGGCGCCGACGCGTCGTCGAGCGCGCGCAGCGCGTCGCCTTCGAAGTCGACCACGTAGCGATAGCCGTCGTGTGCCGTGTCGACCGTGCCGCGATCGCGTCGCGTGGCGACCGCGCGCCCGCCCGGCGGCAGAACGGGGTCGTCGAGCAGCCAGCGCAGCGTGTAGCCGTAGCGCAGCGGCGCGCCGGGCTTCGGCGGGATCGCCGGCACCCAGTAGGCGACCATGTTGTCGAGCTTCTCGTTGTCGGTCGGGATCTGCGCGAGCTGCACGTGGCCGTCGCCCCAGGCGCCGCGCGGCTCGATCCATGCGCTCGGCCGGCGCTCGGCGCGCGTCTCGACGTCTTGATGATGGTCGAAGTTGCGATCGCGCTGGATGAGCCCGTAGCCGCGCGGGTCGTGCATGGCGAAGCTCGCGACGTCGATGCGCGGCGGGTTGTCGAGCGGCCGCCACAGCCACTCGCCGCCCGCGAAGTGCAGCAGCAGCCCGTCGGAGTCGTGCACCTCGGGGCGGAAGTCGTCGAACTTGCGCGTGGTGTTCTCGCCGAAGAAGAACATGCTGGTGAGCGGCGCCAAGCCGATCTTCGCGGGTCGCGTGCCGCGCGCGAAGAGCACCACCTCGACCGCCATCGTCGTCTGCTCGCCGGGCGTGATGTCGAAGCGGTACGCGCCGGTCACGGTCGGGCCGTCGAGCAGCGCGTAGAGCACCAGGTGCGTTGCACCCGGCGCCGGCTTCTCGAGCCAGTACTCGATGAAGCTCGGAAACTCCTCGCCGCCCGGCTCGACGGTGTCGATCGCGAGGCCGCGTGCCGACAGACCCCACACGTTGTCGCGGCCGACGGCGCGGAAGTAGCTCGCGCCGAGGAACACCGCGACCTCGTCGAAGTAGTCCTTGCTCTTCAGCTGGTAGTGGATGCGCAGCCCGGCGTAGCCGATGTCGCTCGGGATCCTGCTCGCGAACCTGTTCTTGCCGTAGTCGAAGAGCTCGGTGGAGTACGGGAACGGGTGCACGCCGCTCGCGTCGACGACGTTGATCTTGACGCTGCGCTCGAAGTACAGTCCGGGATGGAAGAGCTGTACGTGGAACGGCAGCCCCTCGTCGCGCCACAGCGCGTGATCCGGCTTGAAGCGGATGTCGCGCCACTGGTCGTAGGTCAGCTTGCCGGCGCGCATCCAGTCGGGAACCGACTTCTGCCGATCCGCCCGGTACGGCTCGGCGGCGATCTTCTCGGCGATCGCCGCCACGTCGTCGAGCCCGAAGGCGTGCGCGCGCGCGGCTCCGACGAGCAGAGAGAAGCCGAGGTGGAGTGCGAGGAGTGCGGCTCGAGGCCGCCGGCGCTTGTCGGTCATCACCGCCCTTCCATGTCCGTCCGGCATCCGTATCCAACGACGGGCCGGACCGCGAGGGCCGGGGCCGCGCCCGCGGGAGCGCCTTCGAGCGCGGCTCCCGGCGGGTCCACCATGAAGGCTCCGCCGCCGTGCGCAATTCGTACCTCGACGGGCTAGGGTGCCGCCATGCGACGACATCAAGGCCTGCTCGTGGGCAACGGCATGCTCGCGATCTGCTTCGGGCTGATCGCGGGCTACGGCTTCCTCTTCAACCTGATCGGCGAGATCGCGCTGTGGCCGGTCCCGGGCGCGATCGCGGTGCAGCTGCCGGGTGACGCGGCCCGCTGGCGCGGTGCGCACGTCGGCGCGATCACCAACGGCCTGATGGCGATCGCGGTGGCGCTCGCGCTGCCGCTCGCGCCGCTGTCGGCAAAGGCTCGACGCGCCGTCACGTGGGCGATCCTGGTCGCGGTGTGGGGCAACATCACGTTCTACGTCGCCAACGCGCTCGGCGCGGCGAACCATGGCTTGACGTTCGGCGACAACCGGCTCGGCGCCGCCGACCTGCTGTCGCGCGTGGGCTTCTTCGGCGCGTACGCGGGCGCGCTGGTGGCACCGGTCGCGCTGCTCGTCATCGCGCGGGCGGCGTTCGCCGCGGCGCGGGCGGAGCCGGCAGAGTAGCGTCGTGCCGTCCGCCCGGCTCCCGGACTTCGTGATCGTCGGCGCCGCGCGCTGCGGGACGACCTCGCTGTACGCGTACCTGCGCGAGCATCCCGAGGTCTTCATGAGCCCCGAGAAGGAGACCGACTACTTCTCGCTCGGCGACCTGCCGCCCGAGGACGTGCCGCGCAACGCGTCGGCGTATCGCGCGCGCACCCTCGCGGACTACGAGCGGCTGTTCGCGGGCGCGGGGAGCGCGCGCGCGGTGGGCGAGGCGTCGCCGACCTACCTCTTCTATCCGCGCAGCGCCGAGCGCATGCAGCGCCTGCTGCCGGAGGCGAAGGTCGTCTGCATCCTGCGCGATCCGGTCGAGCGCGCCTACTCGCACTTTGCGCTGGCGCGCAAGATGGGCTTCGAGGCCGAGGAGGACTTCGAGGCCGCCGTGGCGCTCGAGCGGGAGCGCTGGGCCGGGGATCGCAGCATGCGTTTCACCTACACGCGCGCGAGCCTCTACCACGACGGCCTGCGCGCGTTTCTCGCGCGCTATCCGCGCGAGCGCACGCTGGTCCTGCCGTTCGAGGAGCTCGCTGCCGACCCCGCCTCGACGATGCGCACGGTCTACGCGTTCGTCGGCGTGGATCCGTCGTTCACGCCCCACGTGAGCGTCGTGCACAACCGCTCGATGCTGCCGAAGAGCGGTCTGGTGCGCGAGGCGTTCGGGCGACCCTTCCGGCTGCGGCGGTTCCTGCAGCGCAACCTGCCGCCGCGTCTGGTGACCCGGCTCGGCAATCTGATCATGCGACGGCCGCCCCGCATCCCTCCCGACACGCGTGCGCGCATGCTGCCGCTCTTCGTCGACGACGTGCGCCGACTCGAAGAGCTGCTCGGGCGCGACCTGAGCGCGTGGCGAAGCATTTGAGGACACGGCGCGCGTATGCTCACCGTGCAGGCGGCGAGACGACCCGCGTGGCCGGTCCATGCACGCGTCTCGCGCGGAGGATCCGCGACCCGTGCAAGTCGACCGCTACTGCATCAACGAGCCGTCGGTCATCAGCGAGATGATCGACGGCGAGACCATCGTCCTGAACTTCGAGAGCGGGCACTACTACAGCTTCAACCCGAGCGCGTCGGAGATCTGGCAGGGGGTCGCGCGCGGCGCGCCGATCGCGATCGTCGCCGAGCACGTCGCACGATGCTTCGCCGGCGATCCGGCGACGATCCGCACCGAGGTCGAAGCGTTCGTGCGCCGGCTGGAAGGCGAGAGCCTCATCCGCCCGGCCGCCGCGGACGCGACGGCGGCGCCGCTCGCCGCGCCTGCGGACACGACGGCGGCAGCCGCCGCGTTCGCCTCGCCGATGTTCGAGAAGTTCACCGACATGGAAGAGCTGCTGCTGCTCGATCCGATCCACGAGGTCTCGGATACCGGCTGGCCGCGCAAGCCCGAATGACCTCCATGCGCGTGTCGGTCGTTCTTCCGGTGTACGATCGCGAGCGTTACGTCGGCGAGGCGATCGAGAGCGTGCTCGGCCAGACGTATCCCGTGCACGAGCTGATCGTGGTCGACGACGGCTCGAGCGACGGCTCGGTCGCGGTCGCCGAGCGCTACGTACGGCCCGAGGTGAAGATCCTGCGGCGAGCGAACGGCGGCATCGGGGCGGCGCGCAACACCGGGCTCGCTGCGGCCACCGGCGACCTGGTCGCGTTCATCGACTCGGACGACGTGTGGCAGCCGGACAAGCTCGCGGGTCAAGTCGAAGTGCTGCGCGCGGACGACGGCGTGCACTTGGTCTTCGGGCACCTGGTCGAGTTCCTGTCGCCCGATCGCGAGGCGGAGCTCGCCGGCACGCTGCGCCTCGCGATCGAGCCGGTGCCGGGACTCTGCGCGACCACGCTGCTCGTGCGCCACGACGCGCTCCGGCGCATCGGCCCGTTCGACGAGGCGCTGCGCGTCGGCGAGTTCATCGAGTGGATGGCGCGCGCGCGCGACCTCGGATTCGCGAGCCGCGTGCTGCCGGAAACCGTCGCGCGCCGTCGTGTGCACGGCGGCAACACGGTGCTGACGCGCAGCAACGCCGACTACCTGCGCATGATCAAGAGCACGCTCGATCGGCGTCGCCGGGCCGCGCATGCCGGCTGATCGCGAGGCGCCGGGGACGACGGTTTCGGCGCTGGTCCCGGTCTGGAACGGCGCGGAATTTCTCGCCGAGGCGATCGAGAGCATCCTCGTGCAGGAGCCGCGCGTCGCGGAGGTCGTGGTGGTCGACGACGGCTCGACCGACGGCAGCGGCGACCTCGCGCGCTCCTTCGGGTCGCGCGTGCGGTGCGTGCGGCGCGCGCACGAAGGTCTCGCCGCGACGCGCAACGCCGCGGTGCGCGAGGCGCGGAGCGACCTGGTCGCGTTCCTCGACGCCGACGACCTGTGGCCGCGAGGACGCCTCGCCCTGCTGCTCGACGCGCTCGCGCGGAACCCCGACTGCGGTATCGTGCAGGGACGCCTACAGCGCATGGTGCGCGACGCGCTCACGTCGCAGTGGGTCCTGGTGAACGAGTCGTGGCGCGCGCCGAACGTCGCGACCGCGCTCATCCGCCGCTCGGCCTTCGCGCTGGTCGGACCGTTCGACGACAAGGTCGCGGGCGCCGACGACGTCGACTGGCTGCTGCGGGCGAAGGAGCATGGCGTGCGCGAGGCGCAGGTCGACGCGGTGACGCTGCTCTACCGACGGCACGGCGGCAACATGACGAACGACGTCGGCGAAGATCAGGCGCGGCTGCTGCGCGTGCTGGGCCGTGCGGTGCGGCGCCGGCGCGCTGCCGCCACGGACTCGTCCACGACTCCGGCGACGAGGGACGGCGAGCAATGACCGGCGAGTCCTTCGCGCGTGCGCAGGAGGCGCTGCGGGCGCTCGAGGTGCCGGCGGATTTCTGCGCGCGCACGCTCGCGATCGCCGGCCTGCGCGTCTGCGTGCAGCTGTCGCGTCGCCGCCTCGCGGAGGGCGCATTGCGTGCGCTCGCCCACCACGTCGACGCCGACCGCGCCGACCTCGGCGCCGATCCCGACTTGACGGTCTTCGTGCTCGACCACGACGCGCCGGGCAATCCGGTGCGCGACCTGCTGCCCGCGGCGCGGACCGCACCGGTCGTCGGCGATCGCCTGGAGCGCTGGTCGTACGACGGTGCCGCGGGCCGCGGTCTCCTGCACGAAGGCTTTCGCGCGCTGTTCCTCTGGGATCGCGAGCGCGGCCGCGCGGCGCTGTGGCTCGGCGAGGACGGCGCGCTGCC
>JAIEPK010000431.1 GCA_019749875.1 Candidatus Binatia bacterium | reverse complement strand
CGGCGCTCGCGCTCCGCATCCCGGAGGCGCAGGCGATGCTCGGCGTCGTGCGCCGGCGCATCGGTCGCTGACGCGCGCGATGCCGCGTGTCGCCGGCGACGACGTCACGTCGCCGGCGCCGAGCAGGCGACCTACGCGCCGCGGACCGTGAACGACCCGGCGAGCGGCAGGTCGCGCGACGACGTGCCGACGTTGACGTCGTAGCGCAGCGGCTCGACCACCCACGTGCCGCTGGCGACGTCCCAGTAGGCGAGATCGCGCACCGGCACGCGCAGCGGGACGGTCGCGGTCTCGCCCGCGGCGAGGTGGACGCGCGCGAACGCACGCAGCGTCCGCACGTCGCGCGCGACGGCGCTGCCGGGATAGCCGACGTAGAGCTGCACCACCTCGTCGCCCGCGCGCGTGCCGGTATTGGTGACGTCGACGGTGACCTGCAGCGTGTCGTCCGGTCCGAGCGTGGGCTTCGCGATCGCGAGGTTGGCGAGCGCGAAGCTCGTGTAGCTGCCGCCGAAGCCGAACGGGAAGCGCGGCTCGATGCCGCGGTGGTCGAGCCAGCGGTAGCCGTGATCGTAGCCGTACGTCACCTCGAGGCGCGCCGAATCGGACACGAACTCGGGCAGATCGCTCTCCGCGCGCGGCACCGACAAGGGCAGCTTGCCCGACGGATCGACGTCGCCGAACAGCACCTCGGCGATCGCGTGGCCGCCCTCCTGGCCCGGGTACCAGGCCATGACGAGACCGGCGACGCGGTCGATCCAGCTCTCCACCGTGATCGCGCTGCCGCCTTCGAGCACCACGATGGTGCGCGGGTTCGCGGCCGCGACGGTCCGGATCAGGTCCTCGTCCTCCGCATGCAGCGCGAGCGTCTTGCGGTCGCCGGCGGAGGCGATGTTCTCCCCTTCGTCCAGGGTCGTGAGCCCGACGACGACCACCGCGGCGTCGGCGTCGGCGAGCGTGCCCGCATTCTCCGGGGTGCTGACGTCGCCCACGACGTGCTGCACGGCGACCCCGCCCGCGTTCGCGAGCAGGCCGGCGAGCGGCGTCACGACGCTCGTCGGATTGACCGCGCTGCTGCCGGTGTCGCCGATGTTCGCGCGGTCGGCGAGCGGACCGGTCACCGCGATCGTGCGCACCGTCGCACGATCGAGCGGCAGCGCCGCGCGCTCGTTCTTGAGCAGCACGATGGCCTCGCGCTCGACCTGGCGCGCGAGCGCGAGGTGTGCCGGCGTCTCGAGCTGGTCGGGGGCCTTCACCGGCGGGTCGCTGTCGAGCGCGAGGCAGAGCTTCGCGCGCACGATGCGCCGCACGGCGTCGTCGACGTCGTCCTCGGGCACCGCACCGTTCTCGACCGCCGCGACCAGCGGCGCGCCGTAGTAGCGTGCCGACGGCATCTCGATGTCGAGGCCGGCGAGCGCGGAGTCCACGGTGCTGCGCGTGCCGAGCACCCAGTCCGACTCGACGAAGCCGTCGAAGCCCCATTCGCCCTTCAGGATGTCGCGCACGAGGTGGGCGTTCTCCGCGCAGTAGCGACCGTTCACCTTGTTGTACGCGGTCATCACCGATCCGACGTGGGCTTCCTGCACGACGCTCCGGAAGTGCGGCAGGTAGACCTCGCGCAGCGTGCGCTCGTCGAGCGTGACGTTCACGCCGAAGCGCGTGTTCTCGATGCTGTTCGCGGCGAAATGCTTGACGCTGGCGATCACGTGCCGCTGCGCACCGCGGACGAACGCCACGCCCATGCGACCGAGGTGGTACGCGTCCTCGCCGTAGGTCTCCTGCGCGCGGCCCCAGGCGGGGTGGCGCAGGATGTTGATGGTTGGCGCGAGCAGCACGCTGCCGCCCTTGGCGCGCAGCTCGACGCCCATCGCCTCGCCCACCTGCTCCTCGAGCGCGAGGTCCCAGGTCGCGCCGCGCGCCATGCCGACCGGGAACGCGGTCGCGTGCCCCGAGAGCTGGCTCACGCCGCGCGGGCCGTCGAGCATCTGGAGGGACGGGATGCCGAGCCGCTCGTTGGCGCTGGTCGCCCAGCCGCTCTCGAGACCGCTGCCGTGCATCTGCGCGACCTTCTCGTCGAGCGACATCTGCGGCAGCAGGGTGTCGATGCGCGCCTCGACCTCCTGTCGGTCGACGCGACACCAGTCGGCCGCCGGCGTCGCGGGAGGCGTGGCCGTCCGGTCTCCGCACGCGCTCGCGAGCGCGAGGACGGCGCCGAGAACGGCGCAGGCAGGCCGAGGGATCGAGCGGGCGATGGCGAACGCGGGCATGCCTCGACCTACGTCAGCGCGCGCGATCGCGCCACCGCGATTCGCGGTGCCGTCGACGCCGGTCTCCCCCGCTCCGCGGCGAAGAAAGCGCTCCGGCGCGTCAAGCACGGAGGGGGCACGACGGCGGACCATGGCTCGAGTCGCGGTCGCCGAGGCGGCGTGCCCGTGCCGTCAGCGCGGCGCGAGCACCTCCAGGGTACGCCGCAGGACCTGCTCGTCGGGACAGAACGGCGACACCATCGGCGTCGTGACACCTGCGCGCATCGGCGGCATCAGCGCGCCGGCGTGGGTCGGAGCGCGGGCTCGGGCTCGCGCATCGGCAGGCGGTGGCCGTGCGAGCTCGGCGTGCGCCCATCGAAGTCGGTGCGCTCGCCGGCGAGGATCGTGCGCACCGTCTCGACGGTCTCGCGCACGCGGGCGAGCGGACGGCGGAACGGGATGCCGGTCCGGTTTCGTGCCATATTGTCGCTTGACGTGACGACACCGACGCGAAGCGACCCGCGGCGAGCTCGGCGCACGACGCGGCCGCGCCGGCGATCACCGGTGCCGTGCGCGTGTCGGCCGGGATGACGGCGGTCCCGATGCGCACGCGCTTCGTCGCGGCGGCCGCCGCCGCGACGACGAACGGATCGGGGCCGCCGACGTCGGCGATCCACAGGCTCTCGTAGCCGAGAGCCTCGGCGCGCGCCGCCACGCGCTGCGACGTCGACACGTCCGGTGGTGCCGGCAGGCTCGCCGCGATCCGCTGGTCCATGCGCACGCCCGCCGTGGAGCGCGCATCGCGGAAACGCGTGCGCTGCGGCGCCAAGTCGTTGCGCCGCAAGGGCCGGGAGGCGACGTTGACACGGGCCCGATGCGGGTCCTACAAGGACCTCCCGAGCGTCGAGTCCTTGACGCGATCACGGAGATCCATCGAGTAACGCATGTCGGTCGTCGTCATCATTCCAGCGCGTTACGCATCGACGCGGCTGCCCGGGAAAGCGCTCGCCGACATCAACGGCAAGCCGATGATCGTGCACGTGCTGCGCCGTGCGGAGCTCGCGCGCGGCGTCGACCGTGTGCTGGTCGCGACCGACGACGAGCGCATCGCCGTCGCCGTCGAGCGCGAGGGCGGCGAGGCGCTGATGACGAGCCCGCAGCACGCATCGGGCACGGACCGCATCGCCGAGGTCGCGGCAGGGCTCACCTCGGACGTCATCGTGAACGTGCAAGGCGACCTGCCGATGCTCGAGCCCGGCTACGTCGAGGCCGCGATCGCGGCGCTCGAGCCCGTGCCTGCGAGCGGCGAAGGATCGCCACCGGTGCCGTCGATGTCGACGCTCGCGACGCCGCTCGCGCCCGGCGAGGCCGAGCGCACGCAGGTGGTGAAGGTCGTGCGCGACCGCTTCGGCGACGCGCTGTACTTCTCGCGCAGCCCGATCCCGTGGGGCGTCAAGCCCGAGGACGCGGTCGCGGGCGAGGCGCCGGTGGCGCTGCGCCACATCGGCCTCTACGCCTACCGGCGGCCGTTCCTGCTCGGGCTCGCGAAGCTCGCGCCGACGCCGCTCGAGCGCGCCGAGCGCCTCGAGCAGCTGCGCGTGCTCGAGCACGGACAGGCGATCCGCGTGGCACTGGTCGATGCGAGCCCGGCGATGGTCGAGGTCGACACGCCGGAGGATCTCGAGCGTGTCCGGGCGCTGTTCCAGACGCGTCCGGCGCGGGAGGGGGTGGGGTCCGCAAACCTGCGGGAGCGTCATGGCTGAGCGCGCGAAGGGCGGCAAGACAAAGTTCATCTTCATCACCGGCGGCGTGGTGTCGTCGCTGGGCAAGGGCCTCGCGTCGGCGTCCATCGGGGCGCTGCTCGAAGCGCGCGGCCTCAGGGTGACGATGATCAAGATGGATCCGTACATCAACGTCGATCCGGGAACGATGAGCCCCTTCCAGCACGGAGAGGTGTTCGTCACCGACGACGGTGCGGAGACCGATCTCGATCTGGGCCACTACGAGCGATACGTCAGCACGCTGATGGGGAAGAAGAACAACTTCACCACCGGCAAGATCTACGACGCCGTCATCCAGAAGGAGCGCCGCGGCGAGTATCTCGGGGGCACGGTGCAGGTCATCCCGCACATCACCGACGAGATCAAGCGCAGAATCCTCGAGGGGGCCGAGGGCTACGACATCGCGATCGGCGAGATCGGCGGCACGGTCGGCGACATCGAGAGCCTGCCGTTCCTGGAGGCCATCCGCCAGTTCCGCTGGGACCGCGGCAAGGAGCACGTCCTCTACGTGCACCTGACGCTGGTGCCGTACATCGCGACCGCCGGCGAGGTGAAGACCAAGCCGACGCAGCACAGCGTCAAGGAGCTGACGGGACTCGGCATCTCGCCCGACATCCTGCTCTGCCGCACGTCGCTGCCGCTCGACCCGAAGATCAAGTCGAAGATCGCGCACTTCTGCAACGTCGAGGAGAACGCGGTCATCACCGCGCAGGACGTGAGCTCGATCTACGAGGTGCCGCTCGCGCTGCACGAGGAGGGCCTCGACGAGCGCGTCGTCGAGAAGCTGAACATCTGGACCGCGTCGCCGAGCCTCGGCCGCTGGCGCAAGCTGGTCGCGACCGTCAAGGGCGCGCGCGAGCGCGTCAAGATCGCGATGGTCGGCAAGTACATCGACCTGTCCGACTCCTACAAGAGCCTCAACGAGGCGCTGGTGCACGGCGGCATCGCGAACGACTGCGGCGTCGACATCGTGCCCGTCGACTCGGAGCGCGTCGAGGCCGAGGGCATCGTCGAGGAGATCCGCCAGGCCGACGCGATCCTCGTGCCGATGGGCTTCGGTCACCGCGGCACCGAGGGCAAGATCGCCACTGTCAAGTACGCGCGCGAGACCGGCGTGCCGTACCTCGGCATCTGCTTCGGCATGCAGATGGCGGTGATCGAGTTCGCGCGCCACGTGTGCGGTCTCGACGGCGCCAACTCGACCGAGGTGAACCCCGACACGCCGCATCCGGTGATCCACCTGATGTCCGATCAGAAGGGCGTGGTCGCGAAGGGCGGCACCATGCGGCTCGGCGCGTTCCCGTGCTCGCTCGACGGCAACACGCTCGCGGCGCGCGTCTACGGCAAGCGCAAGATCTCGGAGCGCCATCGCCACCGCTACGAGTTCAACAACGAGTATCGGGCGTTGCTCGAGAAGCACGGACTCGTCCTGTCCGGCCTGTCGCCGGACGGCTCGCTGGTCGAGATGGTGGAGCTGCCGAACCACCCCTGGTTCCTCGCGAGCCAGTTCCATCCCGAGTTCAAGTCGCGCCCGCTCGACTGCCACCCGATGTTCAAGAGCTACATCCGGGCGGCGCTCGACCACCGCGACAAGACCAGCGGACACCAGCCCATGCTGCTGTCGAGCGTCGCGTCGGCGGGGCCCGGCAGGTGAGCGCGACGCGGCTCGAGATCGGGCCGGTCGTCCTCGGCGGCGGAGCGCCGCTCGTCCTCATCGCCGGTCCCTGCGTCATCGAGAGCCGGGAATCGGCCCTGCGCCACGGCGAGCGCATCGCACGCATCGCGCGCGAGCTCGCGATCGGCATCGTCTTCAAGGCCTCGTACGACAAGGCGAACCGGACGTCGGGCGGCTCGTTTCGCGGCATCGGCCGCGACGAAGGGCTGCGCATCCTCGACGAGGTGCGCCGCGCGACCGGGCTGCCGGTGCTGACCGACGTGCACGAGCGCGACGACATCGCGGCCGTGGCGGAGGTCGTCGACGTGCTGCAGACGCCGGCGTTCCTGTGCCGGCAGACCGACTTCATCCTCGACGTCGCGCGGACCGGCAAGCCGGTCAACCTCAAGAAAGGTCAGTTCCTGTCGCCGTGGGAGATGCGCCACGTGGTCGCGAAGGCGCAGTCCGTCGGCAACGACAAGGTGCTGGTGACCGAGCGCGGCGCGAGCTTCGGCTACCAGAACCTGGTCTCGGACATGCGCTCGCTGGTCGTGCTCGGCGAGACCGGCTGCCCGGTCGTGTTCGATGCGACGCACAGCGTGCAGCTGCCCGGTGGGGCCGGCGACGCCTCGGGTGGTCAGCGCGAGTTCATCCCGGCGCTGGCGCGCGCCGCGGTCGCGGTCGGGGTGGACGCCGTCTTCATGGAGGTGCACGAGGACCCGCCGCGCGCGCTGTCCGACGCGGCGACCTCGTATCCGCTCGACCAGCTGCCGGGCCTGGTGCGCACGCTGCAGGCGATCGACCGCGCGACCCGCGACACGAGGGGGATCGCCTGAGCACGCCGCCGCGCCCGTCGGCGAGCGCCGCCGCCGCCGACGTCGCATCCGCGCGGCGCACGCTCGCCATCGAGGCGCGCGCG
>JAIEPK010000011.1 GCA_019749875.1 Candidatus Binatia bacterium | reverse complement strand
CAATCTCACGCGCGCGCTGGGCATCGATCGCCGTCTGAACGGCGCCGACCTGCGGCGCGGTCCGCTCCGCGTGCTGCGCCCGCCGGGCGACGACGGCGCGCCGGCGTCGTCCGAGGTCGTGCGATCACCGCGCATCGGCGTCGACTATGCGGGCGAGTGGGCGGCGCGACCGTGGCGCTTCTCGGTGCGCGACCATGCCAGCGTGTCGCGTCCGCCACGCCGCGCTTGACGCCGTCGCGACGCGCGATCCTCGAGCGCGCCGTGGCGGGCCCGGCAGAGCTCGCAAACGCGAAACGGCCCACCGGATCTCTCCGGCGGGCCGTCCTTCGCTCACCGCACGTCGTGGGCGTCGCTCAGCGCTTGACGCCGCAGATCTCGGCCAGCTTCGCCGCCTGGTCGTCGCGCTCCCAGGTGAAGAAGCCGCCCTCGGGCGCCTGCCCGAAGTGGCCGTACGACGCGGTCTTCTTGTAGATCGGCCGCAGCAGGTCGAGCGTCTTGATGATGCCGTACGGGCGCAGGTCGAGCACTTCGAGGAGAGCGCTCGCGATCTTGTCGTCGCCGACCTTGCCCGTGCCGAACGTGTCGACCAGCACCGACATCGGACGCGCGATGCCGATCGCGTACGCGATCTGGACTTCACACCGCTCGGCGAGACCCGCCGCGACGACGTTCTTCGCCATGTAGCGGCCCATGTACGCGGCCGAGCGGTCGACCTTCGAGGGGTCCTTGCCCGAGAACGCGCCGCCGCCGTGGCGGCCGTAGCCTCCGTAGGTGTCGACGATGATCTTGCGGCCGGTGAGGCCGCAGTCGCCCTTCGGACCACCGACCACGAAGCGGCCGGTCGGGTTGATGTGGTACTCGGTCGCGTCGCTCAGGAACTGCTTCGGGATGACCTTCTTGATCACGTCCTCGATCATCACCTCGCGCAGCTTCTCGTTCGACACGTCCTCGCTGTGCTGCGTCGAGATGACGACGTTGCGCACCGCGACGGGCTTGCCGTCCTTGTACTCCACGGTCACCTGCGACTTCGAGTCGGGACGCAGGAACGGGTACTGCTTCGGGTGCTCCTTGCGGATCTGCGTCAGGTGCTTGACGAGGTGGTGCGCGAGCGAGATCGGCAGCGGCATCAGCTCGGGCGTCTCGTTGCAGGCGTAGCCGAACATCAGGCCCTGGTCGCCGGCGCCCTGATCGGCGAGGTCGGCCTCGCTGCGCGTGACGCCCTGGCTGATGTCGGGCGACTGGCGGTCGATGGCGGTGAGCACCGCGCACGTGTCGTAGTCGAAGCCCATGTCCGACGACGTGTAGCCGATCTCCTTGATCGTCTCGCGCGCGATCTCGTTGTAGGCGATCTTGGCGTTGGTCGTGATCTCGCCGGCGAGCACGACCATGCCGGTCTTGCAGAGCGTCTCGCACGCGATGCGTGCCTTCGGGTCCTGCCGCAGGATCTCGTCGACGACGGCGTCGGAGATCAGATCGCACATCTTGTCCGGATGCCCCTCGGAGACGGACTCCGAGGTGAAGAAGAAATTCTTGAGCGCCATCGAGCTGCTTTCTCCGTGGAAGGTGCGGGGCCGGCGGCCCTGCGGTGATCGCGGGACTGTAACAGGCGTGTTCGAGCAGGTACAGATCCAAAGCGTGATCGCCGAGGGCTCCGTCGCGAGCGAAAAACGCCGGCTGCGCACGGACTTGCGAGCCGTTCGCCGAGCGCTCGACGCAGACGCGTTGGCACGCGCGGCACGCGCCGTCGCGACCGTCGCGGAGGCCTCGGCGGCGCTGGTGGGTGCGCGCTCGGTGCTGGGATACGTGGCGTGCGACGGCGAGATCGACGTCGCACCGGTGCTTGCCGCGGCGCGTGCGCGCGGCGCCTGCATCGCCCTTCCCCGCTGTCGCGTTGTGGGCGGGCTCGACGTCGTGGTGGTCGGTGCGAACGCGGAGCTCGTTCGGGGCGCACGCGGTCGGGTCGCGGAGCCGTCGGGGCCCGCGGCCGACCCGGCAACGCTGTCGACACCCGGGCTCGCGCTGGTTCCGTCGGTCGCCCTCGACCGACGCGGCTTCCGGCTCGGCCGCGGCGGCGGCGACTACGACCGCCTGCTGCCGTCTCTGCGCGCGTGCGGGTGGACGATCGTCGGCGTCTGCCACGCCGCGTCCGTCGTCGAGCGCCTGCCGGTCGAGGCCCATGACGTTCCGGTCGACGTGATCTTGAGCGACGCCGGCTTGCTGCCGTCCGCACGCTGACCGATCCTGCGTGGCCGGGCTGCTGCCCTCGGTCGAGCGGCGAGCGACCAGCGAGGCACGCGCACCCTTTCGGCACTCGGCCACCGAGCGCCCACCGCGCATCCGCGCGGTGGCGTGCGACGGGAGCGGTGTATAAACAGCGCCCCCATGTCGCTGCTCATCGTCGGCACCATCGCCATGGACAACATCGAAACGCCCGCGGGCAAGGTCGTCGACGAGATCGGCGGCTCGGCGGCGTATGCTGCGCTGGCCGCGAGCTTCGCGGTGCCGACCGCCCTGGTCGCGATCGTCGGCAACGACTTCCCGCAGGACACGCTCGACCGCCTCGCGGCGCGCGGCGCCGATCTCGCCGGCGTCAAGGTCGGCGACGGTCCGAGCTTCCGCTGGTCCGGCCGCTACCACGAGAACATGAACAACCGCGACACGCTCGACACGCAGCTCAACGTGCTCACGCAGTTCAAGCCCGACCTGCCGGAGAAGTACCGCGACATCGAGCACGTGTTCCTCGGCAACATCGATCCCGAGCTGCAGATGTCGGTTCTGAAGCAGCTGCGGCGCCGCAAGCTGGTCGCCTGCGACACCATGAACTTCTGGCTCGACAGCGCGCGTCCGGCGCTGCTGAAGCTGATCGCCGAGATCGACTTGCTGATCGTCAACGACGAGGAGGCGCGCCAGCTCTCGGGCGAGCACAACCTCGTCCGCGCCGCGCACGCGATCCGCAAGATGGGCCCGAAGCTGCTGCTCATCAAGCGCGGCGAGTACGGCGTGCTCGGCTTCGAGCAGGACTCGATCTTCGCCATGCCCGCCTATCCGCTCGAGGAGGTGTTCGATCCCACCGGCGCGGGCGATACGTTCGCGGGCGGTTGCCTCGGATACTTGACGAAGCACGGGGCCCTGACGCCGGGTGCGCTGCGGCGCGCCATCGCGCAGGGCAGCGTCATGGCGTCGCTGGTCGTCGAGCGCTTCGGCATGCGGCGCCTGTGGGAGGTGTCGGCCGCGGACATCGAAGCGCGGTACCAGGCGTTCGTTCGCCTGACGGACTTCCACTCCGCCTGACGGAGCGGCGCCGCTTGACCGAGGCACGGCACGGAGCGCGCAGCGGGGTCGTCCTCGTCGGCGGGCGCTCGAGCCGCCTCGGCACGCCGAAGGCGCTGGTCGATCTCGGCGGCGCGCCGCTCGTGCGCCACGTGCTGCACGCGGTCGCACCCGCCTGCCACGATCTGCTGCTGGTGGCCGCACCGCGCGAGGCGCAGCCCGAGGATCTGCGTGCGGGGCTCGCGGAAGAGGTCGAGCGTCTCGCGAACGATGCCGGACGGAGCGCTCGCGTGGTGCACGATGCGCACGCGCACCTCGGTCCGGTCTCCGGCCTCGCGACCGCTCTCGGCGCCGCGCGCGGCGAGCTGGCATGGGTCACGGCGTGCGACGTGCCGTTCCTCGCGACGGGACTCGTCGATGCTCTGTTCGCGCTCGCCGAGGGCGAGGCGACGCTCGACGTCGTGGTGCCGCGTTGGCGCGGCTACCTCGAGCCGCTGCTCGCGGTCTACCGCGTGCGCACCATGGCGCCGCACTTTGCGCGGCAGCTCGCAGACGGCGTGCTCCGGCCGACCGATCGTCTCGCGGAGTGCCGCGTGCGCGTCGTCGAGGAAGACGAGATCCTGCGGCTCGATCCGGCCGGACGGAGTTTCGTCAACGTCAACGCGCCGGACGACTTGGACACGGCTCGCGCGCTCATCGCGCGCGAGCCGTCCGCGATCACATTGCGGGCATCCCGTCCTGTACGTAGCCGGAGAGGATCGACCGCAGACGGGTGATCGCTTGCGTGTGGAGCTGCGACACGCGCGACTCGGTGATGCCGAGCCGGGCGCCGACCTCCTTCATCGTGAGCTCGCTGTGGTAGTAGAGCGGCATCACCATCCGCTCCTTCTCGGGCAGCTGCTGGATCGCTTCCGCGACCGCGCCGGCACGCTCGCGCGAGAGCAGCGCGGTCATGGGATCGCCGGTATGCGACGCGATGTAATCCTCGAAGCCGAGCCGCTCGTTGTTGCGGCCGAACGCGACGTCCTCGAGCGAGATCATCGCCAGGTCGCCGACCTCGGTCATGAGCTCGTGCAGGCGGCCGAGCGAGACTCCCATCGACGAGGCGAGCTCGTCCTGCGATGCCTGGCGCCCGAGATGATGCTCGAGCTGCTGCGCGCTGCGCGTGAGATGATTCGCCTTCTGGCGCGTCGTCCGCGACACCCAGTCGAGCGAGCGCAGCTGATCGAGGATCGCACCACGGATGCGGATGCGCGCGTAGGTGTGGAAGTGGGTCGCCTTCGACGGGTCGTACTTGCGAAACGCGTCGAGCAGTCCGTCGACGCCCCAGCTCATCACCTCGTCGTGCTCGATCGAGGCGGGCAGCGCGGCTTGGATCTGCTGCACGACCTGGCGCACCAGCGGGAGGAACATCGTGACGTCCTCCTCGCGCAGCGGCCGCTCACCGGTCCGTACGGCCGCTTCGGCCTTCGCGTGCGACGGTCCGCGCTTGGTGGTCTTGGCCCGCTTGCGGCCAACGGCATCCTTCCCTGCTGCCCGTGCTGCGCTCTGAATCATCGCGTCCCCCGTTGCCGCTTCCTGCGTTCGCGGCCGTCGCGAGCGTGCGGCAGCAACGCTCGTGCCGTGCGCGGGCGGACGTTGCGCGCACCGGCGTCGGGATGCTGTCGCGGGCCCGCTCGCGCGTCCGAAGCGGGCGCAAAGTCGTGGAACTTGCGGGCTTCCGTGCGGTCCGAGGCGCGGTCGCCATCGCTGCGTCGGAGCACGGTGACACGGCGTGACCGCGCAACGCGCGTGCGGCACGGGGATGACGTGCGGCATTTCCTTGACGCTCGCGACGCCGGTGCGCGGCACTCGGGGCGTGGCAGCGCATGTGCCAGCACCGCTCGCAGCGGCACCACTCGTGTGTCAGGCCTGGCAGCGGGCGCGAGTCAAGCGTGACACGCGAGCGCGACGTGATCCTGCTTGCAGGCGAAGCACTGGGCTTCGTCCGCCCGCGCGTCGCGACGCTCGGTCCGACGGGACGCGATGCGTTCTACCAGCAATGGCTCGACGACGGCCGGGCCGGCGACATGCGCTTCCTCCTGCACCATGTCAAGGCCCGCCTCGATCCCCGCACACGCTATCCGTGGGCACGCAGCATCGTGAGCGCCTTCTATCCCTACGCGCCGCCACCGCCCCCGGACGTCGCATGGCGCACGGCACTGCGCGGGCGCATCGCGAGCTACGCGCTCGGCCGCGACTACCATGCCGACATGGGAGAGCGTCTCGAGCGCTGGGCGCGCACCATCGAGGGTCTGCTGCCCGGCGTGCGCGCCGCGGGCTTCGTCGACACCGCCGCGATCTTCGAGCACGAGTGGGCGGCCCGGGCCGGAGTGGGTTGGACCGGAAAGCATACCTTGACGCTCAGCGAGGACGTCGGATCGTACGCGTTTCTCGGCGAGGTGCTGATCGGCGCGGATCTGGAGCCCGATGCACCGGTTCCCGACCGCTGTGGCACCTGCTCACGCTGCCTCGATGCCTGCCCCACCGGCGCGATCGAGCCCGGCTACCTGCTCGAGCCGCGGCGCTGCATCGCGTACCTGACGATCGAGCACAAGGGATCGATCCCGGTCGCGCTGCGCGCGGCCCTCGGTGAGTGGGTGTTCGGCTGTGACCTCTGCCAGGTCGCCTGCCCCTGGAACCGCGACGCCGCCGGTCCGCCGGACGAACGCCTCGCACCGGATCTGTGCGCCCTCGTGAACCTCGACGAGTCCGGGTTCCAGAAACGCTACGGCGACACGGCCCTGGTCCGGGCCGGTCGCGTCCGCCTCGCCCGCAACGCGGCCGTCGTCCTCGGCAACACCGGCAACCCCGCCGCGATCCCGGCGCTCGCCCGCGCGCTGCGCGAGCACGACGCAGCGCTGGTCCGCGCGCACGCCGCATGGTCGCTCGGTCGGCTACGCGAGATGGACCGCGCGCCGTCCCATGCGGCGCTCGTGCGCGCGCTGCGCGACCCCGACGAGTCCGTCCGCAGCGAAGCCCGCCACGCCCTGGAGATCTGACGACGGCAGGACCAGACGCTGACCGTGGGGGCCCACGCAGCGAGAGCTCACGAGCGCAATCCGCGCGCGAAGCGCGCGGCCGACCGAAGGGAGCGCGGGGAGTGAGGCTCCGCGCGGCTTCGCCGCGTGGAGCGAGGGGGCGCGTGCCCCCGTCAAACACTCGCACGCACGCACGAAGGTCGTGAGCCCCTCAGCAAGAGGTCGCGAGCGCAATCCGCGCGCGAAGCGCGCGGCCGACCGAAGGGAGCGCGGGGAGTGAGGCTCCGCGCGGCTTCGCCGCG
>JAIEPK010000228.1 GCA_019749875.1 Candidatus Binatia bacterium | reverse complement strand
GCACCGCCGGTCGGCGAGCCCAGCTTCGGCGGCGGCGCTGGCTCGACGAACACCATCCGGACCGGCTCCTCGACCTCGTGCGCGACCATGCGCCCCGCCAGCAGCAGGCCCGCGATCAGGATCGCGTGCCCGAGGACGGACGTCGCGATCGCCACGGCACGGTGGCTGCCCGGCTCGGGGGCGAGCGGCGAGGACGGGTACGGGACGGCCACGTCGACCACGCTAGCACTCCGAGCGGGGCGGGCGCAGCGGATTTCCAGGGACGGGCGTTTCGAGGGCGATGGGGCGCTTTTCAGCGAGGGAGGCCCGGGCCGCCGGGTCGCTGCCGGTCAGGCGTATCGCGTGACCGGCGGCGCGAGGCCGGCGGGGTCCGGGCCGATCGAGCCGGCCGTCAGGCCGGGCGTCTCTCTGTGATCAATCCCAGCGGTGGTGACGGTAGTGCTTCCGCCAGTGCTTGCCCGGGTAGCGGCCGTAGACCGGACCGCCGTATGCGGCGCCGTAGTAGACCGGCGGCCCGTACACGACGCGCGGTCGCGGCGCGTAGACGACCGGCGGTGCCACGACGACGGGCGGTGCGACCACGACCGGCGGCGGCAGCGGCGCGCCGAACACGACACCCGGGAACGGCAGCCCGATGCCGATGCCCACGCTCACGCCGGCGTCCGCCGGTCGTGGCGTGGCGAGCAGTGCAAGGCCGAGCACGAGCGCGGCGGTGGTTCCGATCAACAGCTTCTTCGCGGTAGCCATGGTGGTGCTCCTCACGACCCTGAGAACAAGCCACCGCGATCGAGGTTGCGCGCGAGATTCGTCGTCGCGCGCGACGTCCCGGTCGCACCGGGTGTCGTCGCCGCTTCGTCGTGTCGTGGTCGCCGCGCCGCCGGCGCCGACGTCGCGTCGTCAGGTCGACGAGGTGCTCAAGCGCGCTCGAGCACGACCAGCGGAATGTCGCGCGTCGTGCGCTCCTGGTAGACCGCGTAGTCCGAGTACGCCGCGACCACCTGCGGCCACAGCGCGCTCTTCTCCTCGCGCGTCGCGACCCGCGCACGCATCGGTCCGGCGTAGCCGCGCATCACGACGTCGACGACCGGGTTCGCGCGCAGGTTCAGGAACCAGTCGGGATGGTGGTCGCTGCCGCCGTACGACGCGACCAGCACCACGCCGTCGCCGAGCTTTACCGGCGAGGTCAGCATGGACGTGTGCTTGCGCCCGCTCTTCCGCCCCGTGGTGGTGAGCATCACCACCGGCATGCCGGCGGCGTTGCCGAGCACGCGACCGCCGCTCACGCGGAAGAGGGTCTCGTGCAGGCGGGTGACGAAGCGGATCAGGCGAACGCGCGCGGCGGAGTGCTGCATGATCGTTGGCTTCTAGCGGTGCGTGCGCGTCGTGGGAAACGGCGCGCCATCGCGCGTTCAGACGACGCCCGCCTCGCGCAGCGCCGCGACCTCCGCGTCGTCCATGCCGAGCAGCGACGTCAGGATCTCGTGCGCGTGCTCGCCGAGCTTCGGTGGCGGCGTGAGCGGCGGCAGGTCGGCCGCGGTGCTGCCCGGATCGCGCAGCTGGATCGGGCTGCCGAGCACGCGCACCTCGCCCCAGCCGTCGTAGCTCACGCGCCGGATCAGTCCCTGCTCTTCGTTGTACGGATCGTCGACCGCCTCGCCGAGCGTGCGCACCGGCGCGCACGGGATGCCGGCGGCGGACAGCAGCTCGATCGCGGCGGCGCGCGTCAGCGGGCGCGACCAGGTGCGCACGCGCTCGTCGATCTCGTCGCGCCGCGCGGCACGCTGCGGGCCCTTGGCGAGCGTCTCGTCGGCGAGCAGCACGTCGTCGCCGATCGCGCCGCAGAACTGCCGCCAGTGCGCGTCGGTCACGCACATGATCGCGATCCAGTGGCCGTCGCTGGTGGGATAGATGCCGTACGGGCTCGAGCCCGGCACCGAGTGGCGATTGCCGGTGCGCCCGACGTCGAGGCCCTTCTCGAGGTACGGCGACGAGTACGCCATGAGTGCCGGGAACGTCGCGTCGAGCATCGGCATCTCGACCGCGCGTCCGCGCCCCGTGCGATCGCGGTCGCGCAGCGCGAGCAGGATCGCACCGAACAGGTGGACGGAGCCGAGCATGTCGCACAGCGTGGCGCCCGCCTTCACCGGCGGCTGGTCGGGGAATCCTGTGATCGACATGTGGCCCGAGATCGCCTGCACGGTGAAGTCCATGGCGCCGAACTGCTCGTAGACGCTGCCGTTCCGGTAGCCGCGTCCCGAGGCGAGGACGATGCGCGGGTTCCGCGCGGCGAGGACGTCGTAGGCGAGGTCGAGCGACGCGAGCACGCTCGCATCGCGGAAGTTCTCGAGCACGACGTCGGACTTCTCGACCAGGCGGAGGAAGATCTCGCGGCCGCGCGGGTCCTTGAGGTCGAGTGCCATGCCGCGCTTGCCCGCGTTCAGCATCAGGAACGAGTAGCTCGCGCCGCCGGGCGAGATCGCGGCGCGGCGCACGATCTCGCCGCCCGGCGGCTCGATCTTGATCACGTCGGCGCCCTGCGCCGCGAGCAGCATGCCGCAGTACGGGCCGTTGTAGACCTGCCCGAGGTCGAGCACGCGGACGTCGTCGAGCGGGCGTGGCTGCATGGGGTCTCCGTCAGGGGTGCGTCGCGGCGTGCCGGCGCACGGTGCGCGTCATCTCGGGCGACGACAGACCGATCGTCAGCGCCACCAGCGCCACGACTCCACCGCCGATCGACAGCGCGTGCGTGATGCCGATGCGGTCGCCGAGCGAGCCCAGGATCCAGGCGCCGAGCGTCGGCAGGCCGAACAGCGACACCGTCATCATGCTCATCACGCGGGCGCGCATCTCGTCGGCGACCGTGACCTGGATCAGCGTGTTGAGGCTCGCGATGCAGATGATCATCGCGAAGCCGACGCAGACCAGCAGTGCCGCCGCCGCGCCGAACGTGGTCACGTTGCCGAGCACGATCAGCAGCAGCCCGAAGAGGAACGAGCACGACACCACGAGCAGGCCCTTGTGTCTGACGTCGCCCAGGTAGGCGAGCGTCAAGCCGCCGGTGACCGCACCCGCACCCACCGCCGAGAACAGCAGCGTGAAGCCGTTCGCTTCCAGGTGCAGCACGTCGCGTGCGACCGCCGGCATCAGCACGATGTACGGGAAGCCGAACAGGCTCATCGTGATGCACAGCACGAGCAGCGCGCGGATCAGCGGGTGGCGGCGCGCGTAGTCGACCCCTGCGCGCAGCGCGTGGCCGATGCGCGGCTGCGTCGCGACCTGGCGCGGCGGCATGTCGAGCATCAGCGCCGCCGCGAACATGACGAGAAAGCCCGCGCCGTTGAGCGCGAAGCACCAGCCGACGCCGAGCTTGGTCATCACGAAGCCGCCGACGATCGGGCCGATGATGCGCGCGACGTTGAACGAGATCGAGTTCAGCGAGATCGCCGTCATCAGGATCGCGGGCGGCACGGTCGACGGCAGCACCGCCTGGAACACCGGCATGAAGAATGCGGTCGAGGTCCCCGACACGAGCGAGATCAGGATGATCATCCAGATCTGGACCACGCCGGAGATGGTGATCGTGGCGAGCGCCGCACCGCACAGTGTGAAGACCAGCGAGCACGTGCACAGCAGCCGGCGCCGGTCGGCGTGCTCGATGATCGCGCCGCCGAGGAGCCCGAGGAAGAGCGTCGGCGCGGCGGACGCGAAGCCGATCCGGCCGAGCCACGAGGCCGAGTTGGTCAGGTTGTAGATCAGCCAGCCCATCGCGACCGACTGCATCCAGATGCCGACGTTCGCGACGAACGATCCTGTCCAGAGGAGCGCGAAGTTGCGCGAGCGGAACGCGTCGAACAACGTCCGCGCCCGCTCAGAGGCCGCGCGTGCGCGCGACGAAGATGCGCTGGCGGCGACCCGAGTTCGCGAGCGAGCGGAAGAGAAAGCCGCGGAACAGCATGATCCACGACAAGAGCGCGCTCGCGGCGATCAGCAGCAGGAACTGCCCCAGCTCGCCCATCGCCGGCAGCCACACGCGCAGCGTCAGCTCGACGACTCCCAGCGCGTTGGTCGCACCGACCTGCGCCATCGCCGAGATGCCCTCGCGGAAGCCGATCGCGAAGATCGGCAGGAACAGGATCGCGACCGGCACCAGCCACTCGACCGCGTTCTCGCGCATGAACTGCACGGCCTCGTCGACCAGGCCGATGCCGTCGCGCTGCCCTTGATAGACCAGCTCGGGCAGCGGGTTGCAGATCAGGAACAGGCCGATGTTGACCACCAGCCCGAGCCACGCCATGGCCGGATTCTGCTCGACGATCAGCGTCAAGAGCAGCTCGATGATCCAGAACAGGAACAGCACGCCGGCGATGCTCGACACGTAGCGGCCGAAGCCCGCGCCGAGCTCGTTCACGCGGATGCGCTCGTGCGCCACGGCTTCCGCGAGCACGCTCAGGATCGAGCTCACGCAGGCGGCGGTCGCGAGGAAGATCACGAACCCGCCGATGATGCCGAGCGGTCCGGCGAGGCGCTGCACGAACGCCAGCAGCACCGAGTAGAGCGGCGGCAGGGCGACGATCCAGACGTTGTGCGCGAGCGCGCGTGCCGCGTCGCGCGCGGCGTCGCGGTAGATCGCGAGCGTCGCGCGCAGGAGGAGTGTCGAGTCGTTCACGGATGCTCGCTTCAGGACTGGTAGGCCCGCGTCAAGTCGCGGGTCAGGTTCTTCTGGTGCGACTCGAGCGTGCCGCCGCCGATCTCGAGCAGCTTCGCGTCGCGCAAGAGGCGCTCGACGTTGAACTCCGAGCAGTAGCCCCAGCCGCCCAGCACCTGCATCGCGTTGTCCGCGACTTCTTTTCCGACCGGGGCTGCGAACAGCTTCGCCGCGTCGGTGCCGACGCGGTTCCGCGTGTCCGGTCCGACGCTGCGCGCGACCGAGTAGATCAGCGCGCGCGCCGCTTCGGTCTTCGCGTACGAGTCCGCGATGTAGCGCTGGATCTGCCCGAACTCCGCGATCGGCTTGCCGAACGCGTGCCGCTCGACCGAGTAGCGCAGCATGATGTCCATGCAGCGGTCGGCGATGCCGAGGCTCATCGCGGCGAGGCACAGGCGCTCGATCTCGAGGTTGCGCATCATGTGCACCATGCCGCCGCCCTCGGCGCCGAGGCGGTTCGCGGCCGGAACGATGCAGTCGTCGAAGATCAGCTCCGCCATCGGGGCCGCGCGCATGCCCATCTTCTCGATGTGCGCGCCGCTCGAGAAGCCCGCGCAGGTCCGGTCGACCAGGAACGCCGTGATCTTGCCGTCGACCTTCGCGTAGACCAGCAGGCAGTACGCGTCCGGGCCGTTGGTGATGAACGTCTTGCGGCCGTTCAGCACGTACTCGTCGCCGCGCCGCGTGGCCGTGGTCTGCATGCCGAGGACGTCCGTGCCCGCACCCGGCTCGGTCATGCCCATCGCGCCGACCCACTCGCCCGTCAGGACCTTCGGTAGGTAGCGCTCGCGCTGCTCGTCGTTCGCGGCGTGGAAGAAGTTGTTCACGAACAGGACGGCGTGGGCGAGGTAGGCGAGCGTGAAGCCCGGGTCGACCTTGGCGAGCTCGTGGTGCGCGATGACCGCCGCGGTCGCGTCGAGGCCCGCCCCGCCGGCGGCGGCCGGGATCGTGAGGCCGTGCAGGCCCATCTCGCCGGCCTTGCGCATCAGCTCCGTCGCGAGCGTGCCGGCGCGGTCGTGGGCGGACGCCCGCGGCTCGACGTCGGTGGTGGCGAAGGTCCGCACCAGGTCGCGGAGCATGCGGTGCTCCTCGGTCGGGGCGTCGAGGCGGTCCGTCGGGTTTGCCGAGGGCGTTGGTGCGGGCATCCGGGGGATGGTCGCGGTTTTTCGCGGCTCGCGCCAGTCGGGACGCGGGGCGGAGATCGGGGGGGCGCGCCCGAGAGCCGCGTTTGCCCGCCGTCCTCGCCGGAGTCAGGATGCGCAGCCGCCGCCCGCCGTCACGCGGGCAACGGAGCCGCCGTGAGCCGCGACGACCTGTGCTTCGAATCCAGCGTGTCCCTGGCGCGCCGCATCCGTGCCGGCGACGTGCCGCCGCGCGACGCGGTCGAGGCGTATCTCGACCGCATCGCCCGCCTCGACGCGAGCCTGAACGCCTACCTGCACGTCGCCGCCGACCACGCCCGCGACGCCGCACGCCGCGCCGAGGACGCGCTCGCGGCGAAGCGCGACGTCGGCCCGCTGCACGGCGTCCCGATCGCCGTCAAGGACATCTTCGACATCGCGGACATGCCGACGACGTGCGGCTCGCCGCGCATCCTCGGCGGCAACGTCGCGGCGCGCACCGCGACGGCGGTCGAGCGTCTCGAGCAAGCGGGCGCGATCGTCCTCGGCAAGCTGCACATGACGGAGTTCGCGTTCATCTCGCACCACCCGGAGACACGACCGGCGCGCAACCCGTGGGCGCTCGACCGCTCGCCGGGCGGCTCGTCGAGCGGCTCCGCGGTCGCCGCCGCGGCCGGGCTCGCGAGCGCGACGCTCGGCACGGACA
>JAIEPK010000216.1 GCA_019749875.1 Candidatus Binatia bacterium | reverse complement strand
GATGCGCAGCACCGCGCGCCGAGCGCTGAGCGCCGCCGAGGCGACGGCTCCGACGACGAAGGCGCAAGCCGCGGCCAGCAGCACGGCCCTGCTCGACGCCGACAGCGGCGGCACGGCGGCGGTCGAAGCGGGATCCGCGCGGCCCAGCAGCAGCGCTGCGCCGAGCCAGGTGGCGAGCACCGCGCCGAGCGTGCCGGCCAGCACGACGAGGCCCAGCTGATTGCCGATCGGGCGCCACAGGCTCGCCGGCTCCGCACCCAGCAGGTAGCGCACCGCGAGCTCGTCACGCGATTCGCGCACCGCCATCGACGCCGTCAGCAGCAAGCCGGTCGCGAACAGGAGGCAGCCCAGCACGATCAGTCCGCCGGCGACGAGGCTCGACCCGGCCTCCGACGACGGTGCGGCCGGTGCGCTCGACGCGATCACGTCGACCACGCCGTCGATCTGCTGCAAGGTCGCCACCTCGGCGGCGGCGTCGCCGCCGGGACCGCGCGCCATGCGCACTTCGAGCACGCGCAAGGTCTCGCCACCCGTACGCAGCGCCGCCGTCTCACCGAGCAGGTCGTCGATGCCGTGCTCCGCGACGATGGTCGCCTCCGGGTGGCTCGCGAGTCCCGCCCGCGTCGCCTCGGCGAGCGGTCCGCGGGAAACCACGTAGTAGCTCGCTTCGTGCGGCGGCTCGGTCCCTGCGCGAGCACGCGCGAGCAAGGTCGCACCCGACGTCACCAGCACGCCGGCCGCGAGTGCGACCGCGAACGCGAGCAGCAGGACGCCGCGCGAGCGGCGCCGCGCGGACGCCGCGACGCTCATGGGATCCTGCCCGCGAGGCTGCGCACGCGGCTCGGGGTGGCGGTTTCCAGCGTGATCCGCCCGGCATCGAGCAGTGCCAGCCGGTGCGCGCCGAGTCCCGCCAGCGACGGCTCGCGGCTGGTCACGACGATGGTCTTGCCGGCGGCGCGCTCCTCGGCGAGCAAGCCGCCCAGGCGGCGCTGATCGCGCGCATCGAGGTCGGCGGTCGGCTCGTCCGCCACCAGCAACGACGCCTCCGGACGCACCAGCGCGCGGGCCACGCCGACCCAGCGACGCTCGACCGCCGACAGCGTGCCCGCGCGGCGTCCGCGCAGGTGCGCGACGCCGGCGCGCTCGAGCGCTTCGACGGCCGCACTCTCTGCCTGACGCGCCAGCGCACCTGCGACGTCGAGCGCCAAGGCAACGTTCTGCTCGACCGTCAAATCCGCGACCAGCAGCGGCTGCTGCGCGATGCAGCCGATGCGGCGACGATGCGCCGCGAGAACCTCCGGGGAGCTGCCGCCGAGGACCAGATCGTCGACCACGATCCAGCCGTGCGTCGGCGTGTCGAGACCGAGCAGCAGGCGCAGCAGCGTCGACTTGCCGGCCGCCGCCGGACCGTTGATCACCAGCACGTCGCCGGTGTCGACGCACAGGCTCACGTCGACCAGTACCTCGCGATCCGGCCAAGCCCGGGCAACGTGAATGAACCGCACCATCGACCGCGCCCCCCCGAATGTCGCGCGTCGTCCGAGCGTTCTCCTTAACCGGGAAGCGGTCGCGACCGCAAGAAGAAGAACGCGCGGGCATGATTTTGACTTCGCGCGTTGCGCGCTGCTAGGTCGGGCGCGGGAGGTTGGGCCATGCGGGTGGAGCGGCAGCTTTCGTTGATCATCGACAATCGCCCGGGCGTCCTCGCCAAGGTGTGCGGGGACCTCGCGGCGGCGAAGATCGACATCATCGCCATCAACGTCGAGAACCTCGTCGACCACTCCGCCGTGCGGGTGATCGTCGACGATCCCGACAAGGCGACCCATCTGCTCGGGGCCGCGGGCGTGCTCGTGTTCGAGAACGAGGTGCTCGCGGTGTCGGTGGACAACAAGCCCGGGGCGCTGGTCGCGCTCGCGCAGCGCCTCGGCGGCGCGCGCATCAACATCGACTACATGTACGGAAGCACGCCCGACCGCGGGAAGGCGACCGTCTTCCTGCGGGTGAACAACGTCAAGCGCGCGCAGGAGGCGCTCAAGCGCAAGCGCTAGCCCCAGCCCCGGTTCGAGCGGATCCGAGACGCGCGTGTGCGATCAGCCGGGTGCGCGGCGCGTGCGCAGGCGGCCGGCACGGAGCGCCGTCACCGGATCCATGTCGCGCCAGGCGCGGTTGCCGTAGAGCACCGTCGCGAGAAAGAGCGCACCGCTCAGCGCGTTGAGCAGCGCGATCCAGATCTCGAGCGGATCGCCGGCGTCGTGCGCGCCGAAGTTCGCGATCGCGATGCCGACGTGGATCGCGAAGAACAGCGCCGCCACCCACTGCACGACGCGAATCCCGACGCGCCCGCCCCAGAGCGACGCGGGGAACAGCGTGAACGTCAGCAGCAGATGCCAGCCTGCCATGTGGTTGCCCATCTTGAGCGCCCACTCGTCGTGCAGCAGGTCCGAGCGCTGCAGGTAGAGCCAGCTCGCGGCGAAGCCCGCGAACGATCCGCCGAGGGCGAGCAGCGCGTGGATCCAGGCCGACCGCGTCGGACGCGCGCGCAGCGTGTCGCGGCGCAGCGCCGGCCTGTCGTCGACCGTCACCGCGACGCCGACACCCTGCCCCTCGGGCACGAGCCGCATCGCCAGCCGCGCGCCGCCGGGCAGCAGCAGCGCCTCCACGCCGCGCTCGAGCTCCGGGCGCGACCGCGCCCGGAGGACCGGTCGCCCATCGACGAGCAGCGTCCCGCCGTCGTACGTGAACGAGCCCGCGAAGACCGCGTCGGGCCAGCCATCGAGCGGCAGCTGGAAGGCGATCTCCAGGTCCGGTCGCTGCCCCTCCATCGGATGCGGCTCTACCATCGCAGCCCTGGAGCTCTCACGTCACGCCCGCGCGGCACCGAGCGGCGCGAGCGCGGGCAGCGGACGACCCGTCGAGCCTGCTTGACGGGTCGCGCCGGCACCGCCTCGTGCACGCGAGCCAATGGCGAGCGCCGAGCGAAGCGAGCGCGGGGAGTGGGGCCCCGCGCGGCTTTGCCGCGTGGGGCGAGGGGGCGCGTGCCCCCTCGTGGCGACAACCCCGCGTGCCCCCTCGTTGCAACTAGTTCCCATCCGGACCGCGCACCCAGCGGCCCTCGCTGATCAGCGTGCGCAGATCCTGCTCGAAGCGCGGGTCGCGCCAGTCGCGCGGGCCGATGAAGCGCGCGACCTGCCGGCCTTCGCGGTCGATGAGGAACGTCTCGGGGTAGCCGTAAACGCCGAAGCTGCGTCCGATCTCGCCCGTCGGGCTGGTCAGCACCGGAAAGGTCAGCTTGTTCTGCTCGACGAACTTCTTGACCACCGGCGCCCCGCCGTCGTCCTCGCTGATCGCGAGCATGACGAAGTCCTCGGCGGCGAACTTCTTCGACAGCGCCTCCATCGAGGGCATCTCCTGGCGGCACGGCGGACACCACGTCGCCCAGAAGTTCAGGAACACGACCTTGCCGCGCTGCGCCGAGAGCCGCACCGCCTGGCCCTGCAGATCCTGCGCGACGAAGTCGGGCGCGGTCTTGCCGCCGCCCTGACACCCGGTGCTCAGCAGCAGGAGCGCGATCGCGACCAGCGGCGCCAGCGCCGCGCGACGGCTCTTCGCCCAGAACAACCCGGCCGTGCCCGCGAGGACGCTCGCGATGCCGAACCACTGCGCCTCGGACAGTCCCAGCGTGTAGCGCGGCTCGATGCGCACGATCTCGACCAGGAAGCGCGCGATGCCCGACAGGATCAGATAGGCGCACAGCACCGAGCCGTCGGCGAGCCGGCCGGGTTGGCGCGCGAGACGGTAGAGGATCACGAACGCGCCGCTGTACAGCAGGCTCTCGTAGACCGGCGAGGGATGCACGCGCACGCCGGGCGGCTCGGTCCAGCCGGAGATCGCGCGCGGGTACGCCATCGCCCAGGGCAGCGTCGACGGCGTGCCCCAGTCGCCGTCACCGGCGAGCTGACACCCCACGCGACCGATCGCCTGCCCGATCGCGAGCGCCGGCGCGATCGCGTCGACCACCACCAGCCACGGCAGCCCCGCGTACTTGATGTACGCCGAGACCGACACGAACCCGCCGACCAGCCCGCCGTACCAGACGAAGCCGGAACCCGTCAGGATCGATCCGATCGGCGACGCGACGAAGGCTCCCCAGTCGTTGAAGATGGCGAGGATGCGCGAGCCGAGGATGCCGCCGATCGCGCCCCACCAGACGATCGACGAGGCGTGCGCGCGGTCGAGGCCGCGCGCCTCGAGCCCGTTGCCGGTGACGTGACCCGCGACCAGGAAGGCCAGCGCCATCATCGCGCCGAAGCTGTAGAGCGCGAGCGGCCCGAGCTGCAGCAGGACCGGAACCATCGAGCGTCGAGACATACCCGATCCGATCCGGGGCTGCCATGCATTGCGGCACATCGTTCCGGCTGGAAAGAATGGCTCATGCCGAAAGCCGGTTTCTGGGCGATCGAGTCGCACACCATCCGCTTCGGGCGCGACGGCCGCTGGTACGCCGACGACGAGCCGATCGCGAACCCGCGCATCGCCGACCTGTTCGCGCGTCACGTGACGCGCGCGGACGACGGCTCCTGGTGGCTGAAGATCGGCGACGAGCGCGCCAAGATCGTGGTCGACGACACCCCGTTCGTGGTCACGCGCGTCGACGGCGACCCGCAGCGCGGCTTCCGCATCACGCTCAACGACGGCACCAGCGAGGATCTCGCCCCGGCGACGCTCGCGCTCGGCGACGGCGACGTCCTCTACTGCGACGTCAAGACGGGGATGCATCGCGCACGCTTTCTCCGCGCCGCGCAGAGCGAGCTCCTCGGTCACGTGACCAGCGACGGCGAGCGCTTCGTGCTGCCGGTCCCGGGCGGCGTGCAGCCGCTCGAGCACCGCCCCGCCTGATGCGCATCGTCCTGGTCGAGCCGGAGATCCCGCAGAACACCGGCTCCGTCGCCCGCCTCTGCGCCGCGACCGGCACGCCGCTCGACCTGGTCGGCAAGCTCGGCTTCTCGCTGGAGGATCGCTATCTGAAGCGCGCCGGGCTCGACTACTGGCCGTTCGTCGAGCTGTCGGTGCACGCGACGTGGGACGACTTCCGCGCGACGCGTCCGCCGGGCCGCCTGCTCGCCTTCAGCTCCCACGGCGAGGCGTCGTACACACGCATCGGGTTCCGCGACGACGATCTGCTGGTGTTCGGCGGCGAGAGCCGCGGGTTGCCCGACGCGCTGCGCACGGAGCTGGCGCCGCTGTGGAGCATCCCGATGCCCGGTACCGGCGTGCGCAGCCTGAACCTCGCCAACGCGGCGTCGATCGTCCTCTACGAGGCGCTGCGCCAGCTCGGTCGCGTATGAGCGCGCGACCCGCGCCCGACCGCCGCGCGGACCTCAGCCCGGACGCTTGACGCCGCAGCCGCCCGCCGCACAACCGGTCGCGCAGCCGCCCTGCGGCCGCAGCGGATCGCTCACCGCGTAGCCGAGGTCATCGAGCTCGCCCTCGCCGACCAGGTACACGCGGCGCACCGGACCATCGCAGTGCACGCACGCGTAGCGCTCGGCGCCGTCGTCGGGCAGGAGGTAGGCGAGCACCTCGCGCTCGCATTTCGCGCAGGGCCCGGCCGGCAGCCCGGCCGCGTCGGAGAGCAGCGCCTCGCGCGTCTCGTCAAGCACGATCGGTCCCCGGCGACGTCAAGCCCAGCGCCTCGATCTCCGACTCCATGCGCGTGCGGTGCGTCGCCGGCCAGAAGATGCGGCGGCAGCGCGGGCAGCGCCGGAAGTCGGTCTGCGTCGCACGCACGTAGGCCGGCACGCTCTCCGGAACGTCCGCGAGCGCGACCGGCAGCACCGCCTCGTTGCACTCCACACAGCGCTGCGGGCGCGCGTCCATGCCGCCGAGCGGCAGCACGCGGTCGAGCTCGCGCAGCTGATCCCGGAATCCGGCGCTGGTGATGCGGATCACGCGGGCGCGACCGCGCGGGTCGCGCAGGCGGCCGTCGCGCGTGACCACGATGCGATCCTCGCGCGCCGCGAGCGTCAGCAGGCGATCGCCGGGCAGCTCGTTGCGGTACGCGGCGTCGAAGCCCAGCACGCGCAGCCAGCGCGCGAGCCGGCCGAGCATGCGGTCGACGGCGAAGCGGGGGACGTCCATGGCGACCGGCGGACTCTAGCCGCGGCGTCCGGTTGCACGCAACGCCGCACTGCCGCCGCTCACCGCACGCGACGCCGCACTGCCGCCGCTCACGTCGTCGTGCGAGCGCCCGCCCACGACGGACGGCGCGGGCGGCAGCGCCGCAGCGGCACGCGTCACCGCCGCGAACGGATCCTTCGCGTCCTTCGTGATCTCGCGCAGCCGCGCGATCGTCGTGCGCAGGTCGCCGCCCGCCGCCACGTGGATGCGGTCGAACGCGGTCAGGTCGCGCATGTAGGCGTAGTTGGCGAGGATCACCGCGTTGTTGAGCGTGACCGGACGTCGTCCCGGCGGCGGCGCCGGGCTCGGCGAAGGCGTCGGCTCGCCCGGCGCGGGCATCTGCGTCGGCTG
>JAIEPK010000251.1 GCA_019749875.1 Candidatus Binatia bacterium | reverse complement strand
CCGTCCCGAGGGACGGATCAGTCGCAGTCGTTCGGGCTGAAGAACGACGGGCACTTCGGCGGCGGCGGCGGACCGCCGGTCGGCGTCGCCGTCGGCACGCCGGTCGGGGTCGGGGTCGGCGTCGGCGGCACGAAGGGCTTGGTCGGCGTCGGCGTCGGGATCCCGGTCGACGTCGGGGTCGGCGTCGGCGTCACCGTCGTGGTCGGGGTCGGGGTCGGAGTCGGCGTGGGGCTCGCGGTCGGGGTCGGGCTGGCCGTCGGCGTCGGGCTCGGCGTGCGCGGCAGGTGAACGCCGAAGATGTTCATGCCCTCGGCGTACGCGTTGCCGATGAACGTCGCGCGGACACCGAACTCGAAGCCCGGATCGTTCGGCGCGACGATGCGGCCGACGAACGTCGCCTCGTTGCCGATCTGGTTCTGCTTGCCGGCGACGAAGATCATCAGGTCGGCGGCATCACCGCTCTGCGGCGCGAGCCACGAGCGCACCGACGTGGTCAGCTTCTGCTGCACCGTGATCGTGCTCGACGCCTGCGCGTTGACCTGCGCGTCGGGGTCGACCAGCACCTGCCGGAAGACGTACGTGCCGCCGGTCAGGTTCAGGGTGCCGCTCTGCGAGACCAGCAGGTTGCGGTAGCAGCCCGCCGACAGGCTCCGGGTCTGGCTGGCGGCGACCGTCACGTCGCTGCCGGCCTCGGCACACGGGCTGGTCGCGTTGGCCGGCAACCCGGGCACGTTGATGTTCAGCGGCAGCGCGAGCGGCGTCGTCTTGGTGCCGCGGACTTCCGCGGTGCCGTTGAGCTGCAGCGAGTTCACGAACACGTTGTTCGCCGACGCTCCGGTGGTGAACTCCATCGTGTCGGCGGCGAGGAAGCTGTCGGCCGGCACGGCGTCGTGGTACAAATTCGTTCCGAGCGTGAGGCTGCCGCCCGAGCGCAGCACCGCGTAGTTCCCCGCGACGGCGATGTTCGAGCCGATGTCGAGTCGGCTGCCGGCGATCGCGGTGTAGTCGAGCCAGTTGCTCGACAGCGCGTGCGCCTGCGCGGCGAAGCCGAGGACGGCCAGCGCGGTCACCGTCGCGTGCAGGGCGGTGCGCGCGGGCCGGACGCGCCGTCGGATGCCCGGGGCGTTCGAGGTCGTTCGCGGTGTCATGGAAAGTTCCTCTCGGGATCACCGCCCGACCCGTGCGCCATGCGGGTCGTTGCGGCACTCGGCTACGTCAGGGGGCGCGATCGGATGTCGTGATGTGTCGTGATGTGATGTCGGGTCCCGCACCGTGTCCGCATCGGCGAGCGGTACGGCGTCGGCACGGGGCCCAGTCGCAGCGGCTTCAGGTGCGCCGGACAAGGCAACTCTAGTGCCACCACACTAGCGCGATCCAGCCGAAAAGGTTGAATTTTTTCTTCCGCGGCGCGTGCTTTGTCCGTGCGTGAATGCACGATCCCCACGCCGCTGCCACGTCGGCCGCGTCCGCATGCGCTTCGCCATGGCACGACGGTCGTCGTGACGATGCAGCGGACGCCATCGCGACCGCGCGATCGACACTTGTCCCGTCCGGCCCCGCGTGGACGCGTCATCGGAACAGCCGCGGCGCGCGGGATCCCCCGCGCTCCCGCGCTCCGCGGCGAGATCAGGGCGTGGCACGAGGGCTGCTCCGTACGGAAGCCCGATCCGATGCGGGTCGGGAAGGAGGTCCCATGAGCCGCCTCACCAAGCGCGCCACGGTCGTCGGCGTCGCGACCCTGCTGACTGCCGCGCTCGCGGGTGCGCAGGACGCACCGAGCGATCGCCTGCCCGGCAACGACGCGACGCTGCGTGACACCCCCGCGGTGAATTCCGCGCTGCCGCCGCCGCTGCCGGCGTCGAAGGGATCGACCGAGGGCGATCTCGGCGAGCACCAGGTGACCGGAACGGTGCGCGAGCTCGACGCGAGCAACGGCACTCTGGTCGTCGACGTGAAGGGAAAGGAGCTGCGCGTCCTGTTCCCGGGCTCCGCGCTCGCTCGCCTCGAGCGCGGTGACCAGGTGACGGTGACGGTCGCGGTGCACAAGACTCCCACCGCCGCGACGCGCTGAACGAACCTGCACGGTCGGTGACGGCCCGACGCGCGCCGCAGAGGGTTGCGCGTCGGGCCTCGCCGGGCCGTTGCGCGACGTCGCACGTTGCCGCCGCGCACGCGGGACGAGCACGCGCGCGGCACGACGGCTGGACAAGCGGCGGGCCATTGCACGATGACCGTCGCGCCCGGCGGCCCTCGCTCCCCGCCGGTGACGGGAGGACCGTGCGCTACGGCATCGTCAGTCCGGTGATCATCGCCAACCCGCGCGTCGTCAACGCGTGGGAGCACGACGCCTCGATCGATGCATTCGCGGCGATCGCGCGCGCCGCCGACCGGCTCGGCTACTTCCACCTCACCGCGTCGAATCACGTCGCGATCCCGCACGCCGCGGCACCGCGCCGCGGGCGCCGCTACTGGGATCCCGCGGTCACGCTCGGCTATGCCGCAGCGATCACCGAGCGCGTGCGGCTCGCCACCTACGTGCTGGTGCTCGGCTACCACCATCCGCTCGAGATCGTGAAGCGCTACGGCACGCTCGACGTCGTGAGCCGCGGCCGCTTGATCCTCGGCGTCGGCGTCGGCTCGCTCGAGGAGGAGTTCGCGATGCTGGGCCGCGACTTCGCCGGACGAGGCGCGAAGGCACGCGAGGCGATCCGTGCGATCCGCACGTCGTTCGGCAAGCGCGAGCCGTCGTTTCACGGCGAGTTCTACGACTTCGGCGACGTCACGATCGACCCAATCTCCGTGCAGGAGGAGATCCCGATCTGGATGGGCGGTCGCACCGCGCGCTCGCTGCGGCGCGCGATCGAGCTCGATTGCGATGCGTGGGTGCCGTTCGCTCTCGAGCCCGAAGAGGTGCGCGACCTGCTGGTCCGCGCGCGCGAGACCGCCGCCTACGCGCGGCGGACGCGCGCGCTCGAGGTCGGGCTCTCCCCCGAGCCGCCGCTCGATCCGCTCGGCGAGCCGCAGCACGTGCACGACGAGCTCGCCCGCCACGCGGCGTGCGGTGCGACGCTGCTGAACGTGCGCTTCAGGAGCCGCTCCCTCGAGCACCACCTGGAGCAGATGGCGGCTCTGGTCGAACTCGTCGGTCCGAGTAGCTGACGCACGCCTCGACGTCGCCGGCCGAGAGGCGAGGACCCGCCGGACGGCGGCCCCGTCCGGCGCGCGCCGTCAGAGGTTCGCGAGCAACGCGTCCTGTGGGCGATCGTAGCGCGGCACCGCCGCGATGGCGCGCGCGACGTCGCGCACGACGCCTTGATTCTGCACGTCGTGGTTCTGGTGGATGCAGATGGTCTCGTCGCCGAGCTCGGTCACGTTCTCCATGCCGAGCGCCTGGCGCCGGTGGAGGAAGTCGACGTCGACGCTGCCCCAGCCCTCGAACTCGCGCAGGCCGCCGAACCAGCGCCACGTGTCGCGCGTCATGCCGCCGAACAGCAAGCTCTCCCAGACGCGGTGTCGATCCATCGCAGCGTGCGCGTAGGCATTCTCGGGCGCGTCGAGATCCGCCGGGCCGTCGTAGAAGCCGGGCAAGGCGCGCAACGCGAGGTTCGACGCGCGCCAGTCGACCGTGTCCAGCGCCGCCTGCTGCGCGGGGTTCAGGTAGTAGGCCTTGCACGCGTGGTAGGCGCGCGCGCGCTGGCTCGCGTGCATGGCGCGCAGGCTGTCGAGACCCGGAATCACCTCCGGGTGCGTGCTGACCACGAGCTCGCCCGACGCCGCGCGGAGCCCGATGTTGAGGATGGTCGCCGAGTCGCGCCACGTCCCCGGCTCCTTCCACGGCGGACGGATCGCGACGATGCGCAGCCGCCGGGCGTAGTCGGCGAGCACGTCGCCGGTGTCGTCGGTCGACCAGTCGTCGATCGCGATGATCTCGAGCTGGTCGACGGGCAGGCGCTGGCGCAGGTAGCCGTCGAGCGAGCGCCGCAGCAGCTCGGCACGGTTGTAGGTTCCGAACACGACCGAAACCTTCATCGTCATCCTCGGCCGGCGCTCGCGTGCCGGACCCGAGACGCGAGCCAGTCCCGCTCGATCTCGGCGAACGCCTCGAGCGCCGCCGCGGTCGCCTGGTCCATGTTGAGGTACGCGTACGTGGCGAGCCGACCCGCGAAGTACGTGCGCTCGGTGCGCCGCGCATGCTCGGCGAGCTCGGCATACGCGGCGTAGAGACGCCGGCCGCGCGCGCTCGGCACGGGGTAGAACGGATCACCGCTCGCGCGCGGGTACTCGTAGCCGACGACGGTCTGCGGATGGCGCTGTCCGGTGACGTGCTTGTACTCGACCGAGCGCGTGTACGGCTCCGCGCCGGGATAGTTGATCTGCACGCACGGCTGCTTCCACTGCTGCTCGTAGGCGACCAGCTCGAAGTCCAGCGAGCGCCAGGCGAGCCGCCCCAGCCGGTGATCGAAGTAGGCGTCGATCGGCCCGGTGTAGAGCGTCGCGACGCGGGGGCGGATCGCGCCGCGCAGCTCCGCGAAGTCGCAGCCCAGCAGGACCGTGATCAGGGGTGAGGCGAGCATGCGCTCGAACATGCGCGTGAAGCCGTCGCGCGGCATGACCTGATGCCGCTGGTCGACGTAGCGCTCGTCGCGCGTGAAGCGGACCGGCACCCGGCCGCACACCGACACGTCGAGCTGCGCCGGCGACATCCCCCACTGCTTGCGCGTGTAGGGCGCGTAGAACAGGTCGTAGAACTCCCGCCCGACGCGGCTCAGCACCAGCTCCTCCGAGCTGCGCGGCGTGACGATGCTGCGGTCGCGCAGCTCGTCGAGCAGCAGCCGCGCTTCGTCCGCGTCGAAGGCGCGTCCGTAGACCTGCTCCAGCGTGGTCAAGTTGATCGGGAAGTCGAACAGACGCCCGCGCGTCGCGACCTTGACGACGTACCGGCCGGGGATCCACTCGGTGAAGCGCGACAGATAGGCGAGGACGTCGTCGGAGTCGGTGCGGAAGTAGTGCGGTCCGTACGAGTGCACCAGCACGCCCGACGCGTGCAGCGCGTCGTGGCAGTTGCCGCCGACGTGCCGGCGTCGGTCGACCACCAGGCTCCGCCAGCCGCGCAGCGCGGCCGCGCGCTCGGCGACGGTGCAGCCGACGATTCCCGCCCCGACGATCAGCAGATCGACGTCCGCTTCCGCATCACCACGCATCGTCCGGCTGCATCGTCGGATTCGGCGGCCGTTGCAAGGGCGTCACCGGAGAACGGCGGTGTGGCGCCCGCGGCGCCGCTCTGCGAACCTGCGCGGCGGAGGGTTCCCATGCGCACACGCGTCACCGACATGCTCGGCATCGACTTCCCGCTGCTCGCCTTCACCCACTGCCGCGACGTCGCCGCCGCGGTCAGCGCCGCCGGCGGGCTCGGCGTGCTCGGTGCGGTCGCGCACTCGCCCGAGCAGCTCGCGGTCGACCTGAAGTGGATCCGCGAGCACGCCGGCGGCAAGCCCTTCGGTGTCGACCTGCTGATCCCACGCAAGTACGCGGGCTCGAACGAGGGCGGGCTCGGCGTCGACGACCTGCGCGGCATGATCCCGGCCGAGCACCGCCAGTGGATCGACGATCTGCTCGAGCGCTACGGCGTGCCGGCCATGCCCGACGAGGAGACCGAGACCACGCGCAGCGGGCGCACGCTCGCCGTCGACCCGAAGACCATGGCGCCGCTGATCGACGCCGCCTTCGACCATGGCATCGCGCTGTTCGCGTCCGCGCTGGGCTCGCCTCCCGAATGGCTCGTCGAGCGCGCGCGCAAGGAGGGCGTTCCGGTCGCGGCGCTCGCGGGGCGCGTCGACCACGCGATCGCGCACCGCGACGCCGGCGTCGACCTGATCATCGCGCAGGGCACGGAAGGCGGCGGCCACACCGGCGAGATCGCGACCATGGTCCTGATCCCGCAGGTGGTCGACGCGGTCGCACCGATTCCGGTCCTCGCCGCGGGCGGCATCGCGAGCGGCCGTCAGGTCGCAGCGGCGCTCGCGCTCGGCGCCGAGGGCGTGTGGTGCGGCTCGGTGTGGCTCACCACACACGAGGCCGAGACCGCTCCGCCCGTCAAGGAGAAGTTCCTCGCCGCGACGTCGAGCGACACGCGCCGCTCGCGCTCGCTCACCGGCAAGCCGGCGCGCATGCTGCGCACGCCGTGGACCGACGCGTGGGAGGCGAAGGACGCGCCGGAGCCGCTGCCGATGCCGCTGCAGAGCATGCTGGTCGCGGACGCGCAGCGCCGCATCCACCGGCTCGCGCACCATGCGGGTACCGGTGCAAACCAGCTGGTCACGTACTTCGTCGGCCAGGTGGTCGGACAGATGAACGTGGCGAAGCCGACGCGCGCGGTGGTGAGCGAGATGATCGAGGAGTTCGTCGACACGATGGAGCGCCTCGACGGCATCGTCGCCGCCGAGTGACCCGTCGCCGGATCGCCGGGGGCGCGGCACGCGCGCAGCGATCACCGGGCGCGGCACGAGCGGACGCGCC
>JAIEPK010000128.1 GCA_019749875.1 Candidatus Binatia bacterium | reverse complement strand
ACAGCGGACATCCGCGGCCGCCGCAAGGGCGACGCCGCCGCGCGGGCCGCGCGCGCGAACAGCAACGCGGGCAAAGACGCGGCGCCGCGATCCGACTATGCTCGCCCACCGTGCACGACACGCTGCAGCGTATCGGCCGCGCGCTCGAGCTCGTCGAGGCGCGGCTCTTCGACGAGCGCCTCGCACCGTCGGACCTGGCGCGTGCCGCGGCCTTCTCGCCGTGGCATTTCCACCGCGTGTTCCAGGCGTTCACCGGCCAGACGCCGGTGGGCTACGTGCGCAAGCGTCGCTTCGCCGAGATCTGTCGCCGGCTGTGCATGAGCGAAGTGCCCATTGCCGCGCTCGCGCTCGATTGCGGCTTCGGCTCGCAAGCGACCTTCACGCGGGCCTTCACGCGCGAGATCGGCGTGTCGCCCGGACGCTACCGCAGCGCGGGACAGATCGCGCCCGCGCACGACTTCGGACCGCTCGACGTCGAGGAGATCCTCGCGCGGGCAGGGAGGCAGAGCATGGAGCCACGCATCGCACACCGTCCCGCCTTCGACGTCGTCGGCATGGCGGAGCGCTTCACACCCGCCACGTCGAGCCGGATCCCGGAGCTGTGGGGCCGCTTCGTCGCCCGCCTCGACGACGTCCGGCAGCGCCGCGGCGTCGCGACCTACGGCGTGTGCGTCGACGCCGACCCGGCGTCGGTCGACGAGGCCGGCTTCACCTACGTGGCCGGCGTCGAGGTCGAGCGCGTCGAGTCGATCCCCGGCGGAATGACGGCGCTGACCGTCCCGGCGGGACGCTACGCCGTGTTCACGCACGCCGGCCACATCTCCCGGCTGAAGGATACCGTCAAGCAGATCTGGGGCCGCTGGCTGCCGGCGTTGCCGTACCGGCTCGTGCGGCGACCGGACTTCGAGCTCTACGACGAGCGCTGGAATCCGCAGACGGGACGCGGCGAGATCGAGCTGTGGGTGCCGATCGCGGAGGAGTGAACCCTCCGCATCGCGTCGTGCCGGAGATCGGCGCTATGACGGCCGCATGACGCTGCAGAGCTTGCCCCGCCTCGACGGAAGAGTGGCGATCGTGACCGGCGCGTCGCGCGGCATCGGTCGCAACATGGCCGTGGCACTCGCCGACGCCGGCTGCGCGGTCGTGATCGCCGCGCGCAGCACGGACGAGAATCCGCGGCTGCCCGGAACGATCCACGCGGTCGCGGCGCGCATCGAGGCGGCGGGCGGCAGGGCCCTCGCCGCAGCGTGCGACGTCACGAGCGAGGACGGCATCGCCGCGGTGGTCGCGACGACCATGGAGCGCTTCGGACGCATCGACTGCCTGATCAACAACGCCGGCGTGATGTCGCTCGCGCGCACCGAGCAGACGACGCTCAAGCGCTGGGAGCTCGTGCTGCGCGTCAACCTCACGGGAACGTTCCTGTTCACCAAGGCCGTGCTGCCGGTGATGCGCGCGCAGCGCAGCGGCAGCCTGGTCGCGATCACCACCGGCGGCGTGCGCATGACCGACGTCGCGACCGGCGGCGGCAGCAATGCCTACTGGGTGTCGAAGGCGGCGATCGAGCGCTTCTACGCCGGCCTCGCGAGCGAGCTCGCGCCCGACGGGATCGCCGTCAACTGCCTCGCGCCGAGCGGCGTGGTGCTGACCGAGGGCTGGCAGGTCGCGAGCGGCGGCATGCAGATTCCCGAGGAGCACGTCGAGGCGCCGGAGCTGATGGGGCGGGCCGCGGTCCTGCTCGCCGCGCAGGACGCGCGCGGCATCACCGGACGTGTGCTGTCCAGCCGGCAGCTCGCAGGCCCCGAGCCCGGCGTCCCGCGCGGGTGACGTCGCCTGGCGCGCGCGAGGCTAACGTCGGTTGCCACGCGTGGCGCAGGCGGTGGCCACCGCGGTTGGCAGCGAGCCGACGAGACCGCGTGAAATCGGGACGCCGCGTGCGGCATCGCACTTGCGGAGGGCGCGCTGCGACATGGACACCGCACTCTTCTCGATCGCGCTCGCGGCCTCGGCCGTGATCCTGGCCGTCGTCTGCGCCGGGGCGCTCGCCCCCGAGGACGACGAGTAGCGGCCGTCGCCGCGCCGCTCCGGCGCGCAGCCGGCTGCCCGACGCTTTGCCGGAGCCGACACCCGCGGTAGACACGACGGATGCCACGACACGCCCAGCGCGCCGACATCCGTCTCACCGACGGAAACTTCTACGCGAGCGAGCCGTTCGAGCAGTACGGCTGGATGCGGGCCAACGCTCCGGTCTACTTCGACGGCGAGGTGTGGGGCATCGCACGGCACGACGACGTGCAGACCGTCTCCAAGGACTCGCAGACCTTCTGCAACAAGCACGGCATGCGGCCCGACTCGCCGCCGGTGCCGTCGATGATCAACATGGACGATCCCGAGCACAAGCTGCGTCGCGGGCTCGTCAACAAGGGCTTCACGCCGCGCCGCGTGGCCGACCACGAGCCGCGCGTGCGCGAGATCTGCCGTGAGCTGATCGCGCGCGTCGCCCCGAAAGGTCGCTGCGACTTCGTCGCCGAGGTCGCGGCCCCGCTGCCGATGATCATGATCGGCGACATGCTCGGCGTCCGTCCGGACGACCGCGACATGCTGCTGCGCTGGTCCGACGACATGATCAAGGGCTCGGCCGCGTCGGCGCCGCTCGAGCTGCAGATGGGCGCGATGAACGCGTTCACCGAGTACGCGGCCTACAACAAGGACGTCGTCGCCGACCGCCGCCAGCGCGGACCGGGAGACGATCTGATCAGCGTGCTGGTGCACGCCGAGATCGACGGCCACCGCCTCGACGACGACGAGCTGCTGCAGGAGAGCCTGCTGATCCTGATCGGCGGCGACGAGACCACGCGCCACGTGCTGACCGGCGGCATGGAAGCGCTGCTGCGCAATCCCGGCGAGCGGCAGAAGCTGCTCGACGACCCGGCGAAGCTGCCGCTCGCGATCGAGGAGATGCTGCGCTGGGTGTCACCGATCAAGAACATGGCGCGGACCGCAACGCGCGATGTCGAGCTGCGCGGCGAGACGATCCGCGCCGGCGACAAGCTGCTGCTGCTCTACCACTCGGCGAACCGCGACGAGAACGTGTTCGCCGAGCCGCACCGCTTCATCGCCGACCGCGAGCCGAACCAGCACCTCGCGTTCGGCGGCTACGGCGCGCACTTCTGCCTCGGTGCCAGCCTCGCGCGCCTCGAGCTGCGCGTGATGTTCGAGGAGCTGCTGCGCTGGCTTCCCGACGCCACGCTCGAGAGCGATGCGAAGCTGCCGCTCCGTCCCTCCAACTTCATCGTCGGCATCGAGCACATGCCGATCGCATTCACGCCCCGCGAGCTGCACTGAGGATCCGATGAGCACGACGGTGGGCAATCCGACGATCGCATTCTGGTTCGAGTTCGCGAGCACGTACTCCTACCCCGCGGCGATGCGCGTCGAGGAGGCGGCGCGTGCGGCCGGCGTCGCCGTCGAGTGGCGTCCGTTCCTGCTCGGCCCGATCTTCGTCGCCCAGGGCTGGAACGACTCGCCGTTCAACGTCTACCCGGCGAAGGGCCGCTACATGTGGCGCGACCTCGCGCGCGTCTGCGCGAAGCTCGATCTCGACCTGCAGCACCCGTCGGCGTTTCCACGCAACGGCTTGACGGCCGCGCGCGTGGCCCAGATCGCGCTCGACGAGGGCTGGGGGCCCGACTTCGTGCGCGCGGTCTACACCGCGAACTTCGCCGAGGACCGCGAGATCGGCGAGTCCGACGTGATCGCCGAGATCGTCGCGTCGCTCGAGCGCGACCCGGACGCGGTGCTCGCGCGCGCGACGGCGCCGGAGAACAAGGAGCGCCTCAAGCGGACCGGCGAGGAGGCGGCGCGGCTCGGCATCTTCGGCGCGCCGACGTTCGTCGCCGGCGAGGAGCTGTTCTGGGGCAACGACCGGCTCGAGGACGCGCTGGCATGGGCGAAGAGCGGAGCGGCCGCCTGAGCGCGCGGTGCGGTGCTCAGCGCCAGAGGATCGGCACGCGGTAGGCGTCGAACGCCTCGTCGTGCGTGACGAGCGTCAGCCCTTCGTCGAGCGCCTGCGCCACGAGGATCCGGTCGAACGGATCCCGGTGGTGGGGCTCCAGGTCGCGCACGCGAAGCGTGTGCGCGATCGTCACCGGGAGATCCGTGAAGCCGAGCGATCGGGCCTCGGCCGCGATCGCGGCGACGTCTCCGTCGAGCTTTCCGAGAGCCGCCTTGATCGCGATCTCCCACGTGCTCGCCGCACTGACGAAGACGTCGTTCGACGGATCACGCAGCGCGCCGGACGCTCGCGCGGGAAGACGGTCGGGGCGTGCGAGGGCCCACAGCAGCGCGTGGGTGTCGAGGAGGAGTCTCACGCCTTGCCTTCGAAGGCGTCGAGGAGGTCGTCGGGGAGCGGCGCGTCGAAGTTCTTCGCGATCCGGATCTTGCCGCGCAGGGTCCCGAGCTTGCGGGGGGCTTGCCGTCTGGTGATCGGAACCAGCTTCGCGACGGGCTTGCCGTGTCGTGTGATGACGACCTCCTCGCCGTGCGAGACGCGCTCGAGCAGGCGGGAAAGCTGGGTCTTTGCCGCGTAGACGTTGACGTCCATCGGTCCTCCGGAGTTCTGACCAGTCAGACTAGACCAGATGCGGCGCCGTCGCCAGCCCGTCAGACCTCACGCGCGCGCTGACCGTGCGCGCGGCGCCGGAGGATCGGTAGGGAGAGGATCGACCGCCGGAGCGTGTCCGGCCGTCGACGGCCGATCCGTCCCGGGCTTACGGCAAGACCCAGCCGGTCTTGCAGGTGGTTCCGCCGACCACGACCACCGCCCTGGGGTTCGTGCACGTGGCCATGGACGCTAGCCCGAGCGGCACCTTGAACTTGAGCTTGCCCGTGCCGTCGGTTCCGGGATTGCCGGCGATGTTGTCGGTCGTCTCGTTGCACGCGAACTGAGAGTTGAACGGCAGGTTTGCCGGCAGGCCCTTGAAGGAGCCCTTCATCTCGTAGGGCTTCCCGCTCTTGGTCGGAACGTTGATCGTGACGCTGCCGCTGCCCGCGGGCAGGCACAACATCGGCATCTTTACCGGGAAGGCCGCGGCGACGCCCGGGACGAGGGCGATGCCGAGGGCGATTGCGGCGGTGCGGGTGGCGGATCGTCGGTGCATGGGTTGCGCTCCTCTGGTTGGTGGGTTTCGGCGGGAGGCGACTCGACCTGGCGAGTGCGTCAAGAAAACGAGTAGCTAGTCGAGGTCGTGGCGCCGGGCAAGCCGAATTCCGGCGCGCCGCGCAGGCCGCTCGGCGCCCGTCTACACCTCGAGACCCGCCGCGCGCATCAGCGCGAGCGCGTTGCTCTTCTGCACGATCCCGTCGCGCATGCGGTAGTCGAAGCGCATCGCGCCGTCCTCGACGTGGTCCTCGAAGTGGACGTTCGCCATCGGCCGCGGCGCGCGCGGCGTGATCTGCGCGAGCGCCAGATCGTGCGTCGTGACCAGGCCGATCGCGCCGTGCTCGAGCAGGTGGAAGATGACCGCCTCCGACCCGATGCAGCGGTCGTGCGAGTTGGTGCCGTGCAGGATCTCGTCGAGCAGGAAGAGCAGCGGCAGCGCGCCGCGTCCGAGGTCGGTGATCTGCTTCAGGCGCAGGATCTCGGCCTGGAAGTGCGAGCGTCCGTCGAGCAGCGAGTCGGCGATGCGGATCGACGCGCCGATCGCGAGCGGCGTCAAGCAGAGTCGTGACGCCCGCACCGGTGCACCGGCGAGCGCCAGCGCGACGTTCAGCCCGACGGCACGCAGCATCGTGCTCTTGCCGGACATGTTCGAGCCGCTGACGACCAGCGCGGCGAGATCGGGCCCGAGCGCGAGATCGTTGCGCACGCAGCGCGCGTCGAGCAGCAGCGGGTGGCCCAGGCCGGTCGCCTCGAGGCGCGGTGGGCCGTCGGTCACGAGCTCGGGAAAGACGTCGTCCGGATGCTCGTACGCGTAGCCCGCGAGCGAGCCCAGGGTCTCGATCTCGGCGAGCGCGTCGATCCAGCGCGCGATCTCGTGCCCATGGCGTGCCCGCCAGCGGTCGATCACGCAGGCGAGCTGCAGCGGCCACAGCAGGAGCAGCGAGACCGGCAGGAAGAGCAGGTTGCGGCCCGAGTCGTTGAGCTCGATGCGCCGCTGCAGCCCGCGGATCAGCGCCGATGCGGGTGCACCGCCGGTGCGCAGCTCGCCGGCCAGCCGTACCAGCAGCGGGCTCGTGAAGTGCTCCGCCTCGAGCCGCACGAGGATCGCGCGCAGCATCGTCAGCTCGCGCCCGGCGCGGTCGACGCCGTTGAGCGCCGCGTCCATGCGGGTGCGGATCAGCAGCAGGAAGCCGGTCTGCAGGGCGGCCGCGAGGAGGAACGGCGTGATGGTCGCGTGCGGACGCATCGCGAGCGCGAGCGTCGTCAGGGTCACGATCGACAGCAGCGCGGCGATCGCCGGCACGAGCGCGCCGGTGAGGGTCGACGGTCGCGCTCCCCACGCGACCAGGC
>JAIEPK010000588.1 GCA_019749875.1 Candidatus Binatia bacterium | reverse complement strand
GCGACCACGCGCGGAGCGCCGGCAGAGCGTCGGCGCGCGGCAGCGGACGCCGCGAGGCGATCGCCTGGATCGGCGCTGTCGCCGCGGCCGCGGCAGCCTTCGTCTTCGGCATG
This sequence comes from Candidatus Binatia bacterium, assembly GCA_019749875.1. Classification (GTDB taxonomy): domain Bacteria; phylum Desulfobacterota; class Binatia; order UBA12015; family UBA12015; genus VGTK01. The sequence goes on along the minus strand of JAIEPK010000588.1, from coordinate 6,300 downwards.
GAGTACCGCATCGCGCAGCGCGAGCTCGCCGCGCGCGACCGCGAGCTCGCGCTCGCCGCCGCGACCGATCGCGACAAGGACATCTGCCTGCGCGAGCTCGCGAGCGCGCGTGTGTCGCTGCGCGAGCGCGAGGCCGCGCTGTCGCTGCTCGGCGCCCCGGGTACGCAGCTGGTGCAGCTCGCGGCGCAGGGCGATCAGGCGGCCTATCACGCGAGCGCGCTGCTCAACCCCGGCACGCGCAGCGCGATGGTCTTGACGACCGCGCTGAAGCCCTTGCCGGACAAGGACTACCAGCTGTGGCTGATTCGCGGGAACGAGAAGATCTCGGCCGGCGTGCTGCGGACCGATCCGAGCGGTGCGACGCTCGCGCGCATCAGCGACGAGGTCCTCGCGGGCGGACGTCCGGATGCGTTCGCGGTGACGATCGAGCCGCTGGGCGGCATGCCGCAGCCGACGGGCGAGATCATCCTGCTCGGCAAGGTGCCCGCCTGAGCCCGGCGATTCGCCTCACGACGCCGCGGCCGCGGCCGTCTCGAGCTCCGGCGGCGGCTGCGGCAGCGCCGCGACCGCGACGCCGGCGATGGTCTCGTGCACGAAGCGCAGCTTCGCGATCTGCTGCTCGGAGAGGACGAACGGGTAGCCGTCGGGCAAGCCGAGGCCGCGGTTCAGGTTGTTCAGCACGTAGGTCAGCGGGAACCAGTCCTCGATCAGGCGCTCGAAGGTCGCGGGCAGGCCGCGCTGCGGGTCGGTCTCGAGCGTCGGCTCGTCGGCGCGCCGCGGACGCAGCGCGAGGCCGCACGACGTCGCGGTCTCGAGCGTGTCGACCATGTGCACGTAGTGCGCCCAGGTCTCGGCCCAGTCCTCCCACGGGTGCGCGCTCGCGTACTCGCTGACGAAGCGCTGCGGCCAGTCGGCCGGCGGACCCTGCTGATAGTGGCGCTCGAGCGCCTGCGCGTAGTCCGCACGTTCGTCGCCGAACATCACACGGAAGTCGTCGAGGCGGGGCGACCCGTCGATCAGCAGGTCCCAGTAGTAGTGGCCGATCTCGTGCCGGAAGTGGCCGAGCAGCGTGCGATACGGCTCGTGCATGGCGAGCCGGCGCCGCTCGCGCTCGGCGTCGTCGGCCTCGGCGATGTTGATCGTGATGAGTCCGTTCGCGTGCCCGGTGAGCGGCTTCGGCGCCGACGGGTCGTCGGGATCGGCGAGGAACTCGAAGGCGACGCCCTTCTCCGGGTCCTCGGGCTTGCTCTTCACCGGCAGGCCGAGCTCGAGCAGCGTGTAGACGAGACGCCGCTTCGCGACCTCGATCTTGTACCACGCCTCCCGGTGCCCGGGGCGCGACAAGTCGGGAATCACCTGCGTCAAGCGGCACGAGCGGCAGAGCGGATTCTCGTCGTCCGTGAGCAGCGCCCAGTTGCAGACGTCGTGCTCGGCGTAGTTCGCACAGAGACGGTACGCCTTGCCCGTCGCCTCGGGCAGCGGCGACGTCCAGGTGCCGTCGCCGGCTTCGTCGAGCGAGCCGATGGTCTTCAGGTCCGGCAGGTAGGCGAGACGTGCCCCGCACGAGACGCAGGCGAAGTTCTCGAAGAAGAGCTGGTGCTGGCAGTGGTCGCAGTGGAACGTGCGCATGGCGATGGCCCCCGATCATCCTGTGCACATTCCGCGCGGACGCGAAGCCCCGCCGGCGAATTTCCTACTCGGCGCCGGGGTCGCTCGCGCGATTGCCGTTGCAGGCGAAGGACGCGGGCACCGCGAGACCGGTGTACGTGGAGCGTCCGCTCGCGTCGTGGGTCGCGGCGGTGCTCGCCGGGCCGCCGAAGACGGGCTCGTCGGTGTCGGGCTGCGGGAAGCCGTCGGCGATGTAGGCCGAGCCGATCAGGATGAACATCTCGTTCTCGGTGCTCTCGCCGCCGGTGATGCGGCAAGCGTCGCACAGGCCGTCGCCGGCCCCCGGGGTCGAGTCGCAGGAGGCGTCGTCGTCCTCGCCGCTGCACGGCGCGCCGACGTTGCCGGCGGCGCACGCGACCGGCCGGCACGCGCCGAACGTGATGCGGGCGCTCTGCGGGATGCGCGACGCACGCGTGACCGTCTCGGGATCGGGCGAACCGTCGTCCGCGACGCCGTTGTTGAACGTGCCGCAAAACGTGATCGTGCGCTCGGCGGGATCGGGCGCGTCGAACGCGAGCGGCGGATCGAAGTACTGCTTGACGGGGTCGTTGTAGACCAGGTTCTCGTACAGCAGCGAGCCGTCCGGCCCGGTCGCCCAGAAGCGCTTGCCGCGCTTGTGGTTGTGCGAGGTGAGCAGGAAGAGGCGCGAGCCCTGATCCATCACGTGCTTCGCGCAGAAGGTCTCGATCGTGTACGGCGCCGCGTTCGGCAGGAAGACGTTCGAGTAGTCGTTGATGCCGACCACCGGGTAGCGCTGGTCGCCGGCGAAGGTGAAGTTCAGCCGGCCGTTCAGGACGGTGTCCTCGTCCGTCAAGTTGAACGCGTGGCTGTTCCAGTAGACGATCCCGGTCGTCGGAATCTGCGAGAACACGCCGGGCTTCAGCTGCTGGAACGCCTGCGTCGCCATGGCGCCGCCGATGATGCGCGACACGATGCCGATCCCCGCCTGCGGTCCATAGCCGACGCAGCCGATGTTGGGCTTTGGCTCGCTGCGACAGAAGCCGCTGCCGCACGCGCCCTTCTCGGTCGGCTCGCAGACCTCGCCGGCGCGCTCGCCGCCCGCGCAGGTCCACGTGCCGAACGCCGGATCGTGGATGCGGTCGACGCCGACCCCGGCGTAGCTCAGCGTGAGGTGGTGGCTCTGCGGATCTTGACGCAGCTCCTGCGACGAGAAGCGGAACAGAGTCCCGGTCGGATCGAGGTACGCGGCGGGAACCTGGTCGCGGATGTCGTAGTACGTCGCGAAGCACAGCTCCTGCTCGTGCTTCCTCGGCAGGTCGACGGGCGGCAGCACGAACTGCACGCCCTCGCCCGGCGCCGGCGGATCGAGCGGCTTGACGATGATCGGCTTGACGTCGGGCAGGCACGCGTCGAGCAGCTGCTGCGTACCGCCGACGGTGCCCGTGCGCGGCGCGCCGGCGTAGATCCACAGGCGCAGCGCTTCGAGCTCGTCTTCGGAGATCGCCGGCAGGTTGTTCGGCATCGGCGCGCCCTTGATGGCCACGCTGCCCGGATTGGTCTTGGCGGCGAGCTTGAGCCACAGAAAGCTGCGGCTCTTGTCGCCCGGCTGCACGCGCTTCAGCGCACTCACCGTCGAGGGCACGTCGAAGATCGCGTCGTACGCCGCGCCGGGGCGCAGGTCGAGCTCGCCGGATCTCGCCTCGCCGTGACAGATGTCCTGGGTGCAGCCGTGCTTCTCGAAGATCACGGTCTGGATCGCGTCGAAGGTGCTGTCGAACGCCTGCGCTGCCTCGCACGACGGCGCGCCCGGCGGCGCGGGCTCGCCGCCCGAGCCGCCGCCGCTGCAGGCGCTCGCGAGGAGCAAGCAGACCGCTCCCACGAGGATGCGGCTGGAGATCGGGCGTCGTGCGCGCTGCATGCGAGGGTCCTCTCGGGCGCTCGGTCCGGTGCGCCCCGACGCACTCCCAGAGCACAGGCGCCGGCACTTGAGCAATGCCGGTTCGTCACGACGCCTCGCGCGACACCCAGGTCTCGAAGCGGCTCGCCCGCACTTCTTGCGGTCGTCGCCGTGGGCGCACACGGGCCCGGCTCGAGCTACCGCCGGCCCTCCCGAATCGACCGCTCGCTGCGGCGCTACCGGGGTGCGACACCCAAGGACCACTGCGCGGAGATGTTGTCCGTTCGGAAGAGCATGACGTTGCATTCCGGCTCGTAGAGCGTCGAGCTTCCGTACGAGCCGTCGAAGAGATTGAAGATCGACAGGCCTTCATGGCCTGTCGACGGGTCGATCGGGAACAGCTGAAAGTACCCGTCCGTGTACGCGGTCAGCTCGTACGACGAACGGTCGAACACGTACGGCCCGAGGACCTTCGGAACGAAGGCCGTGACGGTTGCGAGGTCCGAGATCGGCGCGGGGCGCGTCAAGTCGATGGACTCGAACGTCAGCTTCCACGACGTCGAGACGTTGTCGGTTCGAAACGTGTACGACCCGCCGTGCGAGACGAAGACCGTTTCTGCACCGAGCGCCGCACCGGAGGAGAGATTGAAGACGGCAGCACGGTTCGTCGAGTAGAAAAGTTGAAAATAGCCACTGGTACGAACCGTGATCTTGTAGATGCCGGCGGGCAGCTCGAAGGCATCCAAGGTCTTCTTGCCGCCGCCGCGAAACTCCAGGAACAACGGCGGGGTCCGGAGGAGAGCGCAGCGTGGCGGCGGATCGTAGCTCCCTGCGGAGAAGAACGACCGCGGAAGGTCGACCGCCGAGACGAAGGCCCAATCGCCAGCGCAGCCCGAGCCCGTACACGACGGCGCCGCGTAACAGTCCACGGCGATGCCGGCCGCAGAGCTGCCGGTCTCGCTGCACCAGATGAACCGAGGGTCGCCGCCCTTCGGGTCGAACACGTTCCCGGTGATCGTCCCGTTCGTGACGTCGCGACCGATCGCCCAGCGCAGTCCGCCGACGTCCTTGCTGACGAGAATCGTGCGATGGTCGGGAGTGAGCGTCGTACCGGAGCCGGTCGGACCTGCGAGCAAAGTCGGCGCGGCCTCGGTGGCCGCCGCGGAGCTGCCGTCCGCTGCCCCGAAGAACGAGAGCGGAAGCGTGACGGCGCTGACGAACAACCACGAGTCGGCACACGCCGACTGCGTACAGGCGGTGGTGCCGTAGCACTCGAGGGACACATCGTCCTCGGTGACGTCGGTCTGCTTGCACCAGACGAATCGCGGCTCGGCTGCCCCGGGCTCGAACACGTTCCCGCTCACGCTTCCGGTCGCCGCGTTGCGTGTGATCGCCCACCGTTGTCCGGCCAGGTCCTTGCTCACCAGCGTTTGTGCGCCGTCCGGCGTGACGGCCGTCGGCGATGCCGCATCGACCGTCGTCGCGGACAGCCACGTGACAAGGATGAGTGACGTGACACCTACGAAGCGGGTCGAAGCGTGCATGAAGTTCCTCTGCGATGGGTCGGGGCGGCGCGGCGGCGCGGTTCGGTCGCGATCGGCGCACTGGAGCTGCGGCACGCTCCCCTAACAGGCGGCGCGTCGTACGGACAAGAGTTCGAGGGCCCGCTGTCGTCGGCGCCGCGGACTGGGCCCATCGCTGCCGAGCCGGGCCGGCCGCTCGCTCAGGTGCCGGTCCGGCCCGGCCGGAAGACGAAGCGCGCGGTGTTCGCGGCGGCGACGATCGCGACCTCCGGCCGCTCCGCCGGCAGGGACGCAGCCGGATCGATGACGATCTCCCACGCGTGGCGCGCGCCCTGCGGCGGCGTGACGGCGCGGCAGCGGGCGTGCGGGGTCACCAGGTGTCCGAACAGCAGGTACTCGCGGCCCACCGCCGCGAGCGTCGCGTGCGGCAGCCGCTCGAGCGGGCTGGTCGTGTCGTCGTCACCGTGCTCGGCCATCGCCTGGTCTCCCTCGCGGCGCGCCGTTCGTGCGCCGCACGCACGTTCGGGGAATCGCTTCCTCGATCGTGCGCGCGGATCCGCTTCCGATCGGTACCGCCGAACCGCTATTGCGCGGTCATGCCAGAGAGCACCCGAGGAAGCGACCACGAGTACCGGCGCAGCGCGCGCAACCGCGTCCAGCGCCTGCCCGCGCGCGCGAGCCACGAGCGCGCGACGATCCATGCGATCCTCGACGCAGCCCTCGTCTGCCACCTCGGCTTCGTCGTCGACGGGCAGCCGTTCGTGATCCCGACCTTGCACGCGCGCGTCGGCGACGAGGTTCTGGTGCACGGCTCGAGCAAGTCGCGCATGCTCGAAGCGCTCGCAGGCGGCGCCGAGGTCTGCTTGACGGTGACGCTGATCGACGGGCTGGTGCTCGCGCGCTCGGCGTTCCACCACTCCGTCAACTATCGCTCGGTGACCGCGTTCGGGCGCGCGCGCCTGCTCGCCGGCGACGACGAGAAGCTCGCCGCGCTGCGCGCCTTCACCGAGCGGCTCTACCCCGGACGCTGGGACGAGGTACGGCCGCCGAACGCGAGCGAGCTGAAGGCGACGCACGTGCTCGCGCTGCCGCTCGAGGAGGCGGTGGCGAAGATCCGCACCGGCGACCCGATCGATGATGCGGAGGACATGACGCTGCCGGTGTGGGCCGGCGTGGTGCCGCTCGCGCTCGAGGGCGGGACTGCGGTTCCCGACGCGCGGCTCGCGCCGGGCCTCGCGCTGCGCGCGACGT
>JAIEPK010000455.1 GCA_019749875.1 Candidatus Binatia bacterium | reverse complement strand
CGACGCCGCCGCGGCGGCCGCGCACGCGGTAGCGCAGGCGTCCGTCGAGCGGCGCGTGCTGCACGGTGACCAACGGGCTCGCGCAGCCGAGCAGGCGGGCCGCGCCGGTGAGCGAGCGGAACGACGGCAGCTCGTGATCGGCATCGAGGGTCGCCTCGCTGCAGAGCGCCGTCATCCGGGCGAGAGCGCGCATCCCCTCCATCAGCTCGAGATCGCTCTCGGCGTCGGCCTCGACGATGCGCGTGAGGTCGTCGAGCATGGTGCGGACGAGCCGCCATGCCTCGCGCGTGCGCGGGGCGGGGGCGTCGGGCGGCTCGGCGAGGGGCTCGTCGGCGGGCATTCGACGTCCGTCGTGGCGGGTCGTCGCAGGGAGTGCAAGAGCGACGTGCGCGGTGGCCGGAGCGGCGACGAACCCGACGGCGCACGCCCGGCGCCCGTGTATGGCCCGATCGCTGCATTCTCGATACGCAGTGATGCATGAGGACGACGCTGGACCTCGACGACAAGATTCTCGCGGCAGCCCGCCGGCGAGCCGCCGCGGAAGGCAGAACCCTGACCGCGTTCGTCGAGACCGCGCTGGCGGCCGCGCTGGCGCCGCGGCCGGCGGCTGGCAAGAGCTACCGCCTGCGCTGGAAGACCCACGCCGGCGCGCTCCTTCCCGGCATCGATCTCGACGATCGCGATTCCCTCTTCGACGCGATGGAAGAGCGGGGTTGATCGCGGTCGACACGACCAATCGGTGCTGCTGCTGTCTCCGGGCCCCGCGTTCGTGCCCATCCTACGCGAGTCGATCGACGCGTCGGGTCCGAGCGGCAATCTCGTGTTCGATGCTCTCATCGTCGCCGTGTGTCTCGAGCACGGCGCGCGGACGCTCCTCACCGAGGATCGAGACTTTGCCCGGTTCCCAGGCATCGCGACCAGGTCGCTGCGGGACTTCTAGCCCGCGGGGGAGGCGTCGGAGAGGAGGATGAATCGCGTCGCTCGTTGGGCTATCCAGCGGGCGTCGGTCGTCGTCGGTTACGCGCCTGTAGCTCAGTTGGATAGACCGGCAGACTTCGAATCTGCGTTGGGTGTTTTGGTCAGTGTCGTAACGTGTTGCTGAGGCTCACATTTCAGTTCGAAAGGCTCACTGGGGCCGTCTCCCGATTCGGCTAGCTTGGCGTAGTTCGCACACCGCCTCGCACACGTGCGAACTGTTCCGGACCCCATGCTCCGTCAAGAAACTGTTTCGCGTGCCCGGGGCCTTGGGTTACCGCTCCCGTCGAGGGTACGAGCGAGCCGCACCTCCGCCCTCGACCGAGAACGGGGGGGGCGCGAGAAAATCTCAGAGAGCCGCTGTCCGAGCATGCCCGCTCTCTATCGCGACCGTAGCGCCGGGGCGGGGATCACTTGCAGTATTCAGATGCCTCCTTGCTCCGAGCACTAAGCCACGTTCCGTTCTTACCCTTGTCGTCGTGCCAACCGCGAGCGATGCCTTGGGTTAGTAGCATTTCGGTCATGTCCATGCATGCATAGTGATGCTGCCTGTTGAAAGGCTTTACGGAGCTAGTTCCATTAACATTGGGAGGAAGCTTACTAGTTGCCTTCAGCATGTTCATCTTGCGAGTAACGTACTCCTTGAATGCGGAATCGCTCATCGTGTCGAGGTCGGTTTCCGCATGAAGGGTAGCGCTTACTATCAAGTATAATATGATGACGAATATGGTCGCAATGGTTCGCTTCAATGATCACTCCTCCATCGCGACTCAGCATTCGTTTGTCTCGAATGGTGCCGTCGCAATTTTCAATGTACCTCGTGGTTCTCCTTGCTTCGGGTCGCCGTCTTGCTCTGTGGGTATGCCAGCTGGTCGAGCCTATTGTCATTCCAGCACGATACTCGGCTCGCCTAAATTGGTCGGCTTCGGCGACCACCGGCGTATAGAATGACGCCAAGGGCCTCAGCGCAAAGCAGAAAGGGCGCAGCCTCAAGTGGGTATGAGCGCATGCGTTCCGATGCTCATAGTCGCTGCCTATTGTTCGATGCAGTAGATCGGATATCGCAAAGAGTAGCAGTTCTCGTAGAGATACTCGGACCAGGTTGCGTCCTGAGCGAGCCCGACTCCAGTCGCCGCCCCCGTGCCGGGACCGGTTCCCCAACTTCCACAGGTCCATCCGGATATCGCGCTACCCGACGCACTCGTTCCGGTCCAGACACGCTCACCTACATGGTCACTGCCGGTCTCGGTGATGTTCATTCCGATCAGGTGAGTACCATCGGTTAGATCGTTCCAGTTGACCGCCACGATCTGGCCATCCACGCGCACATACGGCTCTGTTGCGTGCGCCAGCCTGTCGGCTGCGGACACCGTTTGCGACGATAGCCACGCTTTATAGGTGCCGGGAAGGCTCGCGCTGTCCGCGTGCGTCTGACAGAGCAAATCTGCACCATCGAGGCCGCCGATCGTGTTGCCGAAGAAGTAGGTACTGGTCTGGAATACGGTCTTCGAGCAAGCGAACCCGGGACCGATTGGCGGTCCTTCTTGGCTGGAATTTGCGACTGTCTGGCAGTTGTCGCAGGCATCCGGGAGCCCGTCTGCATCTCCGTCGAGTGCGTCGTTGCCTCCGGGGCAGGCGTCGCAGGCATCCCCGTGACCGTCCACATCAGAGTCGGCTTGGTCTGAATTGGGTATGGACGGGCAGTTGTCGCCAACGCCGATCCCGTCACCGTCGAGGTCCTCCATGTTGCAGTTCGAGTCGCATCCGTCGCCGGAAGCGAGGTTGCCGTCGTCGCACTGTTCGGGTGGGTCCGTAAACGAATCGCCACACACTCGATAGCGACATCCGCTGGTGTCGTAGGCGCAACCTGAGGCACACTTCAGAGTGCCCGCCTCGAAGCCGACCGTACTGCACGTGTCGCCACGCGAGGTCACCGTTCCCGAAGCCCAATCGACCTCGCAGTCTTCGGACGCTTCGAGAACTCCGTTCCCACATGTTCCGTTGGGGAGACATTGCCGCGAGGGATCGTCGAACCTCGTGCCAGGACCACAGAAGCCGGCACCCGGAAGCGGGCTGCCGGTTCGCAGGTAGGTCGCGATCTGATCGGATGCTGTCGCCATGAAGCCGTCAACCGTTGGCAGCAATGGCGGATGGGAGCAGGAATACCGGTCCTCCGCCGCCTGAAAGGCTCTCGCCAGGGTGGTGCCGCACCGAGAAAGGGCCGAAGCGCGTCGCGCTGGATCTCCTGTCCGTGAGAAGTCGCCCTCAGCCTTGAGCCTGCACTGGCTGAAAGTCCCTGCTGCGCGCTGCTTCTTCGCGGCGCACAGGTCGGCGGGCCTTGCGGCCAGGGCTTCTCGCGCAGTGAACAGGAGCAGGGCGGCGGCGGCGATCTGGGAACCGAGTGGCATCTGGAGTCTCCAAGTCAGAGGACGGCAGGTTCTTATTCCTGACCGATCCGCGACGGTCAATCTGCTGAGTGTCGGAGCACGGCGGCGGTTCCGCGATTCCGACCGCCTCCGGTGATCGATGACTCGGGCGCAAGTCTCGCCGTGTGAGACGGCGGCCCAGAGGTTCACGTTCAAGCGGCGCTCTGCTGAGCTGAAAGCGGCGCTTGATTCGCCAACACCCTGCCGTGATATACTTGACGTAGTGCAATTCGAGACTGAGCTATTCCCTAACACAAGAAGACGCCACATGAATAGCAAGTTCAGCAATACCTACGAGCAAGTGATCGCCGAGATTCCCTACAACGAAGACCGCCACGTGCGTATGTCGCTCATCCTCAAAGAAGACGGGGAGCGACTGGCGCGCATCCAAGTCTGGTCCACCAACTCGGGACGCAATGACCGGTGGCCCGACTCCGGGTGCATCATGCTGGCGCAAGAGCAGTTGCCGGCGGTCCTCGAGGCGCTGAAGAAGATCAGATACGCCACCGAGCCGAAGCCCCAGCCGTGAGGGATGCCGAAGCGGCGAAGGAAAGCCGCGAATTGACGGTGCATCCGATCGTGGAGATCGGGCGGAAGACGAGGTTCCAGAAGGGGAACCGGGTCGGAGTCGGCCACGGACGGCCCAAGAAGGAGATGAGCGAGTTATACGACGCTCTCTCGCGGAAAGGGTTGCAGGAACTCTGGCGGATCGTCTCCGATCCAGGGCACCCGCTGCACCGGCGCTACGCCTTCGACGCGCTCACCACTCTAGTACGAGTGACGACGCCTAAGCGAATCTCGCAATCGGGTGTGGGCGAATCCTCGAAACCGACGGACATTCCGGATGTGACGGCTCTATTCTACGGGAACAGCGTTGCATCCTAGCGAAGAGCCGTGACGACGTGACTCGGAAGAGGTGCTGGGAATTGACGTGCGCAAATGTCTGCGAGTACATCAGATTTATAATCGCAGCATTGTCTCTGGGACACCTCGTTCCGCTAGGCCGTACCGGGGTACGGGGTGGTTGTTCAGGTTCGCATCGTGGTTCCGGACGTACATCAAAATCACTAGTGAAAACAACATGTTGTGACAAGCTTGCTCTTGACGGCGCGCTCTGGTCATGCGAAAACAGAAGTCGGCGGCGAGACATGACCTCGCACCGGGCCGCGAGCAGCGCCGACTCGCTCCGGACCCTGAAGTGACCCTCGCGATGATCTCCTTCGAGGGAGTGATCATCTTCGGCGCGCGACCCGACCACAGAGGATCGAGCAGTGAGCAGTGATATGAGTGAGAGTGCGCTGTCCTATGCGGCGCGCGGGTACAAGGTGTTCCCGTTGTACGGGGTTGTGGAGGGTGTGTGTGTGTGCCGTGCCGGCAGCACCTGCGGTAGCCCCGGCAAGCACCCTCGCACGGGGCAGGGGTATAAGGATGCGAGTGCCGACCCTGCCATCGTCGGCGCATGGCAGTGGAAAGAGGCAAATATTGGAGTTGCGCTAGACGATAACTTCGTCGTTCTTGATGTCGATCCCCGGAACGGAGGGGGGGAGTCGTTGGCGGCACTCCAGAAAAGCTACGGTGCCCTCCCGCTGACGCCAACCGTCGAAACGGGCGGCCAGGGATGGCACTACTACTTTGCAGTGCCCCCAAAGTCACCCCGTCTGCGAAATGCGCCGATTGCGCCAGGTCTGGATTTCAAAAGTAGTACCGGGCACGTCGTCGCGCCGCCGAGCGTGCATATCAGCGGTCTGCGATACGCATGGATGGCCGAGAGGAGCCTTGACGACTGCCGGCTCGCCGAGATCCCGACCGCGCTCCTCGTCATGGCGATCGATGGAAATCGCGGAGCGGGTGCCGCGCTCGATGCGGCGCAAGGTGTGGAAAGGGCGCAATTCTTTAAGGCGTTCGTTGAGGCGGGGATTGCTCCGAATGTCGTTGATGTCCAAAAGGCGATCGTTGACTGCCCATTCATCGCGTCCCACTCGACGGGGACGGAAGGGGACGGTTCGACAGTCCTTTTTGGCGCGACGGAACCAGAGGGGCGAGGGTATATTCATTGCTCGCACGAGCACTGCCGCAATCGAAATCAGGTTGAGTTCTGGACTGCCCTGACGGGCACCGCGTGGGAGTCTACGAGAACCCCCCGAACCGCCAAGCGGAGCGCGCCGAAAGCGTGCCGTGCGTCATTGGTGCAGCCGGAGCACGTGGAGTGGATCTGGCGGGGACGATTTCCGAAGGGGAAGATCGTGCTAATTGAGGGAGATCCCGGGAACGGAAAGAGCGCGGTCGCGTATGACCTCGTAGGCCGGGTTACGGGTGGCATGCCCATGCCTTTGGAAGCGGAGGAGTGCGAGATAATTCCGCGCGGCGCCGTAATCATGGCGTCTGAGGAGGGGCTTGCGGACTCAATTCTTCCGCGTCTCGTAGCGGCGGGCGCCGATCTGAACCGGATCAACGCGTATTCGCTCGACGACCTACCTCAACTGCCTGAGGACATGGCTAGCATTGAAGCAGCTATTAAAGAAGTCGATGCAGCGATGCTTGTTATAGATCCCTTGTCGGGATTCACGGGGAGGGCAGATATCAACAAGGAGACCGAGATTCGACGCATTATGACGCCGCTCGGGGCAATGGCCGAGCGGACGGGCGTGTGTGTCGCGATCGTTCGGCACTTGAATAAGAACGTTGACACAACTCGGACGTATCGAGGGGGCGGATCGATCGCAATCATCGCGGCAGCGCGCAGCGCCCTGCGCGTTGATCCCGAGAGTGACGAGGGCGACATCCGACTTTTGTCGCACGTAAAGATTAATATCGGACCAACGTCCGCTCCGGTGCGGTTCGAACTCGAAGGCGTCGATGACACGGTCCGAGTGCGGTGGATAGATACCGTCGCGAGTTCTGCGCCCAGAGTGAAGCAACGGATCGCGACGAGGTGGTGTCTGTCAACTGGTGTAAAAGTGTCTTGACGTCGTCTCCGGCGCCCCATTCCCTTACGCTGCCTGCTCGC
>JAIEPK010000312.1 GCA_019749875.1 Candidatus Binatia bacterium | reverse complement strand
GCGGTTCCCGCGGGCTTCCAGCCGCCGCGCGTCCGCGGCCCCCTCGCCCCGCTCCGTCGTGTCCCCGTTCCGGCTGCCATGCTGCGGATACTGGACGATCGCGCCGCAGATCGCCACGTCCACGACTTGCTTTTCGACATCAATGTCGAATATACTCGGGCGCGATGCCCTTCTCGTTCGACGACGCGCAGGAGCAGCTGCGCGTCGAGCTGCGCCGCTTTCTCGACGAGGTGTCGCCGCCCGGCGAGGTGCGACGGCTCATGAAGACCGAGCGCGGCTGGGACCGCGCACTGTGGCAGCGGATGGCGTGCGAGCTCGGCCTGCAGGGGCTCGCGGTTCCGGCCGAGCTCGGCGGCGCCGGGCTCGGCCCCGTCGAGCGGCTGGTCGTGCTCGAGGAGATGGGTCGCGCGCTCCTGTGCGCGCCGTACCTCGCCTGCGCGGTGCTGGCGGTGGAGGCGCTGCGCGCGAGCGGCGACGCGGCGGCGCAGCGCGAGCTCCTGCCCGGCATCGCGAGCGGTACGACCGTCGCGACCCTCGCCGTCGCCGAGGAGGACGGCGCTTGGAACCCCACGAGTGCGATGCGCACCCGCGCGGATCGGCGCGACGACGCCTGGGCGATCGACGGACGGAAGTCCTACGTGCTCGACGGCGCACACGCCGACTGCCTGCTGGTCGCGGCACAGACGCTGCGCGGACCATCGCTCTTCCTCGTCGCCGGAGATGCGCCGGGGCTGGTCCGTCGCTCCCTGCAGACGCTCGACGGGACCCGCCGGCAGGCCGAGCTCACGTTCGCCGCGGTGCCGGCGCGCCTGATCGGTGTGGAAGGAGACGCCGCCCGCGTCGTCGCGCATGCCGTCACCAGCGCGCTCGTGGCCCTTGCCGCCGAGCAGGTCGGTGGGGCGGCGCGCTGCCTCGAGCGCAGCGTCGAGTACGCGAAGACCCGCGTGCAGTTCGGCCGTCCCATCGGCGGCTTCCAGGCCATCAAGCATCGCTGCGCCGACCTGCTGCTGGCGCTCGAGTCGGCACGATCGGCCGCGTACGCGGCGGCGTGGGCCGAGGCGGACGCATCACCCGAGCTGCCGCTGCTGGCGAGCCTCGCGAAGGCGCTGTGCTCCGAGACCTACGTGCAGGTCGCGACCGAGATGATCCAGATCCATGGCGGCATCGGCTTCACCTGGGAGCACGACGCGCACCTCTACTTTCGTCGCGCACGCTCGAGCGAGGCGATGCTCGGCAGCCCGGTCCATCACCGCGAGGTGGCGGCGACCTACCTTCTGGACGGTGTCGCATGAAGGCGAGCCGGACCGCTCTCGCCGCCGCGCTCATGCGCGCGATCCACAGCCGCCTCGACCGGCCGCGCGTGATCGACGATCCATGGGGCGACCGCCTGGTCACGGACGACGAGAAGGCCGAGCTCGCGCGGCGGATCCGCGACGAGGCGAGCCCGGAGGCGCGCGCGCGGCTCGCGGCGCTCGGCTCGGACGGCGTCGACGCGGTCCTGCGCCGCAACGCGAGCTACGGCGGCGTCGTCCTGCGGACGCGCTGGGCCGAGGACGCGCTCGCCGATGCCGTCGCGCGGGGGGTGCGACAGTACGTGCTCGTCGGCGCGGGGCTCGACAGCTTCTGCGTCCGCCAGCCGCCGTACGCACGCGCGCTCGACGTCTACGAGGTGGACCATCCGGCGAGCCAGGCGCTCAAGCGCGAGCGCCTCGCCGCGGCCGAGGCTCCGCTGCCGGCCAACGTCCGCTTCGTCGCCGCGGACCTCGCGACGGACGATCTCGGCACCGCCCTCGCCGGAGCCGGCTTCCGCTCCGACGTTCCGGCCTTCTTCTCGTGGCTCGGGGTCACCGTCTACTTGACGCGAGCGGCGAACACGGCGACGCTGCGCGCGATCGCGCGCTGCGCGGCGGCGGGCAGCGAGCTCGCGTTCACCTATCTCGACCAGCGCGCGCTCGATGCCGGTGCGCCGCAGCTCGAGGAGCGGCGCGCGCAGCGTGCAGCGCAGGGCGAGCCGTGGCTGTCCGGCTTCGATCCGACGACGCTCGCGAGCGATCTGCGGGCGCTGGGACTGACGCTGGTCGAGGATCTCGACGGACGCGCGCTCACCGCGCGCTACTGCGCCGCGCGCAGCGACGGTCTCGCGGCGTCGCTTTCGGGCCACGTCGCTCGCGCGAGCGTCGCGGGCTGACCGCCCCGCTCGCAGGCCACCGGCGCCCACGCGTGCGGACCACGAACGTTCGCCGGCACGCCGGCCGGCGGCGCTCGCGTGCCTCGCCCATAGGCAGCTGCGCCCCCTCGAGGCAGCGCCGCGCGTTCACGGTGCCGCGCCCACGCGCGCCGTCACCGTCGGCACCGGGGCGCAGGTCTTGCTTCCGCCGCCGGCGATGGACCTGCTGTTCTTCAAGACGCTGTGGGGGCTCGGCACGAGCTACGACGAAGCCGCGCGCGCCGCCGCGGCCGCCGGCTTCGCCGGCCTCGAAGGGCCGTACCCCGAGGATGCCGAGCAGCAGCGCGCGCTGCGCACGGCGCTCGAAGAGCACGACCTGCTGTTCATCGGCGAGATCTCGACCACGGGATTCGCGGTGCCCGACCCGGGCAGCACGGTCGCGCAGCACCTCGACGCCTTCGAGCGCATTCTGGTGCGCACCCTGCCCGCGCGGCCGATCTTCTTCTCGACCATGGCCGGCAGCGACCTGTGGGACTTCGCGGACAGCGTTCGCTTCTTGACGCGCGCGCACGAGATCGCCGAGCGGCACGGGGTCCGCGTCGGCTTCGAGACGCACCGCAGCCGGAGCCTCTTCCATCCGACGATCACGCGCGCGCTGCTGCGCGAGACGCCACCGATCGAGCTGACCCTCGATCTCAGCCACTGGTGCGTCGTCACCGAGCGTCTGGTGCTCGACGAGCTGCCGGACGTGCTCGAGCTGGTCGCCGAGCGCGCGCTACACGTGCAGCCGCGCGTCGGCTACGACCAGGGTGCGCAGGTCCCCGACCCGCGCTCGCCGCTCTGGGATGCCGCGCTAGAGGCGCATCTGCGCTGGTGGCGAGCGGTCTGGGCGTCGCAACGCCGGCGCGGCTTCACGCGCTGCACGATGACGCCGGAGTTCGGCCCCGACGGCTATCAGCAGATCGACGTGCAGACCGGCGCGCCGGTCGGGAATCTCTGGGACTTCAACGTGCACGTGGCCGGTGTGCTGCGCCGCGCCTTCGAGCGCGTGTGAGGCCGCACGCGTCGCGCGACACGGGTCCCCGCACCGCCCGGCACGGTGCCCAGCGGTCAATCGAACAGCACCGGCAGCGTGCAGTCGGCGTGGGCGGCGAACGCGGCCGCGATGTCGCTCTCGAGGACGCGCGCGGTCGACAGCGGCGGCAGACCGTCGCGCGCAAAATAGCCGGCAGCGAGCGTCTCGTGACCGGGACACGGCTCGTGCTCGTCGAGCGGCGTGCACAGGAAGAACAGCTTGTAGAACTCGCGCACGTCCGGGTCGTACGCGTGCGTCGCCTTGTGGCGGACGCAGTAGAGCCGCTCCGGCACGACGTGCAGCCCGGCTTCCTCGTGGACCTCCTTCGCGACGTTCTGCCCCGGCGTGAGGCCGACGTCGGCAAAGCCGCCCGGCATCGTCCACCGGCCGTCGGTGCGCTCCTGCACCAGCAGGATGCGATCGTCGCGGAACACCGCGGCACGCACGTCGACCTTGGGCGTCGCATAGCCGTGCGTGAACTGCGTGATCAGCCCGTCGATGCGTGCCAGCGGCACGTTGCCGAGATCGGCGAGCATCGCGCTCGCGAGCGCCGCGATCTCCGCGTAGCGCTCGCGGTCGAAGGGGCTGTCGGTGTAGTGCAGCCCCGTGGTCGCGATCGCGTGCAGGCGCTTCGCCTTGTGCAGCCAACGGTCTTCCACGTCGCGGTCGTCTCCGATCGACGAGCGAGCGTCGACGACCCGCGAGCGCGAGTCAAACGCCTGCGGCGCCGGGCGAGCCAGGTGACGGCTCCAATCGTCACGGCCGCGGCGCGCCTCGTCGTCGCGACGACCGTCCTCGCGACGCTGCTGACCGCGCCGCGCGCCGCCGCCGCGATCCTCGATGCGCCGAGCCCGCCCGACGCGCTGTGGCGCATCGTCTCGAGCTGCATCGACGCGCCGCGTCCGCCGGCCGGCACGGCCTACTGTGCCTGTCCCGCGATGGCACGCTCGTGCTGCGGCGACCCGGCGACGCCGGATGCGGACGTCGTGTGGAACGAGACGCCCGCCTTCGTCGCGGTGCGCGACATGACGGCCTGCGGCTGCGCACCCGGCTTCGTCGCCGGCCTCGCGCTGCCGCGCACGCGTGTGACCGGCATCGAGGATCCCGCCCGCCCCGACGCGATCTGGCCGTTCGCCTGGGAGACCGCGCGTGCGCGCATCCCCGACGAGCTCGCGATCGGCCTCGCCATCAACCCCGAGGTCGTGCGCTCGCAGAACCAGCTGCACGTCCACATGCTGCGGCTGAAGCCCGGCGTGCGCGACCGCCTCGACGCGGCGCTCGCCACCGATCCGACCGCCTGGGGAGACGCGAGCGCGATCCTGCTGCGCTTGCCGGACCTCGGCCACGTCTTCGCCACGGTCGCGGAGCGTGTGGGGGACGCCGCGATGGGCGTGCACGGGGTGCTGGTCGCGCGCGCGCCCGGCGGCGGCTTCGTCGCGCTGATCACCGACCGCAGCTCGCCGCAGGTCTACACCGAGAATCGTTGCACGCGCTGAGCGGCGAGGACTTCGGCGGTGGTCCGACAACGGGAGAAATGATCTACGTCGGGCGTGCGCCGTCCCGCGGATCCTTCGCCTGCGCCGTCGCGCGTCGCGCATCTCGTCCGCGCGACGCTGATCGGAACGGCGGCCCTGGTGTTCGGCGTGGCGACGCTGCTTGCGCTCGCCGAGCTCGGCGTGCGTGCGCTCTACTGGTACGCGTTCGCGTCCACCGCGCAGGCGCCGCTCGTCTACGAGCGCGTGTCATGGGCGGTGCCGCCCTGGGTCGCGAACACCTCGGTGCTGTACGGCGACCCCGAGCTCGGCCTGTGGATGCGGCCCAACGCCCGACGCACCTACGTCAATCTCTTCGGTCCGATCGGCTCGCTGGACGAGGTGGGCACGTTGTTCGACTCGCTTTTCCCCGAGCTTCCCGACTGGGCGGAGCGGCGGCCGCGCTGGCACCTGAACACCAATGCGGCCGGACTGCGCGGCGACGAGCTGCCGTCGAGCAAGGCGTCCGACACCTTTCGCATCGTCGTCCTGGGCGACTCGTGGACGGTCGGCATCAACGTCGAGCAGGAGCTCACCTTTCCCGCGCAGCTGCGCGACATGCTGGCCGACGGGGTCGCGCACGGGCGCGTCGAGGTCTTGAACTTCGGTGCGATCGGCACGGGCGCGGAGACCGGCGTTCGCCTGCTGCCGCGCGTGCTGGCGCTCGCGCCCGACCTCGTCGTCGTCGCCTATGCGCAGAACGACGAGTCCGAGGCGCGCGACGCGCGGCCCAAGCCGGCCCGTCCGATCGGTGCCCTACCGAAGGCGGAAACAGGCTTCGCGAGCGTGCTGCACGAGTCCGAGCTCTACAAGCTGATCCAGTGGTGGCAGACACCGCGCGACGACCGCATCGCGGCGACGCTGCACCGCGAGCTGACCCGCCCGAGCCTGCCGCCGTCGAACTCTCCCGGGCGACCGTGCATCAATCCGAACGCCGCCTCGAGCCGTTACGCAGCGGCGCTCGAGCGGATCGTGCAGGAGGTCGAGGACGCCGGCATTCCGGTCGTGCTGCTCTACGACAGCGTCCCCGAGTTCTTCTCGCACTGCACGCTCGCGGTGCTGCAGGCGATCGGCGCCGCGCGCGGTCTGCCGCTCGTCGACGCGTCGGTCGTGCTCGAGGATCTCGGCAACGAGCTCCTCGCCGAGCGCGCGCGGCGACTCGGGCTCGCGCCCGCGGGCATCGCTCCCGACCGTCGCGTCAAGCGCGGCATCGACGCCGTGTTCCGCGTCGACATGTCGTCGGCACCGCCGGGCAGCCCGCCGTCGGTCATGGGCAACGCGCCGCAGCTCGGCGGGTTCACGCCGAACGCGGTGCCGCTCTTCGACGACGGCACGCGCGGGGACGAGGTCGCGGGCGACGGCGTCTGGTCACGCCAGGTGCACTTCGACCAGCCGCAGATCCTGACCTACTCCTTCACCAACGGCTCCGAGGCGGGCCGATGGACCGGCCTCGAGAACTACCGCCTGCGCAGCTGGGCGCTCCGCGACACCGACGTCAAGCACACCGTCCTGCTGCCGGTCGAGGAGTTCGGCGTGCACGTGCTGCGCTCGGACTCGTCGCATCCGGACGCGGCCGGCGACCGCGCGATCGCGGAGGCCCTCGCAGCCACCGTGCGCGCGACGCCGCAGTT
>JAIEPK010000169.1 GCA_019749875.1 Candidatus Binatia bacterium | reverse complement strand
CGGTCGCGTACCGCGCCGGCGCGGGACCCGCCAGCGCGCGGGCGCCCGCGCAGTCCGGCGACGCGGGCGAATTGCACCCTACTCCGCGCGGTACTCGCGCCACATCGTCGCCGCGATCAGGATCAGGACCACGAGGGTCGCCCACGGCCCGAGCGAGCTGGCGGCCGCGGCGCACACGATACCCACCACGACGGGCAGGAGGATCACCGAGCCGACACGCTCGCCGGCGAGCCACGAGAACAGCAAGGCGAGCGCACCGGAGGCACCAGCGCCGATTGCGAAGTGGGTCGCTGCTTGCCGCATGACTCGACGTACATCGGCACCCGGAGCGTGACCCTGTACCGCCCGTGTCCCCGCGGCTGGAGCGAGCACATCCGATCAGGCAGGCTCCGTGCGGAGGACGGCCATGCCGCACGAGATCGTCGACGCCTGGGCGCAGCACCCGACGCTGCGCCACATCACCGACCCGATCTTCGCGTCGCTGCGCCGCTGGACGAAGTCCGCGGTGCCGACCGAGGAGCTGCCGGTCTCGCTCACCACCGCGCTGATGGACGAGGCCGGCGTCGGGCGCGCCCTGATCAGCGCGTGGGTGGCACCGCGCAACGTGATGATCTCGAACGACGAGGTGGCGTCGTTCGTGCGTCAAGCACCAGAGCGCCTGATCGGCGTCGGCTCGGTGGACATCGCGCGGCCGATGGCGGCAGTGCGCGAGATCCGCCGCTGCGTCACGGAGCTCGGCTTCAAGGCGATCCGCGTGCTGCCGTGGCTCTGGGAGGTGCCGCCCACCGATCGGCGCTTCTATCCCGTGTACACCGCGTGCTGTGATCTCGGCGTGCCCTTCTGCACGCAGATCGGCCACACCGGACCGCTCATGCCGTCGGAGGTGGGGCGGCCCATCTACCTCGACCAGGTGCTGATCGACTTTCCCGAGCTGACGGTGGTCGGCGGCCACATCGGCTACCCGTGGACGGACGAGGCGATCGCGGTCGCCGACAAGCACGAGCGGTTCTTCATCGACACGTCCGCCTACACCGCGCGGCGCTATCCGCCGGCGCTGGTCGACTACCTGCGCGGGCGCGGGCGGACCAAGGTCCTGTTCGGCACCAACTACCCGATGATCACGCCCGCGCAGGCGCTGAACGGCCTCGACGCGCTCGGTCTCGACGAGGACACCGCGGCGCTCTTCCTCGCCGGCAACGCGCGCCGCGTGTTCGGCCTGGACTGAGCTCGCCCGCCGCATGTTCGGCCTGGACTGAGCTCGCCCGCCGCGTGTTCCGGCTCGGCCGGGCTCGCGCGCCGCGCGCGAGCGACAGATCAGCCTTCCGCCGGCGGCGGTGCGAAGTCCTGATTGACGAATGGGTTCCCGTGCGGACGCGTGACCACGTTGAAGCCGAAGCTGGTCGCGCGGTGGCAACCGTTGCAGGCGCCGGTGAGCGCGTCGAACGCCTGCTCGAATGCCGCAGGATCGCGCGCCTCGTCCGCGCGGCGCAGGGCCGCGATCGGCGCGTGCGTCATCTGCGGGATCAGCTCGGCGAGCGGTAGATCGGTGTTGCGGTGCGTCGGATGAAACGTGACCGCGTCGTCGAAGCCTTCCTCGAGCTCGTCGATCTCGTAGCGCACGAGCTCCCAGTTGCCGGCCGCGCCGGCGAGCCAGAGCTTCGCATGGCGCATCTGCTGCGCGCTCATGATCTCGCCGAGGCCCGGGACGTAGGGCGGCGGTGCGTCGCTGCGCGCGCAGCCGGCGATCACGCCGACCGACAGCGCCGCGAGCAGCGCCCGCGCCCTGCGCTGCAACGGCGTCCTCA
This sequence comes from Candidatus Binatia bacterium, assembly GCA_019749875.1. Taxonomy (GTDB): domain Bacteria; phylum Desulfobacterota; class Binatia; order UBA12015; family UBA12015; genus VGTK01. The sequence continues at coordinate 4,586 of JAIEPK010000169.1, read as the reverse complement.
CCGCCGCGCCCGCGTGCACCAGCGGCGGAACTCCGCGATCTCGTCCGCGTCGTACGGCGTGCCGTCCGCGTGCAGCAGATCGTGGTGCCAGCTGCCGTCGGCGTAGAGCCCCGCGAAGCCCGGCCACGGCAGGTGCGTCTGCATGCGGCCGTTGACGAGGCCCCAATGGAAGCAGCCGATCCGCTGCTCCGCGAAGTACGGCAGGTGCGACATGACGCGCGACCCGAGACCGCGTGCGAGCCACTCCGTGCACAGGATCGGACGTCCCTCGGCGCGCAGCAGCCCGACCTGCGCCTGCAGCATCGCGAGCGGCAGGTAGCTGTGGAAGCTGGTCACGTCCGAGAGCGCGGGCAGGTCCGCCTCGCGCTCCTGCCATTCCATGCTCCACACGCCGCAGGTGAGCGGCTGCGTCGGTGCTGCGTCCCGCGCCCAGCCGAAGCAGGCGCGCGCCAGGTCCATGCTGTGCGGCCACAGCGGATCGTTCGCATCGGGCAAGGCCTTGCGCGTGAACACGAAGTCGTTGCCCGGCTCGTTGTAGAGATCCCACACGACGATGCGGGCATCGTCGCGAAAGTGCCCGACCACGTCGCGCACGTAGCGCTCGAGCTCCGGCCAGCGGGCACGATCGCGCACGACCAGCCGCCCCGGGCTCGCCGCGGCGCCGCTGTTGTGGATGCCGGGGAGCGGATCGTCTTGACGCCCGAGGTAAGGCTCGCGACCGGAGAACGCGCAGTCGTCGAACGGGCACAGCATCACGCGGATGCCGTTCCGTGCGGCGACGCCCAGGAACCGGTCGATGCGCGTGCGCAAGCCTGCGGCGTCGTGCTGCCAGACCAGGAATGGCAGGTTGGTGCGCAGCGCGTTCAGACCGATCTCGCGCGCCCAGGCGAGCTCCTGCTCGATGGTCGCGAGGTCGAAGCTCTCCGCCTGCCACAGCTCCGTCCAGTTCACCGCCGTGCGCGGCAGGTAGTTGAAGCCGATGAGCCAGCCCTCACGCTGCTGCCACTCGCGCGCCTGCTCGATCGACCAGCGCCCGTGCGTCACGTCAATCACCCTTCTGATGGGTGCCGACGAGCTGCGCCTCGGCGAGCACGTGGCCCTTCATCGCGGCCTCGAGCTGCGCCTTCGTCGGCTCGTGCAGGTCGCCGAGCGTCGTGTCGAGCGCGTAGAGCTTGAAGACGTAGCGGTGCCGTCCGATCGGCGGGCACGGACCGTTCCAGCGTGCGCGCTTCCAGTCGTTGAGACCGATGCGCGTGCCGTCGGGCAGCCACGCGGCACCCTCCGCGAGACCCGACGTGGACGGCGGGAGATCGTAGAGCACCCAGTGCACCCAGGTGGTCTTCGGTGCAGCGGGATCGGGCGCGTCGGGATCGTCGACGATCAGCGCGAGGCTCTTCGCGTCCTTCGGCACGCCGGTCCACGCCAGCGCGGGCGGAACGTCCTTGCCTTCGCAGCCGTGGCGCTTCGGAATCACGGCGTTCGCCGCGAAGGTCGGCGAGGTCAGCTGCATGGCCGCGGCGTCTGCGGCCGCCTCTGCACACGACGCGAACGGCGCGGCCGCGAGGGCCACGGCGAGGACGAGCGGAGCGACACCCGACGCGGCGATCTTCATGGCCTCCACCTATCACGCGCCAGGCGGGGTGGGCACGGCGTCCCGCGCGCGGACGCTCACCAGGTGTCGATGCAGCTGCGCTTCTTGCCCGCACGCGGCCACGTCGTCCCCGGCCACGACGCGAACGCGCTCGCCACGCGGGCGCGCGACTCCGCCGGATCGATCACCTCGTCGATCTCGAAGTGGCTCGCGGTATTCGTCGCCTTGCCGCGCTCGTAGGCGCGCGCGACCATGTCGTCGAACACGCGCTTGCGCTCCTTCGCGTCGGCGATCGCCTCGAGCTCCTTCCGGAATCCGAGCTTGACCGCGCCCTCGAGGCCCATGCCGCCGAACTCGCCGGTCGGCCACGACACGGTGAAGAGCGGCGCCTTGTGGCTGCCGCCCGCCATCGCCTGCGCGCCGAGGCCGTACGACTTGCGCAGCACGATGGTCGCGGTCGGCACCGTCAAGCTCGCACCGACGACGAAGAGCCGCGCGCAGTGTCGCACCAGAGCCGTCTTCTCGACCTCCGGCCCGACCATGATGCCGGGCGTGTCGCACAGGAAGAGCACCGGCAGGTCGTACGCGTCGCAGAGCTGCAGGAAGCGCGCCGCCTTGTCGGCGCCGGGGCTGTCGATCGCACCGGCGAGGTGCTTCGGATCGTTGGCGACGATGCCGAGCGGACGCCCCTCGATGCGCGCCAGCGCCGTGACCATGCCCGGACCGAAGCCGCGCCGCAGCTCGAGCACGGAGCCCGCGTCGGCGAGCGTCTCGAGGACGTCGCGCACCTCGTACACGCGCAGGCGGTTCTCGGGGATCACGTGCCGCAGCGCGCGCTGGTCGGCGACGTCCCAGCGCGGCAGCGCGCCCTGGAAGTACGACAGGTACTGCTTCGCGACGCGCACGCCCTCGGCCTCGTCGGCGACCGCGACGTCGACAACGCCGTTCGGCACCTGGACGGTCATCGGCCCGACTTCTTCCGGACGGAACACGCCGAGCCCGCCGCCCTCGATCATCGCGGGGCCACCCATGCCGATGTTCGAGTTGCCTGCCGCGATCACCACGTCGCAACAGCCGAGCAGTGCCGCGTTGCCGGCGAAGCAGCGGCCCGAGTTGATGCCGACCAGCGGTACCAGTCCCGACAGCTTCGCGAACAGGTGGAACGCCATGCAGTCGAGGCCGGCGACGCCCTGCACGTCGGTGTCGCCGGGACGGCCGCCGCCGCCCTCGGTGAAGAAGACCACCGGCACGCGCAGGCGCTCCGCGACCTCGAACAGGCGGTCCTTCTTCTTGTGGTTCTGCATGCCCTGCGTGCCGGCGAGCACGGTGTAGTCGTAGGCGAGCACGGCGCATTGCGTGCGCGTGTCGTCGAACAGCTCGCCGTTCACGCGTCCGAGCCCGGCGACGAGCCCATCGGCCGGCGTGCGCTGGATCAGGTCGTCCACCGGGCGGCGCGTGCGCTGCGCCGCGATCACGAACGAGCCGTACTCGACGAACGTGCCGGCATCGCAGAGGTCGTCGACGTTCTCGCGCGCGGTGCGCTGTCCGGTCTTGCGGCGGCGCGCGACCGCGTCGGGGCGCGACGCATCGTACTTGACGGAATGGCGCGCCAGCACCTCGGCGAGATCCGGGCGCACGCGGTCGGGATCGTGCACGACCGCCTGCGCCGCGCTCTCGACCGCGACGTCGGCCGGCTCGACGACCACCAGGACCGCTCCCGCGGGCACGGTATCGCCCTCGTCGACCACCAGGCGCTCGACGAGGCCGCTCACCGGCGCCTGCACCACGTGCTCCATCTTCATCGCGCTCATCACGAGCAGCGGCTGACCCGCGCGTACAGCGTCGCCGGTCGCGACCTCGACGCCGACGATGGTTCCTTGCAGCGGCGCGCGCACCGCGACCATGCCGTCGGGGACGTCGACCGCGTTCGCGAGCGCGCCGACGGCGATGCTCGAGGCCTCGACCACGCCGCCGCTGCGCGCGGTGCCACCAACGAGCGCCGCGTCGTCCTTGCCGTACGCGAGCACGGCGAGCGGATCGTCGCGGTCGACCCGCGCGCCGGCGCGCGGCGCGTGCGGCGCCGGCATCGACGGATCGACGGTGCTGATCGCCGCGGCCTCGTCGTCGTGCACGAGCTCCGCCGCGTTCTGCTCGACGAAAGCCGTGTCGATGCGGTTCGCGACGAAGCGCCGGTCGGCGAGCAACCGGCGCAAGAACGGCACGTTGGTCGCGACCCCCTCGATCTCGAGCTCCGCGAGCGCGCGCGAGGCACGCGTGACCAGGTCGGCGAACGCCCCGCTCGAGTGCACGACGAGCTTGAGCAGCAGCGAGTCGAAGCCGGGGTGCGTGTGCATGCCGGCATGCGCCGCGCCGTCGATGCGCACGCCGGGACCGGACGGCAGGCTCAGCGCGGTGATCGTGCCGCCGGTCGGACGAGCGCCGCCGTCCGCGGTCATGATCTCGGTATTGACGCGAAGCTGCAGCGCGTACCCGCGCGGCGACGCGACCTGGTCCTGCGCGAGGCCGAGATCGCGCAGCGTGGCGCCGCCGGCGATCGCGAGCTGCGCGCGCACCAGGTCGATGCCGAAGATCTCCTCGGTGATCGTGTGCTCGACCTGCAGGCGCGGGTTCGCCTCGATGAACGCGTAGCTCGCGTCGCCGCTCGCGCCGGCGTCTGCGTCGACCAGGAACTCGAAGGTGCCCGCGCTCCGGTAGCGGACCTCCTGCGCGAGGCGCAGCGCGTCCGCCGCGAGCCGTACGCGCACGCGCGGCGACAGGCTCGGGCACGGCGCGATCTCGACGATCTTCTGGTGGCGCCGCTGGATGCTGCACTCGCGCTCGCCGAGCTGCACGACGTTGCCGTCGGCGTCGCCGAGTACCTGGATCTCGACGTGTCGGGCGCGGCCGAACAGCTCCTCGACGTACACGTCGCCATTGCCGAACGCGGCACGCGCTTCCGACTGGCAGCGCGGGTAGGCCGCGCGCAGCTCGTCGC
>JAIEPK010000414.1 GCA_019749875.1 Candidatus Binatia bacterium | reverse complement strand
GCCGCGGGCGGAGCGATCGCATCGTGACCAGGCGGCAGGAAGTGCCCGGCAAGATCTGCCGCAGCGAGCGCGACGGTCGCGTGACGCACGAGCCGAAGCCGACGTTGCGTGCGGGGCGCGTGGCACGTCGGTTGCGAGCCTTGCGTTCCGCGATGCTTGACCACGGAGACGCACGGTGAACCACGCGGTCTACTCGGCGGTGTCGGGCAGCCTCTCGGCGCTCGACCGTCTCGACGCGCTGACCAACAACCTGGCGAACGCCAGCACGCCGGGCTTCAAGGCGCAGCTGCTGGTGCAGCGCTCGGCGCACGGCAAGACGAACCAAGCGGCGGGCCGCGTCGCGACGCCGTTCAACCATGCCGAGCTGCAGACCGACTTCAGCCAGGGGCCGATCGAGCGCGACGGTGCGACCTACCATCTCGCGCTGTCCGGCAAAGGCTTCTTCGTGGTCGACGCCGGCGCGAGCGGCCAGATCCTCACGCGTCGCGGCAGCTTCACCCTCGACCAGCAGGGCTACCTCGTGAACGGCGAGGGCAAGCGCGTGCAGGGCGACGGCGGCGACATCCAGCTCGGCGACGCGGCACAGAACGGACCGATCGAGATCGGCAACGACGGCACGATCCAGCAGGGCCTGAACCGGCTGGGAAAAGTTCGCGTGGTGGACGTCGCCGACCCGCAGAAGCTCGATCGTGCCGCAGGCAGTGCGTTCACGTCCGGCGGCCAGCCGATCACCGATGCGGCGGACGGTACCTACAGCGTCCTGCAGGGCGCGCTCGAAGGCACGAACGCCTCGCCGGTGACGAACCTCGTCGCGCTCATCGAGACCATGCGCGGCTTCGAGACGTACATGACGGCGACGCAACGGCTCGATCAGGTGAACGAGAAGGTCATCGGCGACGTCGCGCGCGTCTAGCAGCGAGAGACGCAGGAGAACCGGATGATTCGCGCCCTCTACACCGCCGCCACCGGCATGGAAGCGCAGCAGCTCAACATCGACGTGATCGCGAACAACCTCGCGAACGTCAGCACGGTGGGCTTCAAGCGCAGCCGCGCGGACTTCCAGGACCTGCTCTACAACACGCTGCGCGAGCCGGGCAGTGCGGCGACCGGCACGACGCAGGTGTCGACCGGCATCCAGGTCGGACTCGGCGCGAAGCCGGCCGCCATCCAGCGCGTGCAGCTGCAGGGCGACTTCACGCAGACCTCGAACCCGCTCGACGTGGCCGTCCGCGGCGACGGCATGTTCCAGGTGACGCTGCCCGACGGCAGCCTCGCCTACACCCGCGCCGGCGCCTTCAAGCTGGACTCGACCGGATCGTTCGTGACCTCGGACGGCGACTCGCTGACGCCGCAGATCACCATCCCGCAGGGCGCGGAGGCGATCTCGATCGGCAACGACGGCACCGTGACCGTGGCGCTGCCGGGGCAGACCACGCCGACGCAGGTGGGACAGATCCAGACCGTGCGCTTCGCCAACGCGGCCGGCCTGCGTGCCGAGGGCCGCAACCTCTTCACCGAGACCGAGACGTCCGGCACGCCGCAGCTCGGCACGCCCGGACAGGACGGCTTCGGCGAGCTGACGCAGGGATTCCTCGAGGGCTCGAACGTGAGCGTCGTCGAGGAGCTGGTGGCGATGATCTCCGGCCAGCGGGCGTACGAGATCAACTCCAAGGCGGTCTCCGCGGCCGACGAGATGCTGCGCGCCGCCTCGCAGATCGTGCGGTGACGACGATGCGCCACGTGCTCCGGAGCGTTGGTGGCGGGCTCGCGATCCAGGCGCTCGCGACGCTGCTCGCGATCGCGGGCACCGCGGCGGCCGCGGGGCCGCTCGCGAGCGGCAAGATCAAGGTCCTGCCGCAGGCGACCGTAGCCGGCGCGACCGTGCGTCTGTCGGACCTCGCCGCGCTCGACGGCACCGGCGTCGACTTCGCGGACGTCGAGATCTGCCCGTCCCCCGAAGCGGGCGCGAGCCGGCGCATCAGCGGGCAGAGCGTTCTCACCAAGCTGCAGGAGGCGGGCCTCGGCGAAGGAGTCGGCTACACGATCCCGGCGACCATCAGCATCACGCGCGCCCACCAGGTGATCGACGAGGCGACGCTCCGCGGCGCCATCGAGGCGCAGCTCGGCGATCGGCTTCCGCCCGGCGACCGCGTCGACGAGATCGACGTCCAGCGCCAGGTGCGCATCCCGCTCGGTGCGTACGATGTGGAGGTCGATCCGCCGTCGTCGCAGGCGACGGGCGGCGGCTTCCGTCGCAGCGACGTGCGCGTGCTGCAGGACGGCGTCGTCACGGCGAACGTTCCGGTGCGCGTCAAGATCGCGACCTTCGGCAACGTCGTGGTCGCGCGCCAGCCGATCGCCCGCGGCACGATCCTGAGCGAGGCCGATCTGCGGCTCGAGGAGCGGCGGCTCGACGAGCTGCCGACCACGGTGCTCACCGACGTGGAGGCGGCGATCGGGCGCGAGGCGCGCGTCGCGCTGGCGGCGGGAAAGCCGCTCACGGTGCAGGCGCTCGCCAACGCCGTCCTGGTCAAGCGTGGCGACGCGGTGCGGGTGCTGGTCGAGAAGGGCGGCCTCCGCCTCAGCATCGCCGGGGAAGCAATGGACACGGGCGGCGCGGGCGAGCGCGTGCGCGTGGTGAACGCCAGCTCGAAGCGCGAGCTGGTCGGACGGGTGGTCGATCATGGCACGGTCTCGGTCGTCTACTGAGCTCTTGCGGCGCGCGACGGCGCTCGCGGGCACCTCGCTCGTGCTGAGCGGATGCCTGGGGCCGGCGTTCCGCCAGCCGGAGCCGGTGCCGCTGCTCGGCGGCGAGACGCTGGTGCAGCCGCCGACCGCGCTCGAGAAGCGCAGCGGCTCGCTGTGGCGCGCCAACGTCAGCGCGAACTACCTCTTCAGCGACGTCAAGGCCGCCAACACCGGCGACCTGCTGACCGTGCTCGTCTTCGAGAACGATTCCGGCGCAAAGGCCGCGGACACCTCGACCGAGAACAAGGCCTCGATCATGGAGGGCATCACGCAGTTCTTCGGCTTGACGACGCAGCTCGCGCAGAGCAACCCGACCATCGATCCGGCGCAGCTGATCAACGCCGACTCCGAGCGGACGTGGGAGGGGAAGGGCGCCACGTCGCGCTCCGGCAAGCTCACCGCGACCATGACCGTCGAGGTCAAGGCCGTGTCGCCGACCGGCAACCTCTGGGTGCAGGGCGACAAGGTGATCGCGGTCAACAACGAGGATCAGCACGTCGTGCTGTCGGGCTGGGTACGCCCGGACGACATCGACGCGCGCAACGAGATCGCGTCGACGAAGCTCGCCGGCGCGCGGATCGACTACTACGGCATCGGCGAGCTCGGCCGGCAGCAGCGTGCGGGCTGGGGGACGATCGTCCTGGACTACGTATGGCCGTTTTGAGTGGATGTCGGCGACGAGGGCAGTCGTGCGGTGTGCGCGAGGGGGCACGCGCCCCCTCGCCCCGACGGGCGAAGCCCGTCGGGGCCCCACTCGGTTGTCGTTACGAGGGGGCACGCGCCCCCACCCCCCCACGGGCGAAGCTCGTCGGGGCCCCACTCCCTGCGCTCGCTTTGCTCGGCCGCGCGCGTTGCGCGCGGATGGGTGTGAGCGGCTCTTGCGCCGGTCGGAACGATCGGGGTCCGGAGCGCACCGCGCTCCTCGCTTGCCGCGCGCGCTCCGCGCCGAGGCGTGTCGGCGTTGCTTCCAGCGCTCGAGCGGTGGCCGCGGGCCGGCAATTGCGCGCGTCCGTGACGCTCGTGCTGCTGCTGCCGCTGCTGACGTGTCTGCTCGGGATGCCGCGGCCGGTGCAGGCGGCGCGGATCAAGGACATCGCGGAGTTCGAGGGAGTCCGGACGAACCAGCTGACGGGCTACGGGATCGTGGTCGGTCTGCAGGGGACGGGCGACGGGCAGCAGGCGCTGTTCACGATCCAGAGCGTGCTGAGCGCGTTGCGGCGGAGCGGCGTGCTGATCACGGTCGATCCGCGGCAGATCCGCGTCAAGAACGCCGCGGCGGTGCTGGTGACGGCGAAGCTGCCGCCGTTCGCGCGCTCGGGGGATCGCATCGACGTGCAGGTGTCGTCGATCGGCGACGCGAAGTCGCTGCAGGGCGGCACGCTGATCACGGCGCCGCTGCGCGGCGGCGATCAGCAGGTGTACGCGGTGGCGCAGGGGCCGGTGTCGCTCGGCGGCGGCTTCTCGGTGTCGGCGCCGGGTGCATCGACCACCAGCGGCATGACCACCGCGGGCATCATCCCGAACGGGGCGCTGGTCGAGAAGGAGCTGCCGGTCGAGCTCGCGCCCGACGGCAAGCTCAAGATCAGCCTGCACCAGCCGGACATCACCACCGCGAGCCGGGTCGCCGAGGCGATCAACCTGCGCACGCGTACGGATGCGATGGCGATCGACCCGAAGACGGTCGAGGTCACGCTGCGCGAGCCGGGCTCGATCGAGGCGATGAACGCGATGACGGAGATCGAGGTGCTGCAGATCGCGATCGACGCCTCGGCGAAGGTGATCATCAACGAGCGCACGGGAACCGTGATCATGGGTCAGGAGGTGCGCATCGCGCCGGTCGCGGTCGCGCACGGCACGCTGCAGGTGGAGATCAAGACGGACTACGGTGTGTCGCAGCCGAATGCGTTCTCGGCGGGCCAGACGGTGGTCGTGCCGGACAGCCAGATCGTCGCGTCGGAGGGCGCGAAGCGCAGCCTCGCCGTGCTGCCGCCGGGCGTCACGCTCGGGCAGCTGGTGAACGGCCTCAACCTGCTCGGCGTCACGCCGCAGGATCTGATCGCGGTGCTGGAGGCGATCAAGACCGCGGGTGCCTTGCAGGCCGAGCTGGAGATCATGTGACGACGGGCGCTGTCGGCGCAGCGCTGGCGGCGACGCCGCTCGGCACGGAGTCGCTGGACGCGCTGCGCCACAAGCCCGTCAAGGACGTCGCGCGCGAGTTCGAGGCGATGCTGCTCGCGCAGATGATCGGTGCGATGCGCAAGACGGTCGGCGAGTCGGGGCTGCTGCAGGCCTCGCCGGATCGGCGGATGATGGACGGCTTCTTCGACCTCGAGATGGCGCGCAGCCTGGTCGGCCAGGTCGACCTCGGGCTCGCCAAGCAGCTCACCGGCGAGATGGAGCGCAAGCACGCCGCGTCGAGCGACGCGCTCGGCGGCGCCACGGACGCGCCGAGCACGACGACGGGCGGGCACGCGCTCCAGGGCAGCGACGCGGCCGATGGCGTCGCGGGCGTGAACGCCGCGAGCGATCTGCTGACGCCGGTCGCCGCACGCGTCAGCTCGGCGTACGGCACGCGACGCGATCCGTTCACCGGCGAGCCGGAGTTCCACGCCGGGCTCGACCTGGCGGCACCGCGCGGCACGCCGGTGCGCGCCGCGGCGGACGGCACGGTGGAGTTCAGCGGGCGCCGCGGCGATGCCGGCAACCTGGTCGAGATCGCGCACCCGGACGGCACGCGCACGCGCTATGCGCACCTCGACGGCACGCAGGTCCGCGCCGGCGACACGGTGCGCGCAGGCCAGGTCCTCGGCGCCGTGGGCAGTACCGGACGCAGCACCGGGCCGCACCTGCACTTCGCCGTCGAGCGCGCCGGGCGGCCCATCGATCCAGAACCGCTTCTCGATGCGACTCTGGCCTAAAGTTTTGCCCCGGACGGTACGACACAGGAACGTGGTGGGGAGTCAGCGAGCCAAAACATGAAGATCGTCGGACAGCAGTCCAATCCTCTCGCAGAGACCGGAACCAGCCGTGAGCCGGGTGCCGCAGCAGGCGTCAAGCCGCGCGGCGACCAGTCCCCGGCGGTCGCTCCCGGAGAGGACCGCGTCGAGCTCTCGCCCCTTGCCCGGACCCTCGGCGCGTTGCGCAGCGAGGTGGGCGACGTCGAGGCGGTCGACGAGAAGCGTGTCGCGGAGCTGCGCGAGTCGCTGCAGAACGGCACGTACAACCCGTCGTCGCAGGACATCGCGGGCGCTCTGCTGCGCGAGCTGGCGTCGAACAAGATCGTCTGAGCGGGCGCCATGGCGGACCAACCGCAGCGCGTGCTTCTCGCCGAGCTGCTCGGGGTCGAGCGCGACTGCTGCTCGCGGCTCGAGCACATCGTGTCGGCCGAGCGTCGTGCGGTGGCCGAGCGTGACCTGCCGGCGCTGCTCGAGGCGCTGAAGGAGCGCGAGTCGCTGCAGGCGCAGTGGCGTCGCGCGACCGAAGAGCGCCGTACGCGCTTCGCGGCGCCGGGTGCGCTCGCCGCGGCCGCGGGCGGCGATCCGGAGCTGCTGGCACTGCTCCGCAGCGTGCGCAGCGCGGCCGACGCGCTCGAG
>JAIEPK010000069.1 GCA_019749875.1 Candidatus Binatia bacterium | reverse complement strand
CGTCACCGTCGATCCGGCCCGCGCCCGTGCTGCCGCCCCGGACGACGGCGAGCGCACCGTGGTGCTGCAGCCGCGCAAGGTCGAGTCCACGATGCGGCTCGAGCGCACGGCGCCGAAGCGCACCGAGGAGGCGATCCAGCTCGACCGCCCGAGCCTGCTGCTCGGACGCGGCCACGGCTGCGACGTCAAGCTGCGCACGCCGACCGCGTCGCGCGAGCACGCGAAGATCTCCTCCAAGAATGGTCAGTGGACGATCGCCGGCGTCGAGGGCAAGTCCTTCTACGTCGACGGCGCGCGGCAATCGTCCGGTGAGGTCGTCCTGCGCGGCGGCATGCGGCTCCGCCTGGGCGACGACGAGTTCGAGGTCGTGGACACGGCGAGCGGTGCCCCGAGCCGCGCCGGCGGCGGGCTGTGGTCGCGCCTCGCCGCGTTCGTACGAGGGTTGTTCGGCCGGCGCACCTAGTGGGAGGTCGCGCAGGGTCGCGAATACGTGCCTTGACGGCGGGGGTACGGAGGGGCTGGGGGGCTCCTCCGCAACGACGGGCGTGATGACAATGTCGGCAAGACGAATCCTTGCAGTGGTAGGGCTGCTCCTGCTCGCCGGGCCAGCGCTCGCACAGGAGGACGCGGGTACCGGCGCCGGCGCGAGCGCGAGCTCGTCGTCGGGTGGCGGTGACCTGACGCTCGGCGCGGCCGGCGTCAAGGGCCGCGAGGAGCCGCTGTTCCCGGACTTCGATCCGCTGCCGGATCGCTGGCGCATCGAGCCGCCGCCGTACCAGCTGACGGTGCCGGGCTCGCTCTGGGATCCGTACAACCAGAATCCGCTCAAGGGCGACTACCCGATCCCGGGCACGCAGGACATCTTCCCGAAGATCACCGTCGCCTCGAAGACGGTGGTCGAGGGACGGAAGTTCCCGATCGCGAGCGGCGTCAGCACCGAGAACCCGAACGAGTTCAGCTTCTTCGGCAGCCCGACCAGCGTCGAGCTCGACCAGAAGCTCGCCGCGCGTCTCGAGCTGATCAAGGGTGCCACGACCTACAAGCCGTTCGACTGGCAGTTCCTGATCGAGGGCGTCGGTGACGTGAACAGCGTGTGGTTCAACGAGCGCGTCGCCTACCCCGACGTCCGCGACGGCACCAGCCGCACGCTCGCCGACATCCGCCTCGAGCAGGCGTTCCTCGAGGTCCACCTCGCGGACCTGTCGGCGAACTACGACTTCGTCAGCATGAAGGCCGGCCGGCAGGCGTTCAACAGCGACTTCCGCAGCCTCATCTTCCAGGACACCAACCAGGGCGTGCGCTTCTTCGGCACGGCCAACAGCGCTCGCTACCAGTACAACCTTCTGTACTTCTACCAGGCGGAGAAGGACGTCGTCTCGACGCTGAACACCTTCGGCCTGCGCGACCAGCAGGTGATCGTCGGCAACCTGTACATCCAGGACTTCTTCTTCAACGGCTGGACCAACGAGTTCAGCTTCCACTACGACTACGACCAGGGCGCCAAGGCCGGCTTCGTCTACGACCGCCTCGGCTTCCTCGTGCGGCCGACGCCGATCGGCGATCCGGTGCCGCACAACGTGCAGGCCTGGTACCTCGGCTGGGCGAGCGAGGGACACATCGGCCGCATCAACGTGAGCCACGCGTTCTACCAGGCGCTGGGAAAAGACCAGTTCAACAACATCGCCGGGCAGGCGACCGACATCAACGCGCAGCTCGCGTTCCTCGAGCTGTCGCTCGACTCCGACTGGCTGCGCTACCAGACGTCGGTCTACTTCACGTCGGGAGACTCCGACCCGCGTGACGACAAGGCGAACGGCTTCGACTCGATCGTGGACAACCCCAAGGTCGCGGGCGGCGAGTTCAGCTTCTTCAACCGCCAGTCGATCCGCATCACCGATCGCGGCGGCGCCGGACTGAACCAGCGTCTCAGCCTGGTGCCGGACCTGCGCAGCAACAAGTTCCTCGGTCAGGCGAACTTCGTGAACCCGGGCTTGCTGCTGCTGAACGTCGGCGCCTCGGCGGAGGTGACGCCGACCGCGACGGTCATCGGCAACGCGAACTACGTCCAGTTCGTCGACACGGCACCGCTGGAGACGATCCTCGGCCAGCGCGACATCGCGAACGAGGCGGGCATCGATCTCAGCCTCGGGGTCGAGTACCGGCCGTTCCTCAACAACAACATCATCGTCAAGGGCTTCGGCGCGCTCTTCCAGCCGCTCGAGGGCTTCCGCGAGATCTACAGTGGCCAGACCCTGTGGCAGCTCGGCACCGAGATCACCCTGGTCTACTGAGGAGACGACGATGGCACGCCGCAGAGGAGTCGAGGGGATGAGCCGCGATCGTCGGATCGAGCGCCGCGGTGCCGTTCTGCTGGCCGTCGCGCTGGCCATGGGGCTGACGCTCCTGCCGAGCAACCGCACCAGCGCCGCGGACGCCGAGCCGCCGAGCCCGCTGCTGCGCCAGACGCGCGGCGAGGCGGACCAGAAGAGCCAGGGCTGCATCACGTGCCACGCCGGCATCGAGCCGATGCACGAGACCGGCACCGTCAAGCTGGGCTGCGTCGACTGCCACGGCGGAAACGTCGACGTCACGTCCGGCGGCGCCGCGATGGGCAGCCCGGAGTACAAGGCCGCGATGGAGAAGGCGCACGTCCAGCCGCGCCATCCCGAGAAGTGGGCCTCGAAGAGCGATCCCGAGCGCGTCAGCTCGGCGAACCCGGTGCGCAGCTACACGCTGCTGAACAACGAGTCGCCGGAGTTCATCCGCTTCTTCAACCCCGGCGACCTGCGCGTCGCGGGCGAGACCTGCGGCGTCTCGGGCTGTCACACGGCCGAGGTGCTCAAGGTCCAGAAGAGCATGATGACCACGACGGCGCTCCTGTGGGGCGGCGGCGCGTACAACAACGGCGTCGTATCCGTCAAGAACTACATTCTCGGCGAGTCCTACTCGCGCGACGGCGTGCCGCAGAAGGTCAACACGGTGCCGCCGCCGACTCCGGAGGACACCGCGAAGGGCGTGCTGCCGTTTCTCGTTCCGCTGCCGCGCTGGAACGTCATGCAGGCGCCGGATCCGCTGCGCGCGTTCGAGAAGGGCGGCAAGGTCGACCGCTCTGCGGTGTCCGAGGTCGGCAACCCGAATCTCGGTCCGTTCGTCGACCTGCCCGGTCTGTCGGACGCGAAGTTCGGCATCCGCGGCCTCGGCACCGATCTGCGCATCAGCGCCGCGGTGCTGAACATCCACAAGAGCCGTCTCAACGATCCGGTGATGTCGTTCCTCGGCACCAACGACCATCCCGGCGACTTCCGCTCGAGCGGCTGCACCGGGTGTCACGTCGTCTACGCGAACGATCGCGATCCGACGGCGTCCGGCCCGTACGCGAAGTACGGCCACCTCGGCCAGTACTTCGGCAACGACCCGACGATCCCGAAGGACGAGTCCGGCCACCCGATCCAGCACCGGCTGACCCGCGCCATCCCGACCAGCCAGTGCATGATCTGCCACATGCACCAGCCGAACGCGTTCGTGAACCCGTACCTGGGCTTCCAGTGGTGGGACCTCGAGACCGACGGCGACCTGATGTGGCCCAAGGACCAGCGCTACCCGACGTCGCTGCAGCCGTGGCCGTTCAACAATCGTGACGGCGCGGGCCCGCGCGAGTCGATGCTGCGCAACCCGGAAGGCTCCGTCGTTCGCGGCCTGTGGACCGACGAGGAGTTCCTGCAGAACGTGAGCCGCCTGCCGACGAAGGACACGCGCTTCGCCGACTACCACGGCCACGGCTGGGTGTTCCGCGCGGTCTACAAGCAGGACCGCCAGGGCAACCTGCTCGACAAGAAGAACAACGTCATCGCACCGGACGACCCGCGGAAGCTCGACAAGGCCGTGCACCTGAAGGACATCCACGCCGAGAAGGGCATGCAGTGCGCGGACTGCCACTTCGAGCAGGACGTGCACGGCAACGGCAAGCTGTACGGCGGCTTCGCCGAGTCGGTGGAGATCCAGTGCGTCGACTGCCACGGCTCGATCCGCGGCCGCGCGAAGCTCAAGACCACCGGTCCCGCGTCGCCGAAGGGCGGCCACGATCTGAACGGCGGCTTGACGCCGTGGAAGAAGCGCCGCTTCGAGTGGATCGGCACGGATCTCATCCAGCGCTCGATGGTCGACGAGAACCTCGAGTGGAAGGTGAGCCAGGTCATCGACTCGATCGATCCGGCGTCGCCCGAGTACAACGAGAAGGCGGCGATCGCGAAGACCATCCAGCGCGACGGCAAGTCGTGGGGCTCGCTGCCGGAGGGCAACGCCGCCCTCGCGCACAGCGACGACAACATGGTCTGCTACACCTGCCACACCTCGTGGATGACGAGCTGCTTCGGCTGCCACCTTCCCCAGGAAGCGAACTGGAAGAAGGACATGCAGCACTTCGAGGGCGGCGACTTCCGCAACTGGACGTCCTACAACCCGCAGGTCGTGCGCTACGACATCTTCATGATGTCGAAGCACAACGCGGCGAAGGGCTTCAAGATCGCGCCCGCCCGCTCGAGCTCGGCGCTGATGATCAGCACCACGAACGCGAACCGCGAGCGCCTCTACATCCAGCAAGCACCGGTTTCGGCCGAGGGCTACTCGAGCCAGGCGTTCAACCCGTTCTTCGGACACACCGTCCGGAAAGAGGAGGCGCAGACCTGCACCAGCTGCCACGTGTCGTCGAACGGCGACAACAACGCGTGGATGGCGCAGGTGATGACGCTCGGCACCAACTTCGTCAACTTCGTCGGCCGCTTCGCCTGGGTCGGCATGGGCGAGGAGGGCATCGAGGGCGTCGCGGTCACCGAGTGGGACGAGCCGCAGGCCGTCATCGGCTCGAACCTGCACCGCATGGCGTACCCGGGCGAGTTCCAGAAGCACCTCGATCACGACATGCAGCTGCAGGAGGCGTACGAGCACGGTGCGACCGACGTCAAGAGCCTGCAGCTGCGCGGCGAGTACCTGTACACCGCGAACGGCTCCGACGGGCTCCGCGTGTACGACGTCGCCAACATCGACAACAAGGGCCGCTCGGAGCGCATCCAGACCGCACCGGTGTCGCCGTTCGGCCAGCGCGCCTACGTGCCGACCGAGGACGCGACCGGCATCGCGCTGCCGACCAACATGCCGATCGATCCGACGCGCGAGCAGAACCCGGCCAACCAGGAGCAGCCCTGGAACCCGATCTACCGCTACGCGTTCGTGTCGGACGCGGTCGAAGGTCTGGTGGTGGTCGACGTCACGCGTCTCGGCGACCGTGATCCGCAGAACAACTTCCTCGAGCGAGCGGCGCAGTTCAATCCGGACGGCGCGCTCGACGGCGCCGAGTACATCACGCTCGCCGGCAACTACGCCTACATCCTCTGCAAGCGTGGCCTGCAGATCGTCAGCATCGCCGATCCGCTGGCGCCGCAGATCGTCGCGACGCTCGGTGCGCCGGCGGTCAACGAAGGTCGCGCGGTGGCGATCCAGTTCCGCTACGCGTTCATCACCGACGCGGACGGGCTCAAGGTCGTCGACGTCACGTGGCCCGAGAAGCCGGTGCTGAAGGCCAAGCTGCCGATGGCGGAGGCGCACGACGTCTACGTCGCACGCACCTACGCTTACATCGGTGCGGGCAGCCAGGGCGTCGCGATCGTCGACGTGACCAAGCCCGAGCAGCCGAAGCTCTTCCAGATGTTCAGCGCGGACGGCGTGATCAACGACGCGCACGCGGTGCGCGTCGGCGCGACCTACAACAGCGTGTTCGCCTACGTCGCGGACGGCAAGAACGGCCTGCGCGTCGTGCAGCTGATCTCGCCGAGCGAGACCGTCGGTGCGCAGGGCTTCAGCCCGATCCCGACCCCGCGGCTGATCGCGACGTACAAGACCGCCGGCCCCGCGATCGCGCTCTCGAAGGGCATGGATCGCGATCGCGCGGTCGACGAGAGCGGCAACCAGGTGAGCGTCTTCGGACGCCTCGGCGCGCGGCCGTTCACGCGTTCGGAGATGGAGCGCTTCTTCGTGCGCGACGGCAAGGTCTTCACGGTCGCCGAGGGTCGGCCGGTGGTGAACGGGAAGGCCGTCGGACCGCAGAAGTTCGTGCGTCCGTACGAGCCGCCGCCGGGCGAGTACGGCACGCCGGAGGGTGGTCCGGTGGTGCAGCCGCTGGCGCCGGAGCCCGAGCGGCTCCTGCCGGGACGGAACTGATCTCAGCGAGGGGGCTCGCGCCCCCTCGCCCCACGCGGCGAAGCCGCGCGGGGCCCCGTGCGCCGGGCATGGCGCGAAGCGCGAGAGATCGCGCGACGAACTGGAAGGCGAAAGCCGACCGGGA
>JAIEPK010000104.1 GCA_019749875.1 Candidatus Binatia bacterium | reverse complement strand
GGCGGCGGTCCCGATCGGCGCGGCACACGTCGCTGCGACGTCGCCCGCCCCGGACGCCCCGAGGTCGGCGCACCAGCCCGCGATCGCGGCCTGGTCGCGCGCCAGCAGCTCGTCGCGGCCGAGCAGGCGATGAATGTCGGCCGCCCGGCGGCGCTGGCTGATGGCGACCGTACGCGTCGCCGGATCGAGGGCATTGACCTCGCTGAGCGTCACCAGGTCGAGCGCGATCTCGGGGACGTTTTCGCGCCGTCGATCGACCTCGAGCGCCTCTTCCAGCGAGGCGACGGCTTCCTTGCGATGGCCGGCCGCGGCCTGCACCGCACCGAGATTGCGCAGCCGGTTCGCGACCCCGGCCTCGTTGCCGGCATCGCGGTCGATCTCCAGAGCCTCGCGCAGCAGCGCGATGGCGCGCTCCGGGTCGCCTTGGCGCCGCGCGAGCAGCGCTTGATTGTTCAGGATCGTCGCGAGCGTGGCCTTGGCGCCCGCCGCGTGGGCGAGCGCATGCGCCGTCTGGTACTGCGCGTCGGCCGACGCCAGATCGCCCGCTTCCTCGTCGAGCGTGCCGAGATTGCTGCGTGCCGCCGCTTCCTCCGCACCGTTGCCGGTCACCGCGGCGAGGCTCTGTGCCTCGAGGTACGCCGCACGCGCACCGGGGCGGTCACCGGTGCGCTGGCGCAGGTTGCCGACCCGGTTCAGCGCACCGGTGATCGCCGCCGTGTCGTCGACGCTCCGATACGCGAGCAGCGCCTGCTCCTCGATCGCGAGCGCGCGCGGCAGGTCGCCGCGCAGCGCGTACTCGAGGCTCGTCTGCTCGAGCGCGGCCGCGTCGGAGCGGATTCCGAGCAAGCTCGTCGGCTTCGCCGCCGAGCACCCGGCGCCGAGCATCGCCATCGAGAGCAGACCGACGAGAAGCCCGCGCTGGTGCGCGCTCCGTCTCATTGAGCGGCCCCCGCCGACGGCAACTCGATCGAGCTGTCGCCGCGCTCGATCGCCGCCGGCAGCTTGGCCTTGTTCTGATCCACGTAGCCGCGCAGGAAGATGGTCTTGCCCGCGGCGTCGAAGACGGTGGTCGCATCGCGCACGCCACGCTGGGTTTCGACGGCGAGCTGCGGAAAGCTCTGCGACGCGACCTTCAAGTTCTGCGCGACGACCTGCAGGTCGGCGACGATCTGCGGGAAGTGGTGCGCGCTCTCGCGCAGCGTCACCGAGAGCTGCGCCACCTCGTCGGCGACCTTGCGCACCGACACCATGGTCGCCGGCAGGTCCACGGTCGCGGCGCGAATCTGGTCGACGGTGCCTTGCGCCGACACCAGCAGCTCGCGCGCGTGCTGCAGCGTCGCCGTCAGCTCGTCCTCGACCTCGGGCGAGTTGACCAGCTTGCCGATCGTGCCCTCGCCGCGGTCGACCTTGTCGAGGATGTTGCTCATGCTGCGCAGCGACTTCGCGACCGGCGTGTCCTCGTCGGTCAAGTTGCCGGTTGCCGCCGCGATGTCGCCGAGGATCTTGTCGAGCTTGTCGCGGATCGGCTCGATCTGGTCGATGATCTCCGCGAGCGTCAGCGGATCGACGCTGCGCAGCGTGTCCCCCGGCTCGACCACCGCTGCCGACGCGCTGCCGACCGAGATGTCGATCGACTTGTCACCGAGAAGCCCGACCGAGCCGATGGTCGCGACGGAGTCGGTCCGGATCTGGTCACGGAAGCGCTCCTCCACGTTCATCATCACCTCGACCTTGCCCACGCGGCCGACCGGCTTCGGCTCCGCGCCGGACGGCTCGTCGGCGGTCGGCTGGTAGGTATCGGCGGGGACGAAGCGCAGCCGCTCCACCGAGCCGACGTTCACGCCGGCGACGAACACCGGCGCGCCGGCGCGCAGGCCGCTCACCGTGCCGAAGATGGCATTGACGTCGAAGCGCTTCTCGAAGATGCGCTGCTGGGCGCCGAGCAGCACCACCATGAACGTCACCGCCGCGAGCCCGGCGAGGACGAACACTCCGGTGATCACCTCGCGGCGCCGTTCCGTCTCCCTCGCCATCAGCAGTTTCCTCGGTCGTTTGCCGGCTCAGCCATAGAGAAAGGCACGCAGCTTCGGCTGCGCGCTGTTCTTGATCTCGTCGAGCGTCCCTTCCACGAGGATACGCCCCTCGTCCAGCATGGCGATGCGATCGGCGACCAGGAACGCGCAGCGCACGTCGTGCGTCACGACGATCGAGGTCACCTGACGCTCGCGCTGCAGCCGCCGGATCAGCTCGCTGATGGTGTCGGACGTCAGCGGATCCAAACCCGTCGTCGGCTCGTCGTAGACCACCACCTCGGGCTCGAGGACGATCGCGCGCGCGAGCCCGACGCGCTTCTGCATGCCGCCCGAGAGCTCGCTCGGCATCTTCTGCTCGATGCCCTCGAGCTCGATCCACGACAGGACTTCCGCGACCCGCTCCCCGATCTGCTGCTCGCTCATCTGCGAGTGCTGCCGCAGCGGGAAGCCGACGTTCTCCCCGACGTTCATCGAGTCGAACAGCGCGGCGCCTTGGAAGAGAAACCCGGTGCGCAGCCACACGCGCCGCCACTCCTCGATCGAGGTGAACTGGGCGACGTCCTGCCCGTCGAACAGCACCTCTCCACGGTCGGGCGTCAAGAGCCCGACGAGCATGCTGAGCATCACGGACTTGCCCGAGCCGCTGCTGCCCATGATCACCTGCGTCTCCCCCCGGTTCACCACGAGGTCGACGCCCTTCAGCACTTCCTTCTCGCCGAACGCCTTCCACAGGTCGCGGTACTCGATCAGCACGTGCGGTGCCTGGGCTTGCGCGCCGGCGACGCTGCCCTTTCCTCGCTGCTCAGAAGCCAAGGCTCACCAGGATCTGCGTCATGATGACGTCGGTGATGAAGATCATCAGCGAGGACGTCACGACGGTGGTCGTGGTCGCACGGCCGACGCCGCTCGTGCCGCCGTCGGTCGCGAAGCCGTAGAACGCGGCGGTGGTCCCGATGATCAGGCCGAACACCAGCGTCTTCGCGAGGCCGGTGAGGAGACCGCCGAGCGTCACGTAGTACACCGTGGTCTCGTAGTACGTGGCAGGCGGCACGCCGCCCGAGGTCACGGCGATCAGTGCACCGCCGATGATGCCGAGCAGGTCGGAGATGGCCGACAGCAAGGGCACCGCGATCACGCAGGCAAGGATGCGCGTGGCGACCAGGTACTGCAGCGGATCGACCGCCAGCACCTGCAGCGCGTCGATCTGGCGTGTGACCTTCATCGAGCCGATCTCGGCGCTGATGCCCGAACCCGCGCGACCCGCGACCATGAGTGCGGTCACCACCGGCCCGAGCTCCTTGATCACCGACAGCCCGACGACGACCGCGACGTAGTGCACCGCACCGAACTTGCGCAGCATGACGAGCGTCTGCAGCGCGAGCACGACACCGATCGCGAACGCCGCGATGGCGGTCAGCGGCAGCGACTTGAGGCCGATCTCGTACACCTGCAGGGCGACGATCCGGTACGGAAAACCGCGCCGCAGGAGGGTTCTCGCCGCGGACCACAGGAAGCGCACCAGGCTGCCGATGAAGGCGACCAGCTCGAGGCATTGGCGGCCCGCGCGGGCGACGAATGTGAGCCGCGGCTCGCTCATCGGACGATTGGTCCGCTTACCACGCCGTCCGCCGTGGCGACAGAAGCCGGCGCCACGGCGCGCCCGCGCGCGTCATCGGCGGCCAGGGACGTCGGCCGGAGCGTCACCGACGGTCACGACCGAGCAGGCCGCCGATCGTCTCGGGCAGACGCGAGAACCAGTCGCCGATCGCCTTGCCGATTTGCTTGACGGGCGACGGACGCCCGGTACGAGCGACCACCCGCCCGCCGGGCGCACACCCCTCGGTGGGCGCGGTGCCGTCGAGAAACGCCTCGGTGATCGCCGGACCGCAGCGCGCGTCGGCGAGCTTGCCGCTCGCCGCCTCCACCGACACCAGCTCGACGCCGGGAGGAACCGTGAAGCGCTCCCGCGCCTGTCCCGCCGTCGCGTGCCGCATCACGTTGATCCAGACCGGCACCGCGAGCTGGGCGGCGCTGCCCGGCAGCGAGCGGTCGTCGTCGTAGCCGACCCACACGCCCACGACGAGCGACGGCGTGTAGCCGACGAACCAGGCGTCGCGGCTCTCGTCGCTCGTACCCGTCTTGCCCGCCGTCGCGGTCTTGAGACCCGACCGGCCGACCTCCGCGGCGGTGCCGCGCGCGACCACGCCCTCCAGCATGGCATGCACGACGTAGGTCGCATCCGCGGCCGCGACCGGCATCGTGCTGCTGCGTCCGCGCGTCAGGATCACACCGGACGGGGCCTTCACCGCCGCCACCGCATGCGGCTCGATGCGCTCGCCGCCGCGCGGAAACGTCGTGTACGCCGCGGTCACGCGCAACAGCGAGGACTCGAACGCGCCGAGCGCGATCGCCGGCACGCGCGGCAGCGGATCGCCCGCGAGCCCCAGGCGATCCCCGAAGTCGGCGACGTGCGTGATGCCGAGCTGCTGTGCCAGGCGCACGGTCGGCACGTTCAACGAGTGCTCGAGCGCGTGCCGCACGGTCACCGGACCGCGGAACTTCTCATCGACGTTCTGCGGCTTCCACGTGGCACCGTCGAGCTGCACCGTCAGCGGCTCGTCGTCGAGGATGCTCGCCGGCGTGACGCCGGCGTCCGGATCCGCGATCGCCGCCAGGTAGACGAACGGCTTGAAGACCGATCCGACCTGACGACGGCTGCGCGTCGTGCGGTCGAGCTGGCTCGCCAGGAAGTCGCGCCCGCCGACCAGGGCACGGACCGCGCCGTCGCGCGGATCGATCGCCACGACGGCGATCTGCATGCTGCGCTTGCCGCTCCGGTTGCGGTCGAGACGTCGGCCGACCGCATCGACCGCGGCGCTCGCGGCGCGCTGCAGGCGGGGATCGAGGGTGGTGAAGATCGCGCTGCCGAAGCCGAGGTGCGACGGATCGAGTCGCTCGTCGTGCAGCGTTCGCCGCACGTGCTCCATGAAGTAGGCCTCGGGTGGCGCGGTCCGCCCCGGCGGCGTCTTCGGGCGCTCGGCGAGCGCCTCGGCCGCTTGCGCCTTGGTGATCCAGCCGAGCTCGTGGAGCTTTTCGATCACCTGGTCACGGCGCCGCAGTGCCGCGTCCGGGTGGCGCAGCGGCGAGTAGATGTTGGGCGCGCGGATCATGCCCGCGAGCGTCGCCCCCTCGGCGAGGGTCAGCTTGCCGACCGGCTTTCCGAAGTAGACCTGCGACGCCTCGGCGAGCCCGTAGATGCCGACCAGCCGATCGTGCCCCAGATAGACGGTCGCGAGGTAGCACTCGAGGATCTCGCGCTTGTCGAAGCGCGCGTCGAGCAGCAGCGCCATCGGGATCTCGCGCAGCTTGCGCGTGAAGGTCCGCTCCTGCGTCAAGAAGTAGTTCTTGACGATCTGCTGCGTGATCGTGCTGCCGCCTTGCTTGACCTTTCCCGCGACCCAGTTGACCTGGACGGCGCGCGCAAGCGACGGCAGGTCGATCCCGTGGTGCGACAGGAAGCGCTCGTCCTCGGCGGCGAGCACCGCATCGACCACGTACGTCGGCACGTCGGCGAGCTCGAGTGGCATGCGGCCGGTCCAGTGCGAGGTATACAGCCCTTCGAGCGGACGCGGCTCGAGCTCGAGCGACTCCACCCCCGTGCCGTCGGGCTGCAGCTCGATCGAGCGCACGACGCGTCCGGACTCGAGCTCCAGCGTCGCGCGGCGCGGCGGCCGGTCGCGGAACGCATCCGCGACCGGAGCGGCGTTCAGATAGATGTCGAGCCGCTGCCCGCTGCGCCGGAAGGTTCCCGGCTCGGTCGGCTTGCCGGTGACGGCCCGATAGCCGAGCTCGTGCAGCTCGTCGCTGATGCCGCCGGCATCCAGGTCGACCCCGACGTCGATGCGGCGCGGTGCGGCGTACATGCGCACCGGGTGACGCCAGCGCGCCTCCCCGAAGCCCTGCACGACCTTGCGATCGAGCCAGAACAGCGCCGCGGCCGCCGCCAGCAAGCCGAGCAGGACCACCCGCCGCAGCACCCTCGGCAATCCGCGGCGCCGCACCTCCGCGCCGTCCTCCACGCGCGGAGCGTATCAGGACGATCGAACGGGGAGCCACTCCTCGTCAACCCGCGCAGCAAGGATCGCCGCTCGCCGCGAAACGAGTCCGACCAGCGAGCGGCCGAGCCGTCAGGCGAGCCGGGGGTGGAGGCTCCAGCGCGGCTGCGCACCGGCACTGCCCCCCTCTGCGAGCCCGCAGGGCGAGCGGCCGAGCCGTCAGG
>JAIEPK010000283.1 GCA_019749875.1 Candidatus Binatia bacterium | reverse complement strand
CGGCTCCGGCGTGCTGGTGCGCGACGACACGCGCGCACGGATCGTCGCCGCGGCACGACGCGTCGGCTACCGCCCGAGCCGCGCCGCGAAGGTGCTGCGCGGCGTGCGCGCGCGCATCATCGGCGTGATCGTGCCCGACCTGAGCCTGCCGCTGTACGGGCGCTGGCTGCGCGCCGCCGGCGATGCGGCCCGTCGCCACGGCTACGTGCTGCTGGTGTGCGACGGGCAGAACTCGCAGAGCGTCATCGAGCAGCAGCTCGAGCGCCTCTACGAGGAGCAGATCGACGGCCTGGTCGTCGCGGGCCCGATCCACGGCATGCAGCAGCTCGCGCGCTTCAGCGACTCCGGCATCCCGGTGGTGCCCGACGTGTCGGCGGCGCAACGGCGCGCGCTGCGGCGCAACGAGCTGCGCGAGACGTCGGAGCGGGCGGCCGCGGTCGCGGCCTTCGCTCGTCTGGTAGCTTTGGGGCACCGCCGCATCGCCTACTTCGCCTACGTCGAGCGCGACACGCGCATCCTGCCGCCGATGCAGCGCTTCCGCATCGGCTGCCTGCAGCGCAGCCTCGCCGAGGCCGGCGCGTCCTTCGACGAGCGGCTCGTGGTGACCGCGTCCGACGCCGACGAGTGCCGCGCGCACGCGGCATCGCTGCTCGCGCGGCCCGACCGACCGACGGCCGTCGTCCCGGGCACCGAAGCGCTGACACCCGCCGTCCTGGTCGCGGTCGGCGACGCCGGGCTCGTGGTCCCGACCGACGTGTCGGTGCTCGCGTTCGGCGACTCGTTCTGGGAGCAGGCGTACCGTCCGCCGATCAGCGTGGTGCGCTTCGACTACCGGCTCGCCGGCAGCACGATGATCGAGCATCTGGTGGCGCGCATCGAGCACGCGACCGTCGTACCGCCCCTGCCCGAGTTCGTGTCGGAGTTCGTCGAGCGGGGCTCGTGCGCTCCGCCGCCGCGCGCGGGACGCTCGTCGGCCTCGGTCGAGCACACCGTCTCCAGCGACGGCGCGAGGACGAAGCGCGCGCGGCGTCGATCCTCACCCGGGTGATCGAGCGCTACTCGAGCTGGGCGCTCACCGTCTCGCCCGGCAGCGGCCGCAAGAAGAACGCCGCGTAGCTCGCGTCGCCGTTCAGGTAGGTCTCGAGGAAGGGACGCACCCAGCGCAGCACGTGGCCGTGCGCCTCGTCCTGGGTGAGCGTCGTCGGCGGATTGCAATCGGAGCTCGGGAAGCAGAGTCCCGAGAACGCGTAGTGCCCGGCGTTGCCGATCGAGACCAGCGTCTTCGGCGCGTCCGACGCGGCGTACGCGGTCTGCGTCGCGGCGTTGTTCACCACCGTATCGATCGCGCCGATCATGGTGAGCGAAGGGACCGTCAGCGAGCGCGTACCGATCACCGCGGGCGCCATCGGAATCGCGACCTTGACGCGCGGCTCGATCGCCTGGACCAGATAGGTCGTCAGCCCGCCGAACGAGTGTCCGGACATCGCGATGCGATCCGGATCGAGGGCGCCGAAGAACGGCGAGGCGGCGTCGTCGTTCGCGGCCAGCATCTCGTCGAGCACGAAGATGATGTCCTGCGGGCGCTCGATGAACGAGTTGACCTGCGCCCCGCTCGTGCCGCAGGTCGGGAACTCGTTGATCGTGTTGCCCGGATGCGGTGGAGCCACGACCACGAAGCCCTGCGCCGCGAGCTGCGCGGTGAGGAAGATCGACTGCAGCGGGAAGCCGCACGAGCCGTGGCTGAACAGCACGACCGGGTACGGTGCGCCGCCAGCCGCCAGCGGCGCATCGACGACCGCGCCGTAGGTCGAGTTGATCGGGCCCGCGCCGGGGTCGGTGGGGTACCAGATGACGGTGTCGAGCGGACGCGGGTTCGCCGGATTGACGGCCGACTGCTTGGTGAACGTGATCGTCCGCACGCCCGCCTGGTACGGAGACCGCGCGCGCACGTCGTTGCAGGTGCCGGCGGTCCAGTCGACGACGTCCGAGCAATGCGTCTGCGCCGTGCAGGCGGTCTCGGTGAAGCGCGGCGTGCTCGCACAGCGGTCGGCCGACTTGACGCTGCAGCCGACCGGCCTGGTCTTCGACGACGGCTGCACCCGACCGCACGCGACCTTGCCGATCGTGCCGCAGGTCGTGTCCGAGAACCCGCGCGTCGCGTTGGCGCGACACTCCGTGCGCAGCTCGCGCGCCGCGAGCGCCTGGTCGCGGACGGTGCGCGCGCAGCGCCGGTACGCGGCGCGGTCCGCTCCCTTGCCGCCGTCGTACGACGCGCACGGGCACGCGGCGTCGATGTCGGCGCGCAGCGCGGCGAGCGCGCGCTGGTCGCCGAGCGTCGAGCCGCCGGTCAGGCACTTCTCGAGCGCCGCGGCGGGGGTCGCGAGCAGCAGCGTCGCGAGGAGCAGCACGGGCAGTCCGTTTCGCATCTGTGGTTCCTCCGTCGGGGGCCGAGCGTCGTGCGTCCTATCCCGGCCGGCAGGGCCCGGGGAAGTCCCGATGCCGTGAACGGTCGATCTGCGGGTGCGAAGGGCGCTTCCCGACCACCGGCACCCGGTCGCCTCACCCGGAGGGGCCGATCGTCGCGTCGCCGTCGGCGCGCGCGAATCGTCGGCGCTCTCCGTGATGCCGCCGCATTGGAGCCGGGACGACCGTTCCCCTACCCTACCGCGCATGCGAAGGCGCGCGGCACCGCAGTCCCCCGCGGAAGCGCTCCGCCTCGTGGAGGCGATGATGCACGACGCGCTCGGGCTGCGGCTGCTGCTTGCGAAGATGCCCGCCGGAGCGTCGCTCGACGACGCGCGGCGGCTGCGCGAGCGCATCCTGCAGCGCGGACGCCGGCCGTCGCGGGTGCTCGGCGCCGTGGACGGGACCGAGCGTGCTTGATCGCCGGCTCGTCGCGCGTCTCGAGGACGGCGGCGTCCGCTTCTGCGTGATCGGCGGCCTCGCCCTCGCAGCGCACGGCTACGCGCGCTACACCGCCGACGTCGCCCTGCTGACCATGGACCGTCGCGTGCTTGACGCAACGCTGTGGGGCGACGCCGTCGGACGCGTCGAGATCCGCACCGCCGACGCACGATCTGCTCGTCGGCCGCGGCCAGGCCGTGCAGCACGCCGTCGACACGGCCGTTCGCGACGAGATCCTGGACGCGCCCGTCGCGACCGCGCTGGCTCTGGTCCTGCTGAAGCTGGAGGCGGGCGGCCCGCACGACCGCAGCGACATCGTCGCGCTCGCCGAAGCGCAACCGGTACTCGGCACCTTCGACTGGCGCGACGCGGTGGCAGCCCCCCTGCCCCGCCTGAGCAGCTGCGCCCGCGCCGCCTGGAATCGGGTCGCGCCCGACCTTCCCCGCTGGCGTCCGGACCGCGATTCGCTGTAGCTTCCGGTACAGCCGCGGCTCTCCGGTCGCGGTCAAACCTCTCGAGGAGCAGGCAGCATGAAGGCGGATCTCGTCATTCGCGGAGGAACGATCGTCGACGGCAGCGGCGGGCCGGCGTACACGGCGGACGTCGCCGTGGTCGGTGACCGCATCGCGGCGATCGGCAAGCACACCGGCCCGGCGGCCGACGAGATCGACGCGCGCGGCAAGATCGTCACGCCGGGCTTCGTCGACGTGCACACGCACCTCGACGCGCAGCTCACGTGGGACCCGCTCGGCTCGCCCTCGAACCAGCACGGCGTGACGTCCGCCGTGGTCGGCAACTGCGGTGTCGGCTTCGCCCCGTGCAAGCCGTCCGATCGGGAGTACCTGATGTTCTTGATGGAGGGCGTCGAGGACATCCCGCGCGCCGCGATGAAGGAAGGCATCGAGTGGGGCTGGGAGACCTTTCCCGAGTACCTCGCGTGCCTCGCGAAGATGCCGCTCGGGCTGAACGTCGGCGCGCACATCAGCCACGCGCCGCTGCGCATCTTCGCGATGGGCGAAAAAGGTGCCACCGACGCGCCCGCGTCCGACGACGAGCTCGCGACCATGCACGACTCGGTGATCGGCGCGATGCGCGCCGGCGCGCTCGGCTTCGCGACCGGCCGCACGACGATGCACCGCACGCCGGCGTGGGATCCCGTCCCCGGTACCTTCGCCAATCGTCGCGAGATCGACGCGATCGCGCGCGCGCTCGCGGACTACGGCAGCGGCGTGTTCGAGCTGGTGACGCTCGGCGCCGCCGGCGAGGACGCGGCGGGCTTCGACAAGGACTACGAGTGGATGCTGCCGGTCGCGCTGGAGAGCGCGCGGCCGATGAGCTTCGGCCTGATCCAGAACCTCGCCTACCCCGACGTGTGGAAGGGCATCCTCGACAAGGTCGAGCGCGCGGCCGAGAAGGGCGCGCGCATCGTGCCGCAGGTCGCGGTGCGGAGCGTCGGCATCCTGATGGGCCTCGGCACGTCGATCTCGCCGCTGACCATGTTTCCTGCCGGCTTCGAGCTGATCGCGAAGCCGATCGAAGAGCAGCTCGCGGCGCTGCGCGACCCGGCGTTCCGCGCGCAGGCGGTCGAGAGCATGCGCGGCTCGACCGGCGACATCCTCGGCGGCATGGCGACGCTCACGCACGTCTTCCCGCTCAACGGTCGTGGCGTCCGCGCGTACGAGACCGATCCCGAGCGCAGCATCGTCGCGATCGCGGAGCGCAAAGGCCTGCCGGTCGCCGAGATCATCATCGATCACCTGCTCGAGACGCAGGGCAAGGGCTTCTTCCTGGTCCCGCTGTTCAACCCCGATCTCGACGCCGCCGGCGCGATGCTCGCACATCCGCTCACCGGCATCGGCCTCGGCGACTCGGGCGCGCACACGAGCCAGACCTGCGACGCGAGCTACTCGACCTTCCTGCTCGCCTACTGGGTGCGCGAGCGCAAGCTGTTCGGCATCGAGCGCGCGATCCGCAAGCTCGCCTTCGACCCCGCGCTGATGTGGGGCCTGCACGACCGCGGGCTGCTGCGTCACGGCGCGTACGCGGACATCAACGTCATCGACCTCGACCGCCTCGACGTGACCATGCCGGAGCTGCGGCACGAGTTCCCGGCCGGTGCGCCGCACTTGACGCAGGGCTCGGTCGGCTACGACGCGACGGTCGTCAATGGCAAGATCCTGATGCGCGGCGGCCGGCACACCGGTGCTCTGCCGGGGACCGTGCTGCGCAACGAGCTGTATCGCGCGGGCTGAATCTCAGGCGATGGCGCGCGACCGGACGGCTTCCACCGTGGCGTCCGGTCGCGCCTCGCCCGGGTCGAGGCGCAGGTCGGGGAGCGTCACCGTGAACGTCGAGCCGCGTCCCACCGCGCTCACGAGCTCGACCGAGCCGCCCAGCTCCGCGGCGAGGCGGCTGACGATGTAGAGACCCAGCCCGGAGCCCCGGTAGGCGCGCGAGTCGGAACCGTCGAGCTGGCGGAACATCTCGAAGACCTCGGCGTGCTTGTCGGGCGGGATGCCGATCCCGGTGTCGCTCACGCGCAGCACGAGGCCACCGTCGGCCGGTGCGAGCTCCACCGCGACCGAGCCGCGCGCGGTGAACTTGAGCGCGTTGCCGACCAGGTTCTTGGTGATCGTCACGAGCTTGCGCACGTCGGTCGCCACCGTGAGGTCGGGCGGCTCGGCTCCCCACGACAGCTCCACGCCGGCTGCCGGCGAGAGCCCGGCACAGCTCGTCCACAGATCGCGCCACAGCACCGGCAGGCCGATCTCCACCGGCGTCGCGCTCGAGCGGCCCGAATCGAGACGGCCGATCTCGAGCGTGTCCTCGACCAGCTCGAGCAGGTCGCGACCCGCCCGCTGGATGCCCGCGAGGCAGCGCCGGCGCTCTGCGGCACCGACGTCGTCGTCGGCGGCCATCTCCGCGTTGCCCAGGATCACGTTGAGCGGCGTGCGCAGCTCGTGCGACATGGTCGAGACGAACTCCGACTTGAGACGGCTCGCACGCTGCAGCTCCTGGAGCAGCCGCGCGTTGGCGAGCGCGGTCGAGGCGATCTGTGCGATGCCGTGCGCCAGCAGCCGCTTCTCGCTGCCGTCGACCGTGCCGCCCGTCCCGGCGACCACGACGCCCCCCAGCGCCCCACCCGTCTGCAGGGCGAGCAGCCATGCGCTCTCGCAGCCGGCGAGCTCGGGCAGCGCGGGGGCGACCTCCGCCCCCGGCATCACGACCGCCCCGGCCGCGATGCCGTCGCACCAGCGACCGAGCACGTCGGCGGCGATCCCCGACGTGCCCGCTCCGCCGCCGCTGGTCGCCACCACGACGAAGTCTTCCTCCGGCGCACCACGCAGCATAACCACCGCCACGTCCGCCTCGAGCAGCCTCCGCACGGTCGTGATCAGGCGA
>JAIEPK010000477.1 GCA_019749875.1 Candidatus Binatia bacterium | reverse complement strand
GGGGGCAGCGTCTCGCGCGCGACCGCACGGCCCGGCAGCGCCGCGTCGAACGGCAGGCTCCACGACAGCAGCGTCAGAACCAGAACTCGCGCGATGAAGCGGGTCAGCGGCGAGCGCTCGAGGCGGATCAGGCTGAAGGTTCGCGGCGATCTCATCGGCAGGCTCCGGCTGCCGGGCAGAGTGCCGGGCAGAGTGCCGGGCAGAGTGCCGCAGCGGCCCGCGAAACGTCGATACGTCGATCGACGTACCCGGCGATCTCTCCGCGCCGCGCCCGGACGCGAGGGGGAGCGCCCGCCGGCGGAGGCCGCACGGCAGCGCGAACGATGCGCGCCCGCCGAGAGCTCGGCCGGAGACCGATCCTCAGCCGGCCGTCGGCTCCTCGACCCCCGCCTCGCGGATCGCGCGCGTCGCGATCCGCGCCACCAGCACCGTCACCGCGATCGCCGCGACCGCGCCCACGATCTGCACCACCGTGCGCGCGCTGTCCGACCCGCTCGCGGCGTGCGCCGCAGCGTAGCCGAGGTAGACGTACGCGAAGGTCGCCGGCGTCATCCCGACCAGCGACGCGAGCACGTAGGGCATGGTCGCGACGCCCGTCAAACCGAAAGCGTAGTTGATGTAGGTGAACGGGAACACCGGTGCGAGGCGGACCAGGAAGACGATCTTCGCGCCCTCCTTCGCGATCGCGCGGTCGAGGGCGCGGAAGCGCGCGTTGCCGCGCGTCATGTGCTCGATGCGATCACGCAGCAGGGTGCGCGCGAGCAGGAACGAGACCGTCGCGCCGAGCGTCGCCCCGACCAGCACCACCCCGACGCCGACGCCGAGGCCGTAGATCGCGCCGGCACCGAGGGTCAGCAAGGACGCCGGAACGAACAGCGTCACGCAGGCGGCGTAGGCGAGCGCGTAGACCAGCCAGCCGAGCGGCCCGAGCTCCTGCACCCAGGCCTGGAACGCCGCGAGCCATGCCGCGACCGGCAGCATCGAGAACACGAGCACCAGCCCCGCGATCGCGGCCACGACGGCGATCACCGGACCGATTCGCAGCTTTCGCCCGGCGTCTTCCGTCGGCTTGGTCGTCACACCGTCCCCCGTGCTGGCTGTCGCCTGCGAGAGTGCCCGGGGCCGGCCGGAAAGGAAAGGGCCCGGGGCTTCCGGGACGCTGTTCGCGCTCGCCATGCCGGTCCGATGACGGGAGGCTCGGCACGGTTCCAGCGCGGCGCCGCGCACGTCGTCAGATCGACGCGCGCTGCACGGGATCCTCGGGCTCGCCGCAGCGCGCCCGGCCGCAGCGCTCGAGCGCCTTCGCGAGCGCCGCCGGTGCGACCGGCTTCGACAGGAAGCCGTCCATGCCCGCGGCGAGGCAGTCGGCATGGTCCTGCTGCGTCGCATTCGCGGTGAGCGCGAGAATCGCGGGCTGCTCGCTCGCCGGCCGGCTCTGCCGGATCATGCGCGCGGCCTCGATGCCGTCCATGCCCGGCATCTGGATGTCCATCAGGATCACGTCGTAGGGCTGGCGGTCGAGCGCCGCGAGCACCTCGAAGCCGTCCGCCGCGACGTCGGCCCGGAACCCCATGCGCTCGAGAAGCTTGAGCGCGACCTTCTGATTGATGCGATTGTCCTCGGCGAGCAGCACGCGGAGCGGGAAGCGGCTGCCGAGCGTCACGTCGAGGCTGTCGCCGACGGAGCGTGGCCGGCCCTGCGTACCGGCCGTCGCCTCGAGCAGCCGTCCGAGCGCCGTCCCGAGCTGCGCGAGACGCACCGGACGGGGCACCGACTCGACGCGGGGCCCGGGGCGCCCCTCGAGGCTGTCCCGTGCGGGCGCGCCCACCAGCACGACGGGGACACCGCGCTCGCCAGCGAGGCGCAGCAGCGCGACCGGCGCGTCCTGCTCGTCGTCCGAGCCCTCACCGGTCGCCAGCAGCACGGCATCGACCCGCTCGCCCGAGCGCAGCAGATCGGCGGCGGCGCGCGCTCCGTCGGTCGTGGTCGCGTCCATGCCCAGCGTGCAGGCCTGGAGTGCGAGCCCGTAGCGCCGCGTGTCGTGCGGGTCGGCGATCAGCACGCGCCGGCCCGCGAGCGGCGCGACGTCGGCGGCCGTCGCCGGCGAATCATCGGCGGCAGCGCGGATCGTGAAGTGGAAGGTCGAGCCGTGCCCCGGCGCGCTCTCCACGCACATGTCGCCGCCCATCATCTCGACGAAGCGTCTCGAGATGGTGAGACCGAGGCCGGTGCCGCCGAAGCGGCGCGTGACCGAGGCGTCGACCTGCGAGAAGGGCCGGAACAGTCGATCCATGCGCTCGCCGGGGATGCCGACGCCGGTGTCGCGCACCGCGAAGTGGATGCGATCGCGCTCGACGCCGTCCCGCCAGCACGCGAGCACGACCTCACCCGCGTCGGTGAACTTGACGGCGTTGTTCAGCAGGTTCACCAGAACCTGGCGCAGCCGGCTCAAGTCGCCAATGACGCGCGACGGCACGTCGCGACCGATCAGCAGCGTCAGCTCGACACGCTTCTGCGCCGCCTGCTGCGCGATCAGGTCGATGCTGTCCTCCGCGCAGGCGCGCAGCTCGAACGGCTGCCGCTCGAGCTCGAGCTGACCCGCCTCGATCTTCGAGAAGTCGAGGATGTCGTTGATCACCGTGAGCAGCGCGTCGCCGCTCATGCGGATCGTCTGTGCGAAGTCGCGCTGCTCGTCGGTCAGCGGCGTGCCGAGCAGCAAGGTCGTCATGCCGATCACGGCGTTCATCGGCGTCCGGATCTCGTGGCTCATGTTGGCCAGGAACTCGGACTTGGCGCGCGTCGAGGCGAGCGCGTGGTCGCGCGCGACGGCGAGGTCGCCCGCGTGCCGCACCGCCTCGCGCCGTGCGTCGTCGAGCGCAGTCAAGTATTTCCGGATGGCCTCGTGTCCGCGCTGGCGGTCGATCGCGATGCCGGCCAGATCGGCGGCGGTCTCGATCAAGGCGATCTCGTCGGGACCGGGATGGTCGGGCACGTGCGAGTAGGTCGCGAACGTCCCCAGCACCTCGCCGCGGGCGTCGCGGATCGGCTCGGACCAGCAGGCGAGGAGGCGATGCGACAGCGCGAGGTCGCGAAAGCCCGCCCACTTGGGATCGGTCGCGGTGTCGGTCACGATGACCCGCTCGGCGCGCGCGGCTGCGGCGCCGCAAGAGCCGACGTCCGGTCCGATCTCGACGCCGTCGATCGCCGCGACCCACGCGGCGGGCAAGCGTCCGCTCGCCCCGGGCCGGAGGCGCCGTCCATCCTCGTCGAGCAGCAGCACCGAGAAGATCTTCTTCGGGAACTGCTTCTCGCACAGCTCGACGATGCGCTGCAGCACCTCGCCGAGCTCGGCGTCGGCAGAGACGCGGCGCAGGATGACGGCCTGGCCGTCGTGCAGCAGCGCGATGCGTCGGCTCTCCACGCGGTGGGCCTCGAGCGCGTAGGTGACGGTCGCCGACACCAGCATCGCGGTGAGCACCGCGAAGCGCATGTTGGACGAGAGGGCCGCGGCGCTCGGGGCGCAGAGCAGCGTGATCGCGAAGCAGCCGCACGCGACGCCGACCAGAACGAGCTGCGCACGCACCGTCCACGGCAGGACGATGCCGAAGCCGATCGTGATCACCGACAGCAGGTAGGCGATCATCAAGGCGTCGTCGGCCGCGATCCCGGACACCGTCGTGCCCATGCAGAGCAGCCCGGCGATGAACGGCACCACGCGCTCGACGCGCGCCACGGGTGCATCGCGCAGACGACTCAGCGCGACCATGCCGAGGAAGTATGCGACCGTGAGCATCGACTTGACGATCACGCGCTCGCGCAGCTCGCGCGCGTCGACGCCGACGTCGCCGATCAGGCTGAACGGGAGAGCGATGGTTCCGACCACCAGCACGCGCCGCAGACGGTCGACCACCGGCAGCTTCATGTCCTCGCGCAAGGCGTCGGTGATGGTCGCCGAGCGTTCTCCGAGCCCGAGCGCGATGCGCACCCAGTCCTGCAGGCTCGGCCGCTCGAGAGACATCTGAGCTCGGCTGCTCACGCCTGCTTCATCGGACCCCGCCAACTGAAATCTGAGAGCGACGCGCTGGATTCCCGCACGCGGGCTCGCCGGTCGCCTGGAATCACCGGCACGGGTTCCGCCGGCCAGCGAGGATGCTAAGGCTGAGGGCATGGCCGAGCAGCGCTGGAGCGTCGAGCCCGACGTTCGCCCCCCGGCGGACGTGGTCGCCCTCGCCGAGCAGGTCGAGCGCGACGGCGGCCGAACGCTCGCGCTCTACCAGGAGCCGATGGGCGCGCACTGGCAGATCTTCTGCCTCCTGCCGCTCGAGAAGGTCGACGCGACGCCCTACCAGCGCGACCTGAGCCCGACGCACGCGAAGCGCCTCCAGGATGTGGTGAAGAAGCTCGACCGCTTCGTCGATCCGGTGCTGGTCACGAGCCCGCGTCCCGGCGTCTACTGGACGCCGAACGGCAACCATCGCCGCGTGGCGCTCGTCAAGCTCAAGCGGACGACGCTTCCGGCGATCCTCGTTCCGGACAGCGCGGTGTCGTTCCAGATCCTGGCGCTCAACACCGAGAAGGCGCACAACCTGAAGGAGAAGTCGCTCGAAGTCATCCGCATGTACCGCGTGCTCGCCGACGAGGCGCCGCAGGCGGGCGAGGAGGACTTCGCATTCCAGTTCGAGTCGCCGCACCTGATCACGCTCGGACTGCTCTACGAGCAGAACAAGCGCTTCGCCGGCGGCGCGTTCGCGCCGATCCTGAAGCGCGTCGACAAGTTTCTCGCGGGCGACTTCGCGAAGACGCTGCCGCAGCGCGAGCAGCGCGCCGAGCTCGTGCGCGAGGCGGACGAGGTCCTCGGACAGGCGGTCGCCAAGCTCAAGAAGCGCGGCCTGAATCATCCGTACGTCAAGAACTTCCTGCTCGCGCGCACGACGCCGCTGACGCGTGCGCGCAAGACGCTGCCGTCGTTCCAGACCACGTTCACCAAGCTGAAGGAGAACCTCGAGGCCTTCGACCTCGCGAAGATCCGCTACGAGGACGTGCAGCGCGCGGCGGTGGTGGTGCCGGCCGCGGAATGACCGACCGCGAGACCAGAGCGCGCGGCGGATCGAGCACGGACCGGACGTCGCTGCGCGGCGGATCGAGCACGGATCGGACGTCGCTGCGCGGCGGGTTGAACCCCGACCCGACGTCCAGTACCTCGTCGCCTCGACCCATGGAGCGCCTCCTCATCACCGGGATCGCGGGCGGCCAGGGACGGCTGGTCGCGAAGCGGCTCGCGCGCGAGTACGCGATCAGCGGCATCGACGCCGCACGCTGGGAGGGCCACGCGCGCGAGGTCACGTTCCACCAGGCGGACCTGCGCAGCAAGAAGGTCGAGGACGTGTTCCGCAAGGATCGTCCCAGCGCCGTCGTTCACCTGGGGCTCGTCCGCCACCAGTTCGACGAGAAGCTGCGTCACGACGTCAACGTCGTCGGCACCAAGCGCATCCTCGAGTACTGCGCGACCTACGGCGTCAAGAAGCTGGTCATCCTGTCGAGCTCCTACGTGTACGGCGCTCTGGCCGAGAACCCGTACTACATGGACGAGGACACCGCGCTGAACGTCAGCCGGCACTACCCGGAGATCCGCGACCTCGCCGAGGTCGACACGCTCGCGACCACGTTCCTGTGGCGCTACCCGGAGATCCACACGACGATCCTGCGTCCAGTGAGCACGCTCGGCTACTACGTGCACAGCTCGATCGGCGCCTACTTGAAGCTGCGCTACGTGCCGACGGTGTTCGGCTTCAACCCGATGATGCAGTTCATCCACGAGGAGGACGTCGCCGAGGCGATCGCGCTCACGCTCGAGACCAGCGCCCGCGGCGTGTTCAACCTCGTCGGACCGGGTGCGGTTCCGCTCAAGGTCGCGATCCGCGAGACCGGCGGCACGGCGGTGCCGGTGATCGAGACCATCGCGCGCGATCTGCTGTCGCGCCTGTTCCGCTACGGGCTCTACCCGTTCCCCGCGGACGCGATCGACTTCGCGAAGTATCCCTGCACGATCGACGGCCGGCGCTTCCGCGCGGCGACCGGCTTCAAGCCGCTCTACACCCTCGAGGAGACGCTGCGCAGCGTGCGTCGCTGAGCAGCACGAACGGAGTCCCCGTGGCGAAGACCGGCAGCGAATCGCGCAAGAAGACGCGCAACGGCGGCGGCAACGGCGCCGGTGGCGC
Source organism: Candidatus Binatia bacterium (assembly GCA_019749875.1). Lineage (GTDB taxonomy): Bacteria > Desulfobacterota > Binatia > UBA12015 > UBA12015 > VGTK01. The sequence continues at coordinate 54 of JAIEPK010000477.1, read as the reverse complement.
GTCCGCCACGCCCAAGCGCCGCAGCCGAGCCGCCGCGGCCGCGAGCGGTGCCGC
>JAIEPK010000089.1 GCA_019749875.1 Candidatus Binatia bacterium | reverse complement strand
TCGCGCTGCGCGGAGGCGCTCGTGGTCGCCGTCTTCGCCCGCCCGGCGAGCGCGTGAACGGAGCCTGGCGCGGGGAGCGGAAGCGCGCGCGTCCTCGCGACGCTGCCCGGCGTCAGGCGCGCTCGAGCCGCAGCGGCAGGCCGTCGAGCGGCTTCGAGATCGGCGCCTGCTGCACCGGCATGCGGTAGTCCGCCGCAGCGCTCCAGCGGTGTCGCAGGAGCATCTGGTGCAGGATGCTCTTCACCTGGACCTCGGCGAAGCGGTAGCCGATGCAGAGGTGTGCGCCGCCGCCGAACGGCACCCACGAGTGGGTGTGTCGCTCGTCTTCGGCGCGCGCGGGTGTGAAGCGCTCGGGATCGAAGCGCTGCGGCTCCGGCCACCATTCCGGCATGTGGTGCGTGTGGATCGGCGACGCGACCACCATCGCGCCGGCCTTGACGCGGTAGCCGCCCCACTCGAAGTCGTTCGTCGCGATGCGCGGGATCACCGGCAGCGGCGGGTAGCGACGCAGGGTCTCCTTCATCACCCAGCCGAGCGCCGGCAGCTTCTCGAGGTCGTCGAAGTCGATCGCGGTTTTACCCAGCGCACGGCTCTCGTCGCGCAGGCGCTCCTGCCACTCCGGGTGGCGCGCGAGCTCGTAGGTCATCGACGTCAGTGTGCTCGTCGTGGTGTCGTGCGCGGCCATCATCAGGAAGACCATGTGGTCGATCACGTCGGCGTCGGTGAAGCGCGCGCCTTCCTCGCTCTGGGCGCGGCAGAGGCGGCTGAACATGTCGTCGCCGTTACCGGCGCGTCGCTGCGGGATGAGCTTCCGGAAGTAGTCGATCATGAACGCGCGGCCGCGGAGCCCGCGCTGGAACTCGAGGCCGGGGATCGGCAGGCGGAGGCGCGACATCGACGCTGCCACGAGATCCTCGAACACGCCGTTCATGCGCCGCGTCTCGGGCCCGAGCGCGACGCCGACGAAGATCGAGGCCGCGATGTCGAGCGTCAGCTCCTTGAAGGCGCGGAAGGCGAGGAAGCCCTCGCCGCGCCAGGGATCGAGGCCGCGCGCGATCATCGGATTCATGCGCTCGAGGTAGTTGCGCAGCGCGGGCGTGGTGAAGGCCTCGTGCATGATCTTGCGGTGCAGCTTGTGCTCGTCGCCGTCGCGCAGCAGCAGGCCGTTCGGGAAGATGCGGCCCATGATGAGCATCCATGGCTTGCGCGACGAGAAGATGCGGTCGCGGTCGAGCAGCACGAAGCGGTTCGCGTCGGGGCCGAAGAGGTTGACCATCTGGAACAGGCCCGTGTGCTGCGCGACGATCGGACCGCGCTCGTCGTGCATGCGCTGCAGGCGCGACAGCATGTCGATGCGCACGCTCCGGCCGTCGACGAGGGCGCGCAGCGCCTCGAGGAGCGGAACCTTCGGGATGTCGGTGCGGGCGGTGGACGTGGTGCGGGGGGTGGGCGTCATGCGGCGCCTACTTCGCCGCGTCGGCGGCCGCGGGTCAACTCCGCGTGGAGTGCGCTCGGCGCCTCGTTTCCCGAGAACGGCAAACAGGATAGATGCCGGAGGGTGCGGCGCGACGAACCCACACCGGCCGACAAGATGCGGTGTACCCTGGATCTGTTCGAAGCGGGGCTCGCTCTGCAACGACAGAACCTGCGCAGACGACATCCGGGCGCGACCGAAAGCGAGCTCGATGCCCTCCTGAACGCGTGGCTCGAGCAGCGCCCCGGGGCGGAGCAGGGGGACGGTGAAGGCCGCCCGGCGAACCGGTTTCCCGAGACCGCATGACGCAGCTCCAGCGTGCGCTCGCGCAGATCGCTTCCGATCTGACGGAGATGGGCAGCCCGTTCGCGCTCATCGGCGGTCTGGCGGTGTCGCTTCGTGCCGAGCCGCGCATGACGCGGGACATCGATCTTGCGCTTGGCGTGGGCGACGATGCAGCCGCTGAAGGCGTCATTCGCGGTCTGCTCGGTCGAGGGTATCGCGTCGTCCACCAGCTCGAGCACGATTCGACCGGCCGGCTGGCATCCGTGCGCGTCAAGCCACCCGGCCAGCCACGATACGGGATCGTCGTCGACCTGCTGTTCGCGTCCTCGGGCATCGAGAGAGAGGTGGTCGAGGCTGCCGATCTGCTCGAGGTCCTGCCCGGCCTTCGCCTGCCGGTCGCCACCCGCGAGCACCTGGTCGCGCTCAAGCTGCTCGCGGGCCGACGTCTCGATCTGGTGGACGTCGAGACCCTTCTTCCGACGATCGAGCCGAGAGGGCACGACCTCATCAGGAGCTCCCTCGAGGTGATCGCCGCGCGGGGATTCGCGCGAGGGAAGGACCTTCGGTCGGTGTACCAACGAGTCGCGCACCCACGGCCAGGAGAGGACGAGGAGCCATGACCACCCACCCCGCACTCTCCCCGGACGGCGTCGCCGTCGTCACCGGCGCCGCGAGCGGCATCGGCCTCGCGGCGGCGCAGCGCTTCGCGCGCCTCGGCATGAAGGTCTGCCTCGCGGACCTCGGCGGTGACCCGCTCGAGCGCGCCGCCGAGAGCGTGGCGCTGGAAGCGCCCGATGGTGCCGCCGCGGTGCGCGCCGTGCCGACGGACGTGAGCGTGCTCGCGGACGTCGAGCGCCTGCGCGACGTCGCGTACGCCGCACTCGGCGACGTCACCGTGCTGATGAACAACGCGGCGACCGCGGGCGCCGGCAGGCCTTGGGAGAATCCCGAGCGCTGGCGGCGATTGCTCGACGTCAATCTGTTCGGCCCGATCCACGGCGTGCAGGCATTCGTGCCGCGCATGCTGGCGAGCGGCCGCGACGGGCTGATCGTCAACACCGGCTCGAAGCAGGGCATCACGACGCCGCCCGGCGATCCGGCGTACAACGTCAGCAAGGCCGGCGTGAAGGTCCTCACCGAGCAGCTCGCGTTCGAGCTGCGCAACGTTCCGGGCTGCAAGCTCGCCGCGCATCTGCTGATCCCGGGCTTCACGCACACCGGCATGACGTCGCGCGGCGGTGCCAAGCCGGACGCCGCGTGGACGCCGGAGCAGGTGGTCGACTTCCTGCTCGCGAGCATCGCGCGCGGCGACTTCTACGTGCTGTGTCCCGACAACTCGGTCACGCGCGACATGGACGAGCGCCGCATGCAGTGGGCGATCGACGACGTGATCCTGAACCGGCCCGCGCTGTCGCGCTGGCATCCGGACTTCGCGGCGGCGTTCGAGGCGTTCCTGCGGGCGCCGCGTGCGCCGCGCGCTTGAGCGCCCGCGGCACCGCTCAGACCTGCAGCGTGCGCAGCGCTCGCAGGCCGACGCGCCGCGCGACGACGAAGGTCGCGAGCAGCACGATCGCGGTCGCGGCGAACAGGACACCCGCGAGCAGCGCGTGCCCGACGTCGAACGGCAGCACCGCGCTCGAGCGCCAGAAGAGCCGCGACACCGGCCACGCCTCGAGCGCCACGATCACCGCGATGAAGCCGAGGCTCGCGACCATGTAGACGATCGCGCCGAAGCCGGTCGCGATGTGCGCCGCGTTCTGGGTGTCGAGGCGCGGGTAGACGGCGCCGAAGGCGAGGCCCATCGCGACGATCGCGGCGATCATCGGCAGCAGCGTGGCGACGAAGAGTGCGGTCAGCGAGCCGGGCACGCCGAGCAGGTGGTTGGTGATGCCGACCAGCACCAGTCCGAAGAACGACAGCGGCACGTAGCCGATCCAGAACTTGCTCCACCAGATGCGCTCGAGCGCGATCGGCGCGCTCTTCAGGATCCACCACGAGCGCCCTTCGAGGCTCACCATCGGGTAGACGAAGCGCACTGCCACGGCGGTCGTGACGAACGCCGCGAGGCCGAGGTTGCACAGCGCGGCGATGTCGCGCAGCACGGTCGCGAGTGCCGTGCCGTCGGTGATCGGCAGCGCCGAGAAGTTGTAGACGTAGATCACCACCAGCACGAGCAGCAGGATGAGCTGTGACCACTGGCTCGCGTCGCGGAGAAAGATCGTCAGGTCCTTGACGAACAGCAGCGCCGGCGTGCGCGGCAGCGGGCGCGCGAGCACGCGCAGCCAGCGCGACAGCGCGCGCTCGTCCTCGCCGCCGTGCACGCGACCTTGCTGGGCTGCCGACCACGCCTTGACGAAGGTCTTCTCGACCAGCGTCGCGCTGACCAGGAACAGCATCGCGGCGGTGCTGTAGAGCATGGCCAGGTAGAACCACGGCTCGCCGGCCTCGACGCGCAGCAGCGGGATCAGGACCTTGGAGGCCCACGTCGTCGGCAGCCACGGCGACGGATCGTCGAGGCCGACCAGGAAGGCCGTGAAGCCGACCAGGCCGTTGCGGTCCGCGAGCTGCTCGGGCCGCAGCAGGCGCGCGGCGAGGAACGCGGCGCCGACCAGGAGCCCGATGCCGACCAGCAGCGCGTCGCGCACGCGGCGCGCGGGCAGGATCAGCACCAGCCCGGTCACGAGCAGGACGCCGATCGCGGCCGGGATCACGAGGAAGGGGATCATCATCGCGACCGAGCCGGCGTAGAAGAGCGGTCCGGCGTCGTAGACGAGCCCGTAGGCGAGGAACGCCGGCAGACCGAACAGCAGGACCATCCACGACGACTGGATCAGCGTCTCGGCGAAGCGCGCGTGGTGCAGGCGCCGGAAGTCGAGCGGGGCCGCGAGCAGCAGCGTGACTTCCTCCGCGAGGTAGAACGTCGTGAGACCGGCGACCGTGTTCGAGATCAGCAGGATCAGGAAGAAGCTCGACAGGAGCAGCAGCAGCAGCCGCTGCGTCAGCAGCGGGCCGAAGTCGCCGATGGTCTGGAAGTAGTCGAGCACGCGCACGAAGAGGAAGAAGCAGCCGCCCCAGAACGCGAGCGTCAGGAGCGCCAGCACGGCGGGACGGACGAGGCCGCGGTGCTTGAGGCCGTTGCGCGTGGCGTAGAAGCGCGGCGCCAGCATCTCGCGCAGCGACGGTGCGCTCGCGGGGCGCGCGACCAGAGCCGGCGACGCCACTACCACTCGCCCTCGGTCGCCTGGATCAGCTGCAGGAAGACCGACTCGAGCGTCGCGCTACCGTTGAGCTCGCGCAGCTCGCGCGCGGACGGCATGGCGGCCGCGCGCTCGCGCAGCTCGGCGAGGTCGCCCAGCGCGACCAGCCGCCCGCGGTCGAGCACGCCGATGCGGTCGCAGAGCTCCTCCGCGACCGTCAAGCTGTGCGTCGAGAGGAAGATCGTGCGGCCCTCGTCGGCGAGGCGCGTGAGCAGGCGGCGGAAGTCGAGCGCGCCCTGCGGATCGAGCCCGACCATCGGCTCGTCGAGGACCAGGACCCGCGGCTCGTGCAGCAGCGCCGCCGCGAGTGCCAGGCGCTGCTTCATGCCGTGCGAGTAGGTCTCGACCAGCTCGCCGGCCCGCTGCGTCAAGGCGAAGTCCTCGAGCAGGCGGTGGCTGCGCTCGTCGCGGATCGGCTCCGGCACGCCGTACAGCCCGCCGACGAAGCGCAGGAACTCGTACGCCGTCAGCTTGTCGTAGAGGAACGGATGATCGGGCAGGTAGCCGGTCAGCGCCTTCGCGCGCTCGGGCTCGCGGCGGATGTCGTGGCCGCCGATCGCGACGGTGCCCGACGTCGGCTCGAGGAGCCCCATCATCATGCGGATGGTCGTGGTCTTGCCGGCGCCGTTGCGGCCGATGAAGCCGAACACGCAGCCGTCGTCGATCGTCAGGCTCAGCTCGTCCACCGCCGTGAGCGGACCGTAGGTCTTCTTGAGCTGCCGGAACTCGATCATGGTCGACTCCCCGATTTCGCGAACTCGATCATGGTCGACTCCCCGATCCCGCGAACGCGATCACGATCCGCCCGCCCGTGTCCGCGCGGACGCAGACGATCCGTCCCCCGCCTGCTCGAACTCGAGCTGGCCGATGACCTCCGCGAGCGCCATGTGACGCTCGGGCCCGCCCTCGAGCAGCTTGACGTGCGTGGCGTCGACCGGCATCTGCCCGAAGACCGCGTCGGCGCTGACCCACGAGCCGAGCCACAGCTCGGTCCAGGCGTGGTAGTAGAAGCCTTCGTCGCCGGGCTCGCCGAGGTCGCCGTACACCGCGCCCGCGGCGACGCGCGCCGGGATGCCGACCGCGCGCGCGAGCGCGGTCAAGAGCACGGCGTGCTCGTTGCAGTCGCCGCGCAGCGACTTCGCGACCTCGCGTGCGCTCGGCACGGTGAGCGCCGGCTCCTTGGCGACGTTCACGTTCACCCACGTCACGAGCTTCCGCGCCGCGACCACCGGATCCTGCTCGTCGCCGACG
>JAIEPK010000659.1 GCA_019749875.1 Candidatus Binatia bacterium | reverse complement strand
TGCGCCATGCATCTCTCGGCCCATGCCTACGCCGTCACGGGCGCGGCGCCGGACGGGATGGATCTCCGGGGCTGGAGAAGACTGCCGTTCGACAGGACGGGCGTTACGGGCGCGCGCTGGGCGCTGGTGGTCGGCCGCGCGCGCAAACCTCTCCGCCGACGGCGGCCGCGCGGCGCGCGTGCTCGCCCGGAACGCGACGTCGTTCTTTCGTCCGTGGCTCGATCCGGCGGCGCACGGGACGGTCGCCGTCGCGCTCAGTGCCGCGTGGTTCGTCGCGCTCGGCGGGCTCGCGCTGCGCGGGACGGCGTCGCTGTGGACGCGCGACCGCACGCTGGTGATCCTGCTCGTCGCGAGCGTGCTGCTGGCGGGGTTCGCGCACGTGCCGTTCCAGACCGTGCTGCGCTTCCGGTTGCCGTTCACCGAGCCGCTGCTGCTCGCGCTCGCCGCCGCGGGCGCGCTCGCGAGCAGCGACCGCCGCGTGACGCGCGACGCCGTACAAGGTGACGGTCGGGGGGAGCGCAGCGGTCTCAGTTCGACGCCTTGCGCGTGACGATCAGGTGGCCATGGCCGCTCGCGTCGGTGTACCCGTACGCGAAGAACGGCAGCTTCTCGTCGTGCGCGAAGAGCCTCTTCAGCTGCTCCGCATCGCCCGGCTCGACGGTGCCGTAGCGCGACGGCCCGCGGTACACGCCGTGTCCCTCCTGCACGAAGCCGGCCGCGCGCGCGTGTCGCGGCAGGAACCCGGTGTCGTCGGAGATCATCCACGTGACGTGCGTCGAGAGAACGCCGCGCAGCAGCGAGAAGTCGTCGCTGCCGAGCAGGTGGATCGCGGCCTTGGTCATCGCCGCGATCTGGCCCTTCGCGGCGAGGTAGGCGAGCACGCGCGGATCGTCGCGCAGATGCCGGTCGTTCAGGTTCGCGGCGACGTGGCGGAGGATCTTGACGGGTGCTGCGGCGTCGTTCGCCTTGCGGAACGCGAGCTCCATGTTGCTCGTGTCGAGTGCTCCGCGCGCATCGGGCTCGAGATGGCGCAGCGTGCCGTCCGGCTCGATCGCGAAGTAGCGCAGCGCGACCGGCTCGTAGCCGAACAGCACCAGCGCGGCCATCGTATCGACGAGCTCCTCGGGCAGCGGCGAGCGCACGGTGCGCAGCGTCTTGCTGGTGTTGTAGGCCTTCGCGAACAGCACGCCGAGCGTCGCGCGCGTCATCGCCAGCACCTGCTCCCACTCGCGCGCCGACAGGCGGTCGACCTTGCGCACGTCGCCCGCGGGCTCGAGCGAGATGGTCGTGAAGTCGGTCGCGTCGGGGAACGTCGCGAGCGCGGTGACGAGATCGCCGCCGCCGAACGGGTAGACGACCGTCGTCGGCACGTCGGACGGAACGAGCCGCGCGAGGTACGGCACCGCCTCGTCGAGCCACTTCGCGCGGTAGGCCGCGTAGTCCTTGGCGAGCTGGCGGCAGTGCGCGTCGACGACCGCTGCGGGCAGCTCGCGCGGCCGGTCGCCCGTCGAGCCGCAGGTGGCGGTGCGGTAGAGCGTCCGCGCCTCGTCCACGTAGTCCGCACCCGGCGCCGCAGCACCCGCGGTCACGGCCCGCACGAGCACGGCGACGGCCACGAGCGTGCAGGTCCACCGGCGGCCGCGCATCGTCGACATCGGTTTCCCGGAATTCCCCGGACCGGGCGCGCTCAGGAGATCACGCCGTCGTCCTTCAGCGGTCCGATCTCCTCCCACGAGAGCCCGGCCTCGAGCAGGACGGTCTCGGTGTCGGCCCCGATCTCCGGCGCGTGATTGCGCACGCGTGGCGGCTCGTTCGAGAACTGCACCGGGCTCGCCGCGACGCGAACTTTGCCGAACTCCGGATGGTCGACGTCGAGGATGTAGCCGTTCGCCTTGACCTGCGGGTCTTCCACCACCTCGAGCGGCGTCTGCACCGGACCCCAGATGCACTCGGACGCGTTGAGCAGCGCTGCCCAGTGCGCGCGCGGCTGCGATTTGAACATCTCGCGCAGCTCGGCGAGCAGCGCCGGACCGTTCTTCGCGCGCTCCGCGTCGGGGTTGAAGCGCGGATCCGACAGCAGGTCCTCGCGTCCGATCGCCTTCGCGAAGATCGGCCAGAAACGGTTGACCTGCAGCATCATCAGCACCAGGTGACGGCCGTCGCCGCACTCGTAGGTCGCGACCAGCGGGTTCGGTGTGCCGCCCTGCCCGCCCTTCGGCAGCTCGAAGCCGTAGGTCATGGCGGCGACGATGTCGGGCGAGAGGATCCACACCGCTTCCCCGAGCAGCGACACGTCGACCTCGATGCCCTGCCCGGTGCGCTCGCGGTGGAACAGCGCGCCGGCGATGCCGCCCGCGAGGAACATGCCGCCGGTGAAGTCGCCGAACGCGGGACGCTGCTGGATGAACGGCTGGCCCGGCGGGGTGAGCACGTCGACCACGCCGCCGCGCGCCCAGAACGACAGGCCGTCGTAGCCGCCGCGGTTGCGGTCCGGTCCCTTCTGTCCCTGACCGTGGCCGCGCGCGTAGATGATCTTTGGATTGATCTTCTTCAGGTCCTCGTAGGTGATCTGCAGCCGCTCGCGCGCTTCCGGCAGAAAGCTCGTGACGAAGACGTCGGCCTTCTCGACCAGCTTGTAGAGCAGGTCGCGGCCGGCGGGCTTGGTGAAGTCGATGCCGACGCTCTTCTTGTTGCGGAACAGCTGCTCGACGAAGAAGTTCACGCCCTTCGCACCGGGGATCATGCCCGAGGTGATGAGGCCGCGCATCGAGTCGCCGCGCGCGGGGTGCTCGATCTTGATGACGTCGGCGCCCCAGTCGGCGAGGACCGTGGCGCAGGACGGAACGAAGCCCCACTCGGTGACTTCGATGACGCGGATGCCGTTCAGGATCTCCATCCGGGCTTCCTACGACGGACCGCGCGCACCGTAAAGCGATCGACCGACGCGTCGCGGCAGCGCCGCGTCGCGTGGAATCGTTGCGTTCCGTGCCCTTGCGCGGCGCGGGCCCCGGGAGCACGATCCTGCCGTGGCTCCGCAAGCCCGCAGCGCTGGCGCGCCCGGTCCGTACCGCTGGAAGGACTTCCTGTCCCTCCACGAGGACGACCTGCGCGAGCTGATCGACGGACACCTGCTGGAGCTCGAAGTGCCGACGAAGATCCACGAATGGATCGTCACGATCCTGGTGACGATGCTCACCAACTGGGCGTTGCCACGCAGCGCGGGCCTCGCGCTGGTCTCGGGCTACAAGGTCCGCATCCGCCACGACCGCGGCGTCATGCCCGACGTACAGTTCTTCCGCCGCGGCGGAAGGCCGTTGCCAGACCAGGGCCTTCACCGCGGCGCTCCCGACCTCGCCGTCGAGGTCGTATCGCCGAGCAGCAAGCGCTGGGACCGCGTAGTCAAGTTGGAGTGGTACGGAGCCATCGGCACGAACGAGTACTGGATCGTCGATCCGACGGAGCGGACGCTCGAGCGCTACCTCCGGGGCCACGACGGCGCGCTGCAACTCGCGTCGCAGCACGCGAACGACGAGCGCTTCGCCCCGGACACGTTCCCCGAGCTCGAGATCGAGCTGGCGCGACTCTGGACGATGCCGGAGGTCTGACACTCGGGCGACGGATCACTTCCCCCCGAACAGCGAGCCCAGGATCCCGCGCACGATCTTCGCGCCGACGCGGCCGCCCATCTGACGGCCGATCTCCGTCCCGAGCGAGCGCGCGGCACTCTTCATCATCGCCTCGCCGACGCTCTGCCGCTGCGACGAGCCGCTGCTCCGCGGACGCGGCGACGGCGCGTCGGCGTCATGCGTCCGCGGAGTGCGGGGCGCCGCCTCCCGCCCGCGCGTCGGCGATGCGGCGACCGCGTCCTCGGTCGCACGCGCCGCGCGGTCACGCAGCAGCTCGTAGGCCGACTCGCGATCGACCGTGTGCTCGTACTTCGCGCGCAGCGCGGCGCGCTGGATCAGACGGGTGCGCTCGTCCGCGGTGATCGCGCCGACGCGGCTCCGTGGTGGGCACACCAACGCGCGCTCGACCGGCGACGGCATGCCCTTCTCGTCGAGGAACGACAGCAGCGCCTCGCCGACGCCCAGCTCGACGATCGTCTGCTTGACGTCGAGCCCGGGATTCGCGCGGAAGGTCTCCGCCGCGGCTTTCACCGCCTTCTGGTCGCGCGGCGTGAAGGCGCGCAGCGCGTGCTGCACCCGGTTGCCGAGCTGGCCGAGCACCGTGTCGGGCAGGTCGGTCGGGTTCTGGGTGACGAAGTACACGCCCACGCCCTTCGAGCGGATGAGCCGCACCACCTGCTCGATCTTCTGGCGCAGCGCGTCCGGAGCATCGGCGAAGAGAAGATGGGCCTCGTCGAAGAAGAACACCAGCTTCGGCTCGTCGAGGTCGCCGACCTCCGGCAGCTGCTCGAACAGCTCGGACAGCAGCCAGAGGAGGAACGTCGCGTACAGCTTCGGCGAGCGGTAGAGCTTCTCCGCCGCGAGCAGGTTCACGACGCCGCGTCCGTTCTCGACGCGCATCAGGTCGTGCACGTCGAGGGCGGGCTCGCCGAACAGCCGGTCGCCGCCCTGCTCCTCGAGCTGCAGGAGCCCACGCTGGATCGCGCCCACGCTCGATGCCGACACGCGCCCGTAGCTGGTGGTCAGGTCCTTGGCGCGCGCCGCCACGTCCTCGAGCATGGCGCGCAGGTCCTTCAGATCGAGCAGCAGCAGGCCCTCGTCGTCCGCGACCTTGAAGACCAGCGTCAAGACACCGGTCTGCGTGTCGTTCAGGTCGAGCAGGCGCCCGAGCAGCAGCGGGCCCATCTCCGACACCGTCGTGCGCACCGGCGTGCCGAGCTCGCCGTACACGTCCCACGGCGCGACCGGACACGCGGCATAGGCGAGCGGCGCGACACCGAGCTCCTGCGCACGCGCCTCGACCTTCGCGTTGCCGCCGCCCGCCTGGCTGATGCCCGACAGGTCGCCCTTCACGTCGGCCGCGAACACCGGCACGCCGATCGCGCTGAACGACTCGGCGAGCAGCTGCAGCGTGACCGTCTTGCCGGTGCCGGTCGCACCGGCGACCAGGCCGTGCCGGTTCGCCATGCCGGGCAAGAGCTGCAGCTCGGGTCCGCCCGGTCGCCTGCCGACGACGATCGTCGGGGTCGTGCTCGTCGTGCTCATGGCGTCGACATTGGCCACAGGTCTGGCGGATCGCGCAAATCGGGACGGCCACGGCGGATGCGCCGTCTCGCGATCGGGTGCCTCGTGGCGACGGCCGCGGCTTGTCGCGCCGCGCCCGCGCGGATAGCGAGGAGCGATGCCGGTCTACATCGTCGCCAACATCCGCATCACCGACCGCACCGAGTACGACCAGTACCAGGCGGGCTTCCTGGAAATCTTCGCCAAGTACCGCGGCGAGCTGCTCGCGGTGTCGGACGCGCCCGAGGTCATCGAGGGCGAGTGGCCGTTCACGCGAGCCGTGCTGCTGCGCTTCCCGGACCGTGACGAGGCGCGCCGCTGGTACGAGTCGCCCGAGTACCAGAAGCTGTCGCAGCACCGCTGGAACGGATCGACCGGCACCGTGATCGGCTTCGAGGGATTTCCGGGCGCGAGCTGAAAACGACGCGCCGCCTGTCCACGAGCGCGAGCGCTGGTCGTGTCAATCGCGCGCGTTCGGATCGTCGATGACGTACTTCCAGCTGCCGTCGGGCTGCCGGCGCACGACCTCGATCGCCTTGCCGCTCGACGTCTCGGTCTTGCCGTCCGCGCCGGTCGTGGTCATGGTCCAGTCGTTGTAGAGCACGGCGACGTCGCCGGCGCGCACCACGTGCTTGACGTTCATCGTGATCTCGGGCTTGGCCGCGATCATGCCTTCGAGGAAGCCCCGGATCTGCTCCGGGCCCTGGAACGTCGTGCCCTGGAAGACGAGCACGCCGTCGCTCTCGTAGAGCGCTGCGACTGCCGCCGCGTCGCCCGCATTCACGCCCTCGGCAAAGAGGCGATCGAGGTCCTCGGGTGTGTTCGCCGCCATCGCTGATCCTCCTTCCTCGATCCGCTACTCCGGACGCAGACCGATGCTCCTGTAGTGATAGCCGTACGCCGCATCGAAGCCGGCGTGCGCGTACAGCGCCAGCGCCGGCACGTTGTCCGCCTCGACCTGCAGGTAGAGTCGCCGCGCGCCGAGCCGCGCCGCTCGCTCGGCGAGCGCGTGCAGCAGCAGCGTCGCGACCTTGCGACGCCGCATCTCCGGCCGCGTGCCCATG
>JAIEPK010000417.1 GCA_019749875.1 Candidatus Binatia bacterium | reverse complement strand
CGAGTCCTCGCCGATCGCGTTGTCTTCGACGGTGACGTAACCCACCGGTCCATAGAGGGTGACCGTGAGGAAATTCTGACCGGAAACCCTCGAATTCGTGGCAAGCATTGAGTCGCGCACGATCGCGTCGCGTCCACGTCCCAGCAGGAGCAGTGCGACGAGCCCGACGGCGACGTCGAGCAGCGCTCCGAACACGTTCGAGCGCCACAGCCCGAGCCAGGGGAAGAGCACGAACGCGGTCGCGAACACACCCGAGACCGCGCCGAGCGTGTTGATGCCGTAGAGCAGGCCGGTGCGCGCGCCGATCGCCGGATCGTCGCGCGTCACCGCCGCGACGACGATCGGCAGCGTCGCGCCCATGAGGATCGTCGGCACCAGCAGGACCAGCAGCGCGACGAGAAAACGTCCCAGCACCAGGCCCCACGGACCGAGGTCCAGCACCAGCGCACGCGCGAGCGGCGGCAGGGCCGCGAGCAGGAACGGCACGAGGAGGGCGATCAGCCCGATCGCGATCTCGACCGCGCCGTAGACGCGCAGCCCGTCGCGCAGGCGATGCGCGAGCCGTCCGCCGACCAGCCCGCCGACGCCGAGCCCGAGCATGTACGCGACCAGGATCGTGCTCGCGGCGAGCGTCGTCGAGCCGAAGATGAGGCGCAGCTGCCGCGTCCAGACGACCTCGAGGATCAGGCTGCCGAAGCCGGACAGGAAGAAGCAGAGGCAGAGGAGGAGGAGCGAGCGGCTGCGGGTCACCGCGCGCACGCTAGCACCGCTCGTCGGTCGCGGACGAGCGCCAAGTGCTCGCCTCGTGCGCGGCGGCTTCGCTCAGCGAGCGGCGTCGTGCGTGGTGGCGTCGGCGTCCGGCGGGCGCCGCAGCCAGCGCAGCCCGACCACCAGACCGATGACGGCGAGCCCGAGTGCCAGGGGGCGCAGGTGGTGGAAGACGGCCGAGAGCTGCGTCACGTGGCGCTCGAACAGGAACGCGCCGCCACCCCAGAACGCGACCCAGATCAGCGCACCGCCGAGGTTCCAGGCGAAGAACGTCGCCAGATCCATGTTGAGCGATCCGGCGGCGATGCCGGCGAGCTGGCGGAGCCCGTCCAGGAAGCGGCCGAAGCCGACCACCACGCCACCGCGCCGCTCGAACAGCGACTCCATCTGCGCGAGCCGTTGCGGCGAGGCGATGCGCTCGAGGACGCGGTGTCCGCCGAGACGACCGATCGCATAGCCGGTCAGGTTGCCGGCCGCCGCCGCGCACACCGCGGTCGCGAGGAGGAGGCCGAGCCACAGCTCGCCGCGTGCGGCCAGCAGCGCGGCCGCGATGAGCAACGTCTGACCGGGGGCAGGGATGCCGCAGCCCTCGACGAAGATCGCGACGAACACGGCGAGGTAGCCCCAGCGGTGGAGCAGGGGCTGCACGCTCTCGAGGTGCTGCGACAGGTCGGACATCGGACACGGCTTATGCGTCGCGCGCCGCGGCGAGTCCAATCGGCGGACGGCGCCACGCACGGCGCCGCGACGAAAGAGGCTGGACGCACGTTCGGATCATGTGTACAGATGTCCAACATGGCGACGCCGGCGATCCGCACGGGCGAGCTCGGGCTGCCGCAGTCCGAGCAGAAGCGCCGCGCGATCCTCGACGCGGCACTGCGCGTGGTTGCCGACGGCGGCGTCGAGGCGGTCACGCACCGCCGCGTCGCGGCCGAGGCCGACGTCCCGCTCGGCTCGACGACCTACTACTTCGCGTCGCGCGACGATCTGCTGCGCGAAGCGTTCCGGTACCACGCAGCGTTGGTGTACGGCGCGGTCGATGAGATCGCGGACGGCATGCGGCTCGCGAGCACGGCGGACGTGGTCGCGTTCCTGCTCGCGCTGGTGCGGCGCGAGATCGAGGATCGTGCGCTCATCGTCGTCGAGTACGAGCTGATCGTCCGTGCGGCACGCGATCCGGTGCTCGCGCGCGAGGTGAACGCCTACGAGCGCGCGCTCGCGGCGCGGCTCGGCGAGGCGCTCGAGCGGCTCGGCGTCGTGCACGCGTTCGACGCCGCGCGCACGCTGATCGCGCTGGTGCGCGGCTTCGAGCTCGAGTGCTTGACGCGCGAGACGCCGGTGCTCGATGCGCTCCAGGCTCGGCTCGAGCTGGTGCTCTCGGCACTTGGCTCCGCGCGAACCCGTACGCGCGCCGGTGCGGCGCGGGCGGCCGCGCAAGCGACCGGATCCGCGCACGCGAAGACGGCGCGCACGCCCGGACGCAACGTCGCCGCAGGGCGCCGCAAGAGGAGGTTGCCGTGAGCATCGACGGACTGTGGTTCGCGAGCGTCCTGACCTACGGGCTGGTCGCGAGCCAGCACGCGTTCTACGCGATCGGACTCGGCCGCACGCAGCGGGCACTGAGCGCGAGCGCCTACGTCGAGCTGCGCAACGCGATCGACCACGTGCTGCGGCGTACGCTGCCGCCGGTCTACCTGGCGACGCTCGCGTGCATCGTGCTGTCGGTGGTGCTCGCCCGGGGTGGCGCGCGCGTGTGCGCCGTGATCGCCCTGGCGGCACTCGGTGCGGAGGCGTGGCTGATGCTGAAGCGCTCGGTGCCGCTCAACGACCGCATGCAGACGTGGACGGCGGACACGATCCCGGCGGACTGGCACGATACCCGCGCCGCGTGGCTTGCGGTGTTCACGCGACGCCAGATCGCGGTCGCGATCGGCTTCGTCGCGACGCTGCTCGGCGCGCTGGCGCGCTGAAGCGACCCGCGACGAAGCACCATCAAGCAAAGGAGAGCGAACGATGGCGACGATCGAGCATCTCACGGCACGCGCGACCGGCGACGAGGTCGCGCGGGTTCTTTCCCGCGACGGCGTGGTCGTGGTCGACGATCTGGTCGCGCCCTCGGTGATGGACGCCGTGCGCAGCGAGCTGGCGCCGTTCCTCGACGCGACGCCGTGCGGACCCGACGAGTTCAGCGGGCGGCACACGCGTCGCACGGGTGGTCTCGTCGCACGCTCGGCGACCTGCCGCGATCTCGTCATGCATCCGCTGGTGCTCGATGCGACGCGCGCGACGCTGAGGGACGCGACCAGCTTCCAGCTCCACTTGACGCAGGTGATCGCGATCGGCCCCGGCGAGCCCGCGCAGGTGATCCACCGCGACCAGTGGGCGTTCGACTTCTTCTCGTTCCCGCGCGGCTACGACGTCCAGTGCAACACCATCTGGGCGCTGACCGACTTCACCGAGCGCAACGGTGCGACGCGCGTGATCCCGGGCAGCAACCTCTTCGACGACGGCCTGCAGTTCGTCGAGGCCGACACGATTCCCGCCGAGATGCGGCGCGGCTCGGTGCTGCTCTACACCGGCAGCCTGTACCACGGCGGCGGCGCGAACCGGTCCGACGCCGTCCGCGCCGGCATCAACATCACCTACAACCGCTCGTGGCTGCGCCAGGAAGAGAACCAGTACCTCGCGGTGCCGCACGAGATCGCGCGCACGCTGCCCGACGATCTGCTGCGCCTGATCGGCTATGCACGCGGCGCGTACGCGCTGGGCTACGTCGACGACCTGCGTGATCCGCTCGAGGTGCTGAAGGGCAGCAGCGCCGCCACCGCGAGCGGTCTCGGCGATCTCGACGCCGTGCGCACTCGCCTCGCGAGGTAGCAGCCCTCCGGACGTGCGCCGGGCGAGCCGTCGGAGGGCCCCGGGCGCGGTCGGTCCGGGCCCATGTAGACATCAAGGCATCAAGCGAATATGTGTTGATGGTGCGCACGACCATCACCATCGAGGACGACGTCGCGACCGAGATCGCTCGGCTCCAGCGTCTGCGTGACGAGGGTCTGAAGCAGACGATCAACGCCGTGCTGCGCGCCGGCATCGCTGCCATGACGAAGCCGGTGCGCAAGAGCCGGACGCCGTATCGCACCGCGACCGCATCGCTCGGCAAGCCACGTCTCAAGAGCCTCGACAACATCGACGAGGTGCTGTCCTTCGGCGAGGGCGAGGCCTATCGTTGATCCTGGTCGACGCGAACCTGCTTCTCTACGCCGTCGTCACCGACTTTTCGCAGCATCGGCGCGCCCGTCGCTGGCTGGACGAGCGGCTGAACGGTCATCCCCGCGTCGGGCTGCCGTGGCCCAGCCTGCTCGCCTTCTTGCGCATCGTCAGCAACCCGCGGATCTTCTCCGATCCGCTGCCGATGGACGACGCCTGGCGGCGGGTCGAGAGCTGGCTCGCGATCGACAACGTCTGGACGCCCGGCGCGGGTGAGCGGCATGCGGGCATCCTGGGAGAGCTTCTCGCCGGCCCCGCCGCCTCGCCGAAGCTCGTGTCGGACGCACACCTCGCAGCCCTGGCGATCGAGCACGGCCTCGTCCTGTGCAGTACCGATGGCGACTTCGCCCGGTTCCGGACACTGCGCTGGGAGAATCCGCTGGCCTGAGAGGTCCGGCGTGTCCTCGCCTTGACGCGAGGCGAAGAAAAGGCAAAGACGCTCCGTGCGTCGCGCCGAGCGCCTGTTCGAGATCATTCAGCTGCTGCGGCGGCGCAAGGTCGTCAAGGCGCGCGACCTCGCCGAGCGGCTCGAGGTCAGCGAGCGCACGATCTACCGCGACGTCCAGGCGCTGATCGCGAGCCGCGTGCCGATCGACGGTGAAGCCGGGGTCGGCTACTCGCTGCGCGCCGGCTACGAGCTGCCGCCGCTGATGTTCCGCGAGGACGAGCTCGAAGCGCTCGTCTTCGGCGCGCGCATCGTGCAGGGCTGGAGCGACCCGGAGATGGCGCGCGCCGCGGACGCGGCACTCGCGCGCATCGAGCCGACGCTGCCGTCGCACCTGAAGCACTTGCTCGCCGACGCGACGCTGTGGGCGCCGGTCGATCGCCGCCGTCCGGCGCTCGCGTTCGATCTCGCGGCGCTGCGCGCCGCGGTGCGGGCGCGACGCAAGATCCGCTTCCGCTATCGCGACGAGCACGGTGCCGAGACCGCGCGTCGCGTGCAGCCGATCACGCTCTGGTTCTACGGACCGGTGTGGCTCGCGGGTGCGTGGTGCGAGCTGCGCGACGACCTGCGCTTCTTCCGCCTCGACCGCATGCGCGAGGTCGAGTTTCTCGACGAGACCTTCGTGCCGTCGCCCGGCCGCACGCCCGACGATCTGCTGCGCGTCGTGCTCGCGCGTTGAAGCTGGTGACGATTCCGGACGTCGGTACGCGAATGCGGGGGGCCGCAACTCTCCTGACAGCACGCTGGCAGCAGGACCTCGCTATCGGATGGACGCGAAAGGAGAGCGACGATGGCGCGCAACACGGCGAAGCTGCTGATGCATCCGCGGACCGGGGACCGTCTCGTGGTGCTCGAGGAGGCGACCGATCCCTGGGGCGAGTTCCGCTTCGAGATCCTCACCAATGTCGTGACGGCGCCGCCCGAGGATCACGTGCACATCGCACAGGCCGAGCGGCTCGAGGTGCTCGCGGGCACGCTCAACGTGCGCATCGGCGGCCGCGTGCACGTGCTGCGCGCCGGTGCCGCGATCACGATCCCGCCCGGCACGCCGCACGCAGTGTGGAACGTCGATCCCGAGCGCACGCGCACGCGCGGCGAGTTCCGCCCGGCGCTCGACATGCAGCGGCAGATGGAAGCGATGTTCCGCGACACGGCGCCGCGCGCGGTGCGCTGACGCGCGAGCGACGCGGCACGATGCCGCGCCGCCCGGGTTTGCCGCCGTACGAAGCCGCGTCGTAAGCCCACGGGATGAAGAAGCTCCTGGTCGCGAACCGTGGCGAGATCGCCGTGCGCATCCTGCGCGCGGCGGCCGACGCGGGCGTTCGAGCGGTCGCCGTGTACGCGGACGACGAGGTGGAGGCGATGCACGTGCGCCGCGCGCCCGAGGCCTACGGGCTCGCCGGCAGCGGTGCCGCGCCGTACCTCGACGTGGCGCAGATGCTCGCCGCCGCGGCGGAGACCGGCTGCGATGCGATCCACCCCGGCTACGGCTTCCTGTCGGAGAACCCGGCCTTCGCGCGCGCCTGCGACCAGGCGGGCGTGACCTTCGTCGGGCCGCGCGTCGAGACGCTCGAGATCCTCGGCGACAAGGTCCGGGCGCGCGCGCTCGCGCAGCGCTGCGGCGTGCCGGTGCTGCCGGCGTCGAGCGGACCGGTCACGCTGGACGAGGCGGAAGCGTTCCTCGCGACCCTGGGGAAGAACGGCGCGGTGGTGCTGAAGGCGGTCGCGGGCGGCGGCGGGCGCGGCATGCGCGCCGCGCGCAGCC
>JAIEPK010000004.1 GCA_019749875.1 Candidatus Binatia bacterium | reverse complement strand
ACCGCTCGCGACCGCGTCCGACGTCGTCGCCTGCGCCGGCTGCGTCGCGCGCTTCGCGTCCGAGTGCACGACCGCGCTCGCCTCGCCGCTCGCGGGCGACTACCCGGCCTCGTGCCGATCCGCGGCGACGCCGCCCGACGAGTGTCCGGGCTGCGCCGCGTGGTCGGATCCCGCGACGTGGGGCGGCGCCGTGCCTGTGGCCGGCCAGGACGTCGTGATCCCGGCCGGGCTCGACGTGCTCCTCGACGAGGACACGCCCGCGCTCGGCAGCTTGACGATCCACGGCTCGCTGCGCTTCGCACGCCGCGACCTCGCGCTGACCGCCGACTGGGTGATGGTGCACGGCACGCTCGCGATCGGCAGCGAGGCACAGCCGTTCACGCAGCGCGCTGTGATCACGCTCACGGGCGCGCCCGGCGAGAACGTCATGGGCATGGGGACGCGCGGCATCCTCGTCATGGGCGGCACGCTCGAGATGCACGGCGCGCCGCCGGCCGTGCAGTGGACCAGGCTCGGCGCGCACGCGGCGGCCGGCACGACGTCCCTGCAGCTCGCGCAAGCGGTCGACTGGGCGCCCGGCGACGAGATCGTGGTCGCGCCGACCGACTTCTACGGCGCCTCGACCACCGAGCAGCTCGCGATCGCCACGGCGTCCGGCACGAACGTCACCACGTCCACGCCGCTCGCCGACTTCCGCTGGGGCGTGCTGCAGTACGCGACCGCGAGCGGCATGTCGCTCGCGCCCGACGCGAGCATCGTGCCGCCGCTCGCGAACACGCCGCTGACGCTCGACGAGCGCGCCGAGGTCGGCAACTTGACGCGCAACATTCTCGTCACGTCGCCGGACGACGCGGCATGGCAGACGCAGGGCTTCGGCGCGCACGTGATGATCATGGGCACGGGCGGCACCGCGCACGTCGACGGCGTCGAGTTCCGGCGCGGCGGCCAGGGCGGGCTCCTCGGCCGCTACCCGTTCCACTGGCACATGCTGAGCTATGCCGGCGGGGCGTACCTCGGCGACGCGACCGGGCAGTACCTGCGCCGCTCGACCGTCAATCACTCCGCGAACCGCGGCATCGTGATCCACGGCACCAACGGCGTCGAGGTGAGCGACAACGTGGTCTACGACGTGCGCGGGCACGGCGTCTTCACCGAGGACGCGGTCGAGCGGCGCAACCTGATCGACGGCAATCTCGTGCTGCACGTGCGCAACCCGAGCGTGCCGCTCAAGCAGCACGAGGTCTTCGAGAACGGCGGCTCGAGCGGCTTCTGGATCGCGAACCCCGACAACACGATCACCGACAACACCGCCGCCGACGCGCAGGGCTTCGGCTTCTGGCTCGCCTTCCCGAACCACCCGTTCGGGCTCAACGCGTCGGTGCCGATGCGCCCGAGCCGCATGCTGTTCGGCGAGTTCGACGGCAACACGGCGCACGGCAGCGGCTTCGAGGGCCTGATGTTCGACAACGTCGAGAACGACGACAGCGGCACCGTGGTGCCGTTCGCCTACCAGTCGACGATCGACGGCAACGACCCGACGTGGAACTCCGGCACGCTGCGCCGCTTCGCGATCTCGCGCTTCACGACGTGGAAGAACCGGCGCGGCGGCATCTGGGACCGCGTCGTGTGGCCGGACATCACCGAAGTCGTCTCGGCCGACAACTGCGGGCGCTTCTTCGCCGGCTCGGGCGACGACGGCGTGATCGAGGCGAGCCTGATCGTCGGCACGAGCCTGAACGTCACGCCGCGCCCGGCGTTCGCGTTCGACGACACGCTCGGCGGCGACGAGACGCCGACGGCGTTCGCGACCTACCACAGCTCCTTCGACCTGCGGAACAACGTGATCGTGGCCTTTCCGCTGGTCGCGGGACGGCGCAGCGGCGCGTTCGCGACCGAGGACTACTACATCCGTCCCGTCGACAAGGGACAGCAGCGCAACTCCGGCAACCTGCTGATCGGCTCGCATCCCGGCTATCGATCGTCACCGGTGCTCGACTCCTACGTGCTGGCCGGTGCGCTCTGGGATCCGTACGCGCTGTGGGGTCCGGCCGGAGACTGGTTCGTCTACGACGATCCGTTCTTCACCTTCGGCAGCACGGTCACGCCGGTCGAGCCCGCGGGGCAGACCGGCGGCGTCAGCGTGCCGGGTCCGTTCTACGGCCTGCTCGAGTTCGTGGTCGACAACCTGAACCCGTACTACGAGCCGTACATGGAGATCCGCGCGGCGCGGCTCGACCCGGTGACGCTCGCCGAGGTCGGCTCGTGGCACGTGGACGCGGCATACGCGGGCCTGCTGCTCGCGCCGATGCGCCACGTCGCGGCGCAGGCGCAGGGCGTGTACCGCCTCGAGTTCCCCGGCGGACCGCTGCCGCACGACCTCGAGGTGCGCTTCGAGAACATGCTCGAGACCAGCGACACGCTGCTCCTCGCGCTGCAGTTCGACGGCAGCGTCCCGCCGGCGAACGTCTACACGATCGGCTCGGGTGCGGTTGCACTCTACCAACCGCAGCCGTCGCTCGCCGCGGTGCGCGCCTCGAGCGGCGGCACGTGGTGGCAGGACACCGCAGCCAACGTCGTCTGGGTCAAGCTGCGCGGCGGATCGTGGCAGTGGTGGGATCAGACGTACACGATCGCGGTGCCGAGCAGCGACGAGCTGCTCTACGAGAGCACGGTGCTGCACGTGAACACCGACTGACGGAGCGTGCTCGTCAGCTCTTCTTCGGCGCGATGCCGGTGAGCATCTGGTCGAGCACCGGCCCGACCTTCTCGCTGGTCGGCGCGAGCTCGCCGAACGACACGCCGCCGCCCTCGAGCTCGAGCAGGGCCGGATTCTCCTTGACCCAGACGCGCCGACCGGAGTCCGGCGACCACGCGACCGCTTGACGGCGACCAGCGTCGCGCAGCCCGTCACCGCGGGCACGGAGAGCAGCATCGCACCGACCTTTCGCATGGGGCGGCTCCGCGCCCACGAAGTGCCGTGCGTCGCAGGCGCGCCTGGCCGCGTCGCGCACGCGGAACACCGCAATGCGCGCTTCCGGCGAGTCCGCGTCCCGACCCGACGACGACCGCCGGCGCTGGTCGCGCGCGGCGCCAGGCGCGATCCGGACCTCCAGCTCGCTGATCGTCCACGCGACCGGGCGCGCGGCCGTCGCGGTGATGCGCACGCTGCGGAAGCGCGCACGCCCTTTCAGCCGCAGCTCGAGCCAGGGCCGCTCGGCGAAGAAGTCGGCGCGCGCGATCGTCACGGGAAGACGCGTCCACGTCTCGCCGTCGAGCGAGCCGTCCACCACCACGTCGGCCTGCGTCGCTGCAGCGTCGGTAGCAAGGCGCAGGGCACGCACGCGGTGGGGTCGCCCGAGCTCGACGGTGATCGACGTCCCCACCGCCTGCGGATCGATCGTGCTCCACGCCGTATCCGCACGGCCGTCGAGCATGAGGGGTGCGCTCGTCGCGTGCGTGTTGCTCGTCACCGTGATCGCGCTGCGCGCCTCCCGCGGGAGCTCTCGCGACGTGCGGTCACGGTCGTGCGCGGCGAAGACGCTGCCGGCGAGCAGCCCGACCGAGTCGACGGCGTGGCGCGCGCGCAGCACGGCATGGACGCCGAGCAGCGCGCACATCCCGACGACGCCCCAGGCGAGCCGTACCGAGCGACGGTCGAGCGCGAGCAGCGCCGGTGTCGCGACGATCAGCACGCTCGGCACGACGGGCAGGAAGTAGCGCGGCCACAGCGCACCGCGGCCGGTGCCGAGAAACGCGAGGTAGAGGGCGACCCATGCGAGGTTGAGGCGCCACGCGCGCGCCTCGCGTCCGCCGCCGCGCGCCAGCAGGCCGAGCGCCAGATAGGCACCTCCGGCGAGCGTCAAGCTGCCGGCGAAGTCGAGTACCGGGCTCTTCGACACGAACTCGGGCTGATGCGCCCACACCCAGGCGTCGTGCACGTGCTCGAGCCCGAGCACGCGCAGCGCGCCGAAGAACAGCAGCGCGGGCAGCGCACCGAGCAGGACGCCGGAGCGCGTCGCGCGGCGGAGCCTTGCCTGCCACGTGCCCGGCTCGGCGAGCTCCGCGAGCGCCGGCATGCCGAGCATGGGGATGAACGACACGCGCGACGCGAGACCGACCAGCTGCAGCACGAAGATCCCTGCCGCGCTCCGGCGATCACGCGTCGCGAGATGCCGGTCCAGCGCCGCGAGCACCCAGACGACGCACAGCATGCCGAGCGCATCGGTCACCGGACGCGCGACCGAGCGGATCACGATCGGGTTTGCGAAGAACGCGATCATCAGCTGCAGCACGATCGCCGGACGCGGCTGCCACGTGCGCTCGACGGTGCGCCGCAGGCTGCGCCAGCACAGCAGCGTCGCGACGATGCTCAGCATCATGAAGGCCGGCACCGGCCGCAGGCCGCCGAGCAGCAACAGCGCGATCAGCGCCGGTGCGAGCGGGCTGTGCGCGTGCAGGTAGGCTGCCGCCTCTTCGAGGAAGCGCGCCACGGGCTCCGGCGACGTGGCGCGCAGCAGCGCGTGGATCTGCGTCGCGTAGATGCAGTAGCCGTCGGGGCAGTACTCGCAGACGCAACGATCGGCGTCGGCACGCCACCACAGCAGCGACAGGACGACCACGCACGCGAGCAGGACGGCGAGCACCGCCGTGCGCCGCCTCGCGCCCGATCCCGAGGCGTCATCTGCTGCCGGCGACGGCGAATCGGGCGCCGGCGCGGCGGAGAAACGGTCCGGCATGGACGGCAGGCCGCTCCCGGCAGTGGGGCCCGGCGCGGACCCGGCCGGCTCCGCCGACCGGGTTCACGTCGCCGAGGAGATCGAAGGCCTACTTCCCGTCCTTCTTCGCCATCATCTCCATCATGTCCACGCAGCGCGTCGCGTAGCCCTGCTCGTTGTCGTACCAGCTGACGATCTTGAAGAAGCGGCTGTTGAGCTCGATGCCCGCCGCCGCATCGAAGATGCTCGAGTGACGGTCGCCGATGAAGTCGCTCGAGACGACCTCCTCGTCGGTGTACGCGAGCACGCCCTTCAGCGCGCCCTCGGCAGCGGCCTTCATCGCCGCGTTGATCGCCTTGAGGCTGGTCTCCTTCGCGGTCTTGAAGGTCAGGTCGACGACGGACACGTCGGCGGTCGGCACGCGGAACGCCATGCCGGTGAGCTTGCCCTTCAGCTCGGGGATGCACAGCGTGACGGCCTTCGCGGCACCAGTGCTCGCCGGGATGATGTTCTGGTAGGCGTTGCGGCCGCCGCGCCAGTCCTTCTTGCTCGGGCCGTCCTGGGTCGGCTGCGTCGCGGTCGCCGCGTGCACCGTCGTCATGAGGCCTTCCTCGATGCCGAAGGTGTCGTTGAGAACCTTGGCGACCGGAGCGAGGCAGTTCGTCGTACAGGACGCGTTGCTCAGGATGGTGTGCTTCGCGGGGTCGTACTTGTCGTGGTTGACGCCCAGGCAGAACGTCGGCACTTCCTCCGGCCCGCTCTTGGTCGGCGCCGAGATCAGCACGCGCCTGGCACCCGCCGCGATGTGCCCGGCGGCCTTCTCGCCCTCGGTGAAGAGGCCGGTCGACTCGAGCACGTAGTCGACGTTCATGCTCTTCCACGGCAGCTTCGCGGGATCGCGCTCGGACAGGCAGACGGTCTTCTTGCCATTGACGGTGAAGCCGTCGTCCTGCGCCGTGACCTCGGCAGGCTTGCCGCCGATCGTGAAGCGCCGATGCGTGGTGTCGTACTTGAGCAGGTAGGCGAGGTTGTCGGACGGAACGAGGTCGTTCACCGCGACGATCTCGATGCCGCGCTCCGCGGCGACCCGGTAGAAAAGCCGACCGATGCGGCCGAAGCCGTTGATGCCAATGCGGATCGCCATTTCGCTTGTCTCCCTCGCTGAAATTCGGCCGGAGTGGCCGGGGCCGGACTGGACGTTTCGGGGTACGATAGGAGGAAGGCTCGCGCATCTCAATGGCCGAATTGCCTCCGACGCCGTGGGCCTCGCCACGGTCGTGCGGTATACCGTGAACCCGTGCCGACGCCGCAGGACGACGCCTCCGACGACATCTCCGGCTGGATCGCCGACCGCCTGACGAGCGCGCGCGTCGATGCCGAGCGCATCGCCGGGGAGCTGCTGCGCGACGGCCGCATCAGCGCGGAAGAGGTCGCGGCGTTGCGCGCCGCGGTCGAGCACGCGATCGACCGCGGCCGCACCTTGATCGGTGACGCGCTGCG
>JAIEPK010000322.1 GCA_019749875.1 Candidatus Binatia bacterium | reverse complement strand
GGCGCGCGCCGGTGCGCAGAACGCGAGCAGACATGCGGCGCCGAGCAGCGCCGCGCGGACTTCCGGGTGCTTCTTCATGCGGTGCGGGAACGTCGTGCGGTCGCGGTGCGGCGGACGGTGGTAGTGCCGGCGGCGCGTCGCGCCGCGCCGGGAGCCGGCGGGGGCGCAGCGGGGTCGTCGGTGATGCCGGTGAGAAAGACGCTCATCATCGTCCGCGTGACGACCGCGATCGGCGTGTTGGCGGCGCGATAGCGGTTCAGCGCGCGGATCATGCCGAGCAGCATCTCGGCCGCGAGGCGCGGATCGACCGGCTTGAAGGCGCCGTCCTGGATGCCGCCCGCGATCACGTCGGCGAGCAGGCGCGACACCTCCGCCCGGCTCTTGAACCAACGCGTCTGGCTGACGCCGCGCTTCCCCTCCTCGCGGTCGACGATGCGCGCGAGGCCCGGGCGCGCGGCGAAGTGCGACAAGATCGCACCGGCAATCTCGGCGAGCTTCTCCGCGGGCGGCGAGGCCGAGCCGATCGTTCCGTGGATCTGCTCCTTCAGCGTGACGAGCCCGTCCCGCATCACGGCCTGCAGGAGCTCCTGCTTGTTCGGGAAGTAGCGGTAGAGCGTGCCCTTGCCGACCCCGCAGCGCTTCGCGATGTCGTCCATGACGACGGCGTGGAAGTCGCGCCCCATGAACTCGGCCTCGGCCGTGCGCAGGATCTCCGCGCGCAGACCCGCGCGCGCCGGGCGCCCGCGCGGCGCGGGTGCCATCCGTGTGCCGGTCGCCGCCACGCCGTGAAACTGACTGGTCAGTCCGGAATTGTCAACGTCGTTCGTGCGCGGTAGGGTCGCGCCGTGAGCAGCGGCTCGGGGAAATGGCTCGTCGCCCTCGCGGTGATGCTCGGCACGATCCTCGAGGTGCTCGACACGAGCATCGTCAACGTCGCGCTGCCGCACATGCAGGGCGCGTTCTCGGCCGGCATCGACGAGATCACCTGGGTGCTCACGTCGTACCTGATCGCGAACGGCATCGTGATCCCGATGACCGGCTGGCTGTCGTCGGTGTTCGGCAGGAAGCGCTACTTCATCTTCAGCGTGCTCGCGTTCACGGTCGCCTCGATGCTCTGCGGCGCCGCACCCGACCTGCGGAGCATGGTGCTGTTCCGCATCCTGCAGGGGCTCGCCGGTGCGGCGATGCTGCCGTCGTCGCAGGCGATCCTCATGGAGACCTTCCCGCCCGAGGAGCGGCCGATCGCGATGGCGACCTGGGGTGTGGGGCTCATGGTCGCGCCGATCATCGGGCCGACCCTCGGCGGCTGGAGCACCGACACGTACTCCTGGCGGTGGTGCTTCTACATCAACCTGCCGTTCGGCATCATCGCGGCGCTGATGTGCGCCCGCTTCGTCCCGGAGCCCGCGTACGCGCAGGGAGCAGCCAAGCGGCGTCCGGACTGGGTCGGCATCGCCCTGCTCGTCCTCGGCCTCGGTGCCGCCCAGATGGTGCTCGATCGCGGCGAGCGCGCCGACTGGTTCGAGGCGCCGTGGGTGTGGGGCTTCACCATCTTCTCCGTGTGCGCGCTCGGCGTGTTCGTCTTCTGGGAGCTGACGGTCGAGCAGCCGGTCGTCAATCTCAGGCTGCTGCGCGAGCGCGGCTTCGCCGTCGGCTGCCTGCTGATCAGCTTCATGGCGTTCATCCTCTTCGGCAGCCTCGCGATGTGGCCGCTCTACCTGCAGAACCTGATGGGCTACAGCGCGGCGCAGTCGGGCTGGGCGAGCGCGCCGCGCGGGGTCGCGACCGGGCTGTCGATGTTCGTCGTCGGACGCCTGTCGCGCCGCATCGACTCGCGGATCCTGATGACGTTCGGGCTGGTGCTGCTGATCTACGGCCAGTGGCGCCTGTCGCAGTTCAGCCTGCAGTACGGCTGGTGGCAGATCGTGGCTCCGACGATCTTTCAGGGCGCCGGGCTCGGCTTCATCTTCACGCTGCTGTCGACGAACGCGCTGTCGCGCATCGCACCCGAGCAGATGAGCAACGCCGCCAGCATCTACAACTTGACGCGCAATCTCGGCGCGAGCTTCGGCATCGCGATCCTCGGCACGGTTCTCGTGCGGCGCGGCCAGTACCACCAGGCGGTGCTCGCGGAGTGGTCGAGCCCGTACTACGCGCCGTTCCGCGACGCGCTCGCCGGCCTCGCCCACAAGCTCGAGGGCGTGACCGGCTACGACGGCATGAAGTCCGCGGCGGCGCTCCTGACCGGCCAGATGCGCGCGCAGGCGACCATGCTCGCGTTTGCCGACGTCTTCCTGATCGCCGGGCTGCTGGGGCTGCTGATGCTGGGCGGGATCTGGCTGCTGCCGAAGCCGCCCGCCGTCGGCAGCGGCGCTGCTCCCGCGGCGCACTGAGCGGGCTACTGCTCGGCACGCCGCGCAACGCGACGTCGCGGCGATGCGCGCCGATCGCGGCGTGATAAGGTCCGCGCTTCCCGAAGGTGCCGCCGCGCGCGGCCGGAGAGGTCGCATGGTCAAGTTCGACAATCGCGTCACCCGCATGCTCGGCGTCGAGATCCCGATCGTGCAGGCGCCCATGGGCTGGATCGCGCGCGCGCAGCTCGCATCGGCCGTGTCGCGCGCGGGCGCGCTCGGCATCATCGAGACGTCGTCCGGCGAGCTCGACGCGATCCGCGGCGAGATCCAGAAGATGCGCGAGCTGACGGACCGGCCGTTCGGCGTCAACATCGCGCAGGCGTTCGTGCGCGATCCCGGCATCGTCGACTTCGTGATCGCGCAGGGCGTGCGCTTCGTCACCACGTCCGCCGGCGATCCGACCAAGTTCACCAAGCAGCTCAAGGCCGCCGGCTTGACGGTGTTCCACGTCGTGCCGACCCTGCGCGCGGCGCTGAAGGCGGTCGACGCCGGCGTCGACGGCCTCGTGGTCGAGGGTGGCGAGGGCGGCGGCTTCAAGAACCCCAGTCCGGTCTCGAGCATGGTGCTGCTGCCGCTCGTGCGCTCCAAGGTCGACGTGCCGATCATCGCCGCCGGCGGCATCTGCGACGGCGTGTCGATGGCGGCCGCGTTCGCGCTCGGCGCGGAGGGCGTGCAGATGGGCACGCGCATGGTGTCGGCCGCCGAGTCGCCCGTCGGCCAGGGCTGGAAGGACGCGATCGTCGCGGCGGAGGAGACCGGCACCGTGTTCCTGCGCCAGGAGCGCGGCCCCGCGCTGCGTGCGCTGCGCACCGAGCGCACGACGCGGCTCGAGCGCGGCGAGGGCAACCCGATGATGGAGCTCGTCGCGGGACAGCCGGAGGTCTACTTCAAGGGCAACGTCGGGGCCGGGGTCGCGCTGTCGGGCGAGGTCGCGGGGCGGATCGAGAGCGTCGAGCCGGTCGCGGACATCATCGCGCGGACGGTGCGGGAGTATGCGGCGACGGTGGCGCGGATGGCGGAGTCGGTGCGGGGGTGACTTTCATCGCAGAGGTGAGCCCTAGCGTGCTGCCGGAGGCGCTTGCGCGATCGCGACCTCGCAAGGCTTCCCAACACCGCGCGATCTCAAGTACGCAATATGCTCGTCCGCCCCACTAAGATCGCGTCGCGAAAACGAGGGTAAGCGATGGCGACTCACAATAATGCTCTGGAATCGTGCATAGCCGAGTTTGGGAAGTACCTGACCGCGAGTCAGGGCGCCATCTTCTGCGGTGCTGGGATCTCGCGTAACTCGGGCATTCCACTTTGGAGCGAATTGCTCGAAGAGCCTCGCAAGGAACTTGGGCTGCCTCACGGATTCCCGGACGCTCCCCTGCTCGCGCAGTACTTCGTGAACAATGCCCGGGACGGCAAGCGGCGGCTCACGAAAATGATCGAGGCGTCTCTGAAACAAGGTACCGGCCCCTCCGAGCTGCATCGACTGGTCGCGGCTCTCCCAGCGGCTGAGTTTTGGACCACGAACTACGACACATACCTTGAGGACGCGATGTCGGACGCCGACGTTCGGTCTAAGGACGACGATCTCGCGTCCGATCGCCCCACCGGCTCGAAAACGGTCTTCAAGATGCATGGATCATTGCACGCTGGTCGGCTTGATCTTCGTCGGATTGTACTCACGCGCGACTCGTATGAGCGCTACGAAAACGAGTGGCCGCGTATGTGGGCGCATTTGCTGTCGACATTCTCGTCGATGTCCATTTTGTTTCTCGGGTTCGGCTTCACCGATCCGAACATCGAGCAGATCTTTCGTGTCGCGCGAGTGAGATTTCAGGGTCGAGCCCGTCAGCACTTTGCGGTGATTCGTGCCCCCCGCCGCAAGACAAGCTTGCGCGTCTTCGAGTACCAGGTGCAGGAGCTGCAGCGCGTCGGTGTCGGCGTCGTACCGATTCGAGCCTTTGACGAAATCGAAGGCCTCCTCAGGAGACTGCTCGTCGTGGCGCGCCCACCGCGGGTGTTCGTCTCGGGCAGCTATCCCGACATTCTTTGGGATGCCGCATGTCAACGGTTAGGGCGGGCACTCGAAGCGGCACAGATCGAGATCATGTCGGGCTCTTCCACCGCCGGACGAGCCGTATCGTATGCGGCAGCCGCGGCGGCACGTGAGCGCGGCCGCTATCGGCCGGAGGTCTTTACACTGTTCTGGCGAACGGTTTCGAGAGAGCCTGTACGACTGCGCGAGCGCTTAGGAACCGTCAAATTTCTGGGCAACAACTACGATGAACTCCGATCGGCACTGGTCCGAGAGGCGCGCGCTCTCGTCGTGATCGGCGGACGGGAGGGGACAGCCCAGGAAGTAGATCTTGCACGTGCCGGCGGTGTACCGATCGTGCCCATCGCTGCGACGGGGGGTGTTGCGAAAAACGCATGGAAACGGATGATCAGACAGCGGCCGATGTTCGGGGGTAGGCGGGTCTCGCAAGAGCAGCTCAGGGGGTTGGCAAACCCGGACGTCGATCGCGCAGTCGACGCGGCAGTTGAGCTGCTCAAGCAGGCTATGTACCTGCGGTGAGCAACGGCCGCCGATGGCGACCGCCACATGAGGTCGCAGGCAAGGAACCACCGAGCTGGGCCTTCCCGACGAACACTGGGCCCCGCCTCGATTGCTCTTGACGGTTCGATCGATACGTCGTCCAGATGTGAGACCCCAGGAAGGGAGGCTCCGCTGGGCCCCGGCCCCGGACATCTCAGCGCTCCGCCGCGTACAGCTCCGCGAGTGACCCTCTGCGCGCCTTCTCCGCGACGATGCGCTCCGTCCCGCGCCGCACCAGCGGATGCCGGTGCTCGTCCATCGCCGCGACGTAGCTCGGCCGCGCGCGCAGCCGCTTCCAGTACGCGGACACCGCCGGCCGCGGCGCGACCAGCTCCGCGACCCAGTCCGCCTCGCGCAGACGTTCCAGGATCACCGCCCAGCTCACGTCGGCGAGCGTGAGCTGCGCGCCGGTGATCCACGGCCCTCCGCTCGCTTCGAGCTGGGCTGCGAGCGCATCCAGGTGCAGCGACATCTGACGCCGGCTCGCGACCACGGTCTTCCGCACCGGCGGCAGTGACGCCACGCGCGCGAGACCCGCCGCCTTCAGCACCAGGAACACGACCGGCCGCTGCTTCAGCCGGTGGAACAGCAGCCCCTCGACGATCCGGTGCGTCGGGATGTCGCGGATCATCGCGGCGAAGAGCGGCACGGTGAGGCCGGGCACGCAGTTGCCGGCGGACGCGGCGAGCGCCTGCGTCGGGTCGTCGCCGGTGAGCGACGAGCGGTCGATCCACTGCTGCATCAGCGTACGGGTCGGCTCGTCGGATGGAACGAGCGCGTCGGGTGTCGCCGAGTGTCGCGCCGCGTAGAGCAGGATGTCGTGCGACTCGTAGACGGGGTGTCCGTCGTGCACGAGCACCGGTACGAGCGCGGCTGGATTGACGGCGAGGAAATGGCGGCTCAGCGTCTCGTAGCTGCCGGTCTCGATGAGATCGACGTGGTGCGACGCGTGCTCGATGCCGAGCTCGGCGAGGCACATGCGGATCTTCTTCGAGCACAGCGAGAAGTCGTTGTGGTACAGCTCGAACGCCGCGCGATGGGGCACCGTCCGGTCCGCGTGCAGGCCGCCCGCCATCGCGTGCGTGCGGCGCAGGCCGAGCTCGCGACGGTACCAGGCGACGGCGCACGCCGTCGCACCGAGCGCCGCGACGCCGGTGACGACCGCGCCGCTCATCGGCGGCCTCGCGCGCGCGAGCT
>JAIEPK010000562.1 GCA_019749875.1 Candidatus Binatia bacterium | reverse complement strand
CTGCGCGGCGCCGCGGACGCGCGCGCGGCGCTGGTCGTGGTCCGCACGGGGCCGGACGGCCGCTTTCGGGCCGAGCACCTGCCGGCCGGCCCGTACTCGATCACGGCTGCGGGGTCGCACGTCCGCGCCGCGACGCGAGCGATCGCGGCCAGCCACGGCGTCACGAGCGTCGCGCTCGGCGGCCCCCGTGACGGGACGAAGCGTACTTGACCGCGGCGACCGCACGGGGGATGGTGGCGGCCCCCGACATCCATTCGCCCTGCTGCGGCCACTCTGCCGACCCGATGCCACGACTCCTCTTCATCCTAGCTTCCCTGCTGCTGCTGCTGTGGGCGACGTCCGCCGCCACGCCGGCGCTCGCTGCCGAGCGGCGGCCGAACATCGTGCTGCTGATCGGCGATGACCTGGGCTGGCCGTACACGGGGTTCATGGGCGATCCGGTCGTGCACACGCCGAACCTCGATGCGCTGGCGGCGAGCGGCACCACGTTCGTCAACGCGCAGAGTCCCTCGAGCCTGTGCGCGCCGGCGATGCGCACCCTGCTGGCCGGAATCCACACCGAGCAATGGGACCGGCAGCGGGCCTTGCTTGCGCCCGTGCGCTCGCCGCTGCCGGTGCACTCGGAGGTCCGCTACTACCGCACCGTGCCGCGCGAGCTCGCCCGGCAGGGCTACCTCGCATGGGAGGGCGGCAAGCTCTGGGAAGGCACCTACGCCCAGGCCGGCTTCACGCACGGCCTCGCGACGTCGCCACCGTCGCTGTTCGACAGCGTCGGCGAAGACTTCGGTCGGGCCGGATGGAGCGACGGCAGCGTCCTCGCACCGCTGCAGTCGTTTCTCGACGACACCGGCGGCGCCCCGTTCTTCCTGTGGATCGCGCCCGAGCTGCCGCACTGGCCGCTCGACGCGCCGCTTTCGCTCTGGGCGCCCTACCTCGCCCTGGGACTCCCCGACATCGTGGCCGGCTACTACGCGAACATCAGCTGGCTCGACGCCTTCGTCGGCAGGCTGCTCGCGGAGCTCGAGACGCGCGGGCTGCGTGACGATACGCTGATCGTCTTCGTGTCCGACAACGGCATGGGTGCAGAGCAACCGATCGCCGGCACGGGTCAAGGCAAGGGAACGCTGTACGAGATGGGCTTCCGCCAGCCGATCGTCGTGAGCTGGCCGGGGCACGTCCCGGCCGGCGTGACCCGCACCGATCTGGTGCCGACACGCGACATCGCCCCGACGCTGCTCGACTACGCCCGGGCGGACGCACTCGAGGACGGCGACGGCAGAAGCCTGCGCCGCGCGCTCGAGACGGGTGCCCCGGCGGGTCGGGACCGCATCGTGGGCAGCTTCCACATGCCCACGCCACGAAACAACGGCTTCTGGGTGCGTACGCCGCGGTGGCGTTACTTGACGGCCGCGGACGGACGCGAAGAGCTGTACGCGATCGACGTCGATCCCTACGAGCAGACCGACGTGGCAGCACTCCACCCGGATCTGCTCGAGGAATTCCGCGCCGACGTCGCCGCATGGCAGGCGCACGGCGCGGACGGTCGCGCGATGGTGGACGTCGCCGGGCACATCCGCGACGAGAACGGGGCTGCCCTCGCCGGCGAGACCGTCGAGCTGCGCGGCCGCAGCGACGCGGGCCACCGTATCCGCCTGCGCGTGCTCACCTCGGAGCGCGGCGACTTCCTGTTCGAGGCGGTCCCGGCGGGGCAGTACGTCATCCGCGGGGTGACCGTGGCGGGCCTGTCGTCACCGATCGGGGCGCGCGGCCTCGTGGTCTGGGTATCCGCGGGCAGCCTGGATCAGTTCGTGCCGCTGGACGGCGTCGCGACGACGCCGGCGCGACACCCGGGCGACGCGATGATCCGCGGCAGCGTCGTCGACGCGAGCGGACGGCCGATCGCGGGCGCCGACGTGAGCGTGCGCGGCCCACACGTGTCGCTCACCTTCCGCACCGGCGCCGACGGGCGTTTCCGTGCCGAGTGGCTGCCGTCCGGAACCTACCGGGTCACGGCCAAGGCACCGCACCACCCCGGCCGAACCCGCACGACCCCGAGCCTCGGCGCCGGCGAGGAGCGGAGCGTCGACCTCGCCCTCGCCGGCTGATCCTCACGCCGGCCCGCGCGCCACCTGCAGCGGCACCGGGTCGCGCATCACCGCACGACGCTCGCCCGGGCGCTGCCCGCCGCGCGCGGCGAGGGCCGCCGCGTGCAGCTCGGCGAACGACTCCTCGAGCACGCGCACCACGTCGTGCAGGTCGGGCACCACGTCCCAGTCGGCGTTGAAGCCCCAGTGCAGACGGCCCGCGTAGCTGAACAGCGCGATGCCCAGGCCGAGGCGCGCGAACAGCGGCACCAGCGGATAGATCTCCTGCATGCGCGCGCCGAGCAGGTAGAGCGGCACCTGCGGTCCCGGCACGTTGGTCACGACCAGGTTGAAGGGCAGCCCGCGGTGCGCGAGGCGTGCGCCGAGCGCCAGCAGCGTCGACGGCGTCCAGTCGGTCACGCGGGTCAGGATCTCCGCGCCCATCGCCTGCTTCGAGTGCTTGAGCCGCGACGTGGTCTCGCAGACCCGGGCATAGCGCCGCGTCGCATCGGGCTCGCCGATCGGCAGATCGGCCATCCATGCTGCGACCTTGTTGCCGAGCGTGCCGCGCTCGGACGTCGAGCGCACGCTGACCGGCACCATCACGCGGAACGTCAGCGCGCCCGGGTCGACGCGCCGACGCGCGAGAAAGCGGCGCATCGCCCCGGCGACGGTCGCGAGCACGACGTCGTTGAGCGAGCCGCCGAGCGCGTTCTTGACCTCCTTCACCTGCTCGACGTCGAAGGTCACCCAGTCGAAGCGCCGGTACGGTCCGATCTCCTGATTGACGGGCGTCTCCGACGGCAGCTTCATGCCCTCGAAGACGGTCTCGCCGAGCGCCTTGACGCTCTCGACCACGTCCTCGACCACACCGCGCGGATCGCGCAGCACGCGCCCCAGCACCTGGAGCGGAGCGGTCACGCGATCGAGGATCTCGTCGCGCAGCAGCTCGTAGGCGCTCGGCACGCCGCGGGGGATGTAGAGCGGCGCCTCCTCGCGCGGCGCGTCCGGCCGGACGTCGAGCAAGACTTCCAGCAGGTCGACGCCGGACACGCCGTCCACCATGCAGTGGTGGACCTTGGAGATCATCGCGAAGCGGTTGCCCTCGAGCCCCTCGACGAACCAGACCTCCCAGAGCGGCTTGCCGCGGTCGAGCTGCTGCGAGGCGATGCGCGCCGACAGCCGCTTCAGCTGCCGGTCGTCACCGGGCTTCGGCAGGCTCGTGTGGCGCACGTGGTACGCGAGGTTGAAGCGCTCGTCGTCGACCCACACCGGCTGATTCTCGACCGGCACCCAGGCGAGCTTCTGCCGGTACCGCGGGATGCGGTGCAGCCGCCCGGCGATGAACTCGCGGATGCGCTCGATGTCGAGCCCACCGTCGGGGGTCGCCAGCGGACCGGCGTCGAAGGTCGCCGTCGAGGCGACGTGCATGTGGCTGCAGCCGTCCTCGAACATCAGGAACGAGTTGTCGAGGGCGGACAGGCGGTCGTACGCGTAGCGCGCCATTCGTCGGGTCCTCCCCGGCCGCCGTTCGCGGCCGGCCATCGGTCTTTGCTTGGCACAACGGAGGGCGCGCGTCGATTCGCGACCGCTCCGCAGAAGACCGTGTCGATTCCCCCTCGCAAAACTGGAGGCCCGCACCGATTCGCGATAAGGGCGGCAGCACCCCCAGGAGGTGCACATGCTGGCGATCCGGATGCGGCAGAAGGAAAGCGTCTTCTATCTCGCGGCCTACAAGGCCTCCGACCTGCTGCGCAAGGTCCAGTTCTCCGGCAAGTCGCACCCCGGCGAGGAGGAGGCCGAGCCGTCGGGCGACGAGCTGGTCGGCGCCTTCTTCCGCAAGGTGCAGAGCGGCAGCGGCTTCTTCCAGCGCCGTCCCTACGCGCGCAAGGTCCAGCAGATCGTCGAGTTCTACGGCGATCCGAAGGGCCAGCCGCTGATCCCGGGCGCGGTGCTGCTCTACACCGACGAGAAGCTGACGTTCGACCCGGCGTCGGGATCCGAGCTGATGGGCAACCTGCACGACCCGCGCAACCCCTTCCTGATCATCGACGGCCAGCACCGGCTCGCCGGTCTCGAGGTGCTCGGCCGGAAGGACCCGGCCGCGCTCGAGAAGATCGACGTGCCCTGCGTCGTGTTCGACAAGTCGCAGCAGGACTTCGCGGTCGAGATGTTCGTCATCATCAACTCGACCCCGACGCGCCTCAACCGCTCGCACCTGATCGACCTCTACGAGCGCCTGCAGCGCGCGACGCCGGTCGACAAGGCGGCCGCCAAGGCGGTCTTCCTCTGCTACACCGAGCGCGACTCGCCGCTGGTGCGCAAGGTCGACATGCTCGGCCGCCACAAGCGCACCGAGCGCTGGATCCGCCAGGCGAGCTTGTTCCGCGAGCTGCGCCGCCTCGCCGAGCGCAACCCGAGGGTCTTCGGCGACTCGCCCCGGCCGAAGGATCTCTACGAGGTGGTGCGCGACTACCTGCGCGCCGCGAGGAAGATCTTCGGCGACGCCTGGGACAGCCCGCGCTACCGCGTCACCAACGACGTCACCCTGATGGCTCTGCTGCGCGTGCTCGGCGACTACCTGAAGGGCACGCGCGGTCTGCGCACCTACGAGGCGATGGACCGGCAGCGCGCGTTCGAGAACCTGATCGAGCCGTGGCGGGCGATGATCCCCGACTTCCGCGAGGAAGGCTTCTACGAGCGCTTCGCGGCGCGCGGTCAGGTCGAGCGCGTCGGCATCATCCAGCGCGCGCTGGCGAACGCGATCGGCGTCACCGCGAAGGCGCCGGTCGACTGAGCCATTTTCCGCGCGCGCAGCGCGTGGCCGAGCGTGAGCCAGCGGGGTGAGGAGGCTCCGCGCGGCTTCGCCGCGTGGAGGAGAGGGGCAGCGCCCTCGCGGGAATCACTGCTGCGGGGCCAGCAGCACCTGCAGCTCGGGCACGCTCAGCGTGTACGTCGTGTTGCAGTACTCGCACACCGACTCGGTGGGCTCCCCCGAGTCGACCAGCTCCTGCAGATCGGCGCGCGGCAGCGCCGCCAGCGCCGCGATCAGGCGACCGCGCGAGCAGCGGCAGGCGAAGTGCGGCCGCTCGCGTGCGACCTGATCCCAGAGGAAGCCGTCGAGCAGCTGCGCCGTCCACGCGCGACCGTCGGGATCGTCGGCGGTCATGCCGCTCGCGAGCGACGGCATGCTCTCGACGCGCTCGAGGATCTGGTCGAGCTGCGCGCGCGTGCCCTCCGGCGTGAGCTGCACGAGGTAGCCGCAGGACGTCCCGACCACGCCGTTCTCGACCTCGACCTCGAGGTGGACCAGCGCCACGATCTGCTCGCTGCGCACCAGGTACTCGGTGACCGCCGCCTCGATCCCCGCCGACTCGTAGAGCAGCGACGAGCGGTACGGCGCGCCGTCGCGCGCGATGCGCGACACCTCGAGCAGCCCGTTGTCGAGCAGGATGCCGTCGCGAGCGGCGACGGCCTGCGGGTTCGCGATCGCCGCCCGCGCACCGGCCTCACCCGCCCAGACGTCGGCGACCAGACGTCCGGCGCTGCCGGGGTTGCGCAGCAGCATCTGCAGCTGCGCCGACGGGTTCAGCGTCGAGCGCGCGAGGTGGCACGCGGTCAGCAGCTCGCCGAGGATGCGCGTCGCGTCGTCGCTGGCGCCGAGACGCCGCGCGCTCTCGGCTACCAGCGCGCGCGTGCGCGCGACCAGGACGCGGATCTCACCCGCGCGCGTGAGCCCGCGCCACAGCGTGTCCTCGTCGACCGGCGGCGCGGGATCCAGCCACTGCGGCGGACCCGCCAGACGCTCGGCGCGGCGGCGCTTGTAGCGTTCGACGGCACTCTCGCTCGGCGAGTTCGACATGCCGCGGACGCTAGTACACCGCGACCGCGCTCGCACGATCCCCGCGCGGCGATCCGCCGCGCCGTCACACGGCGGCGACGCCGCGAGACGCCGCCGCCGGAGCCGTCGCACCCGGCAGGCGTTCGCGTAGAATCCGGCGCATGAGCGACGATGCGACGACCGCGATCGTGGTGCACGGCGGGGCCGGGCCCGAGCCGCCCGAGGATCGC
>JAIEPK010000643.1 GCA_019749875.1 Candidatus Binatia bacterium | reverse complement strand
CCGCGACGCGTGCCGCGACGGCGTCGGCGATCAGCGTATCGGTCGCGAACGGCAGGTGTGGGCCGTGCTGCTCGGTCGAGCCGAGCGGCAGGATCGCCGTGTCGCAGCCGCTCGCGCGGAGCGCCGCGACGTCGGGCCAGGTCAGCTCCGCGAGCCGCGCCGCGGCCGGAGCGGACGTCGTCGCATCGGACGGCGACTCGTCGAGCATCGCCGGCCGATCGACGTCGTAGAGCGCGCGGTCCGTGCCGCGGCCGGGAAAGTCCACCTGATCGATGCGCCTCTCGGCGATCGCACGGACGACGCGGGCCGCGACCAGCGTCTGGTGCTCGAGCAGCGCGAGCGCGCCGGGCAACGTCGCCCGCAGCTGCACCAGACGGTGTCGCCCGGGGACGAGCATGTGCTCGATGCGCGCCAGCAGATCCGCCTCGCCCGGTGCATCGCGCGCCAGTGCCAGCAGCGTCGCGTCGCACGCGACGATCCCCTGGTACGGACCATGCGCGAAGCCGAGCAGCTCGCACGCCGCCGGCGCGGGCACGAGCAGCCCCTCCTGCAGCGTCGCCTGCACGTTGCCGAGCAGGTCGGCGTAGGTGCCGGACGCGAGCAGGGCGCGGACGCTCGCGAGCGTATCGGCGTCGAGCCCGTCCTGCGCCTGCTCGGCATCACGGAGCAGCAAGCGCAGCCGCCCGCGCACGTCGTCGGGCGACACCGCGTCGGCGGCGAGCAGCCCCGCCGGCGTCCGTCCGGCCGCGGCGACGACGGCTCGCGCGAGCACCACTGCCGCGGCGACGCCGACCTGCGGCCCGCACACGCGCAGCAACGTGCCGTACTCCTCGGCGGCGGGGACGCGGTACACGCCCACGCCACGCGCCGTGAGCTCGCGGAGCACGTCCTGCCGCGCGCGCAGGGCACCGGACGGCGGCTCGTCACGCCGCACGGAAGCTGGTGCTTCGTCCGCCGCCGGCACCGCGGTCACGACGGTCACCGCGGCGAAGCGCTCGACGTGCGCCAGCGCGAGGCGCGCGTTCGGCGACAGCCCCTGCGAGAACACCACCAGCGCGTCCGCGGCGGCGTCGGCGCCGGGCGACGTCGCGAATGCCGACAGCGGCAGGAAGCGCGCGCCGAGGCCCGCGTCCTCGAGCAGCGTGACGAGCAGACGCGCATGCGCCGCCGACGCGCCGACGCCGGTCGCGAGCACGCGTCGGACACGCCCCGGGCGCCACGCCAGGACGGGCGGCGGCGCGGCGAGCGTCGCACGGACGAGATCCGGCGTCGCGGCGAGGCGCTCGACGAGCAGCCGGTGTCCTTCGCGCCAGCGCTCGTCCGGCTGCGTCAAGCGTCACCGCGCGGCGCGCCGACGCCGGGCCGGCGCAGAGGAGCGGCCGCCTCCACCACGACGCCGAGAAGACGCAGCGCGCGCATCGTCGCGGCACCATCGCCGCTCGTCAGCCCCGTCGCCACGGCGTCGCCGCTCACGGCTGTCGCCGCCGCAACGTCGCCGTTCGCGACTGTCGCCGCCGCAGCGCTGCCGTTCGTCAGGATCTTCGTCGCGCCCGCCGTCACGGCATCGTCGCCGTCGCCGCTCGACCCGGCGAGCGCCGCGTCCGGCAGGACGTGGGCCGTCCGGCCGCGCAGATGGTGCGCGAGCAGCGCCGCCGACGCGTCGTCGTCGACGACCGGCTCGCGCAGCTGCGGATCGAAGCCCGCGATCGGTACGAAGGCCGTGTAGCCGGCGCCGTGCTCGACCATGCGCCGCACGGTCTCGTGCCACAGCGGCTTGTGGACGGCGCCGGTCGCACGCGGAAAGCGCTCGAGCAGCGACTCGTGCTGCACGCGTACCAGCGGCGACGGCGCGTCGGGCGGACCGTACGCGAGCACCACGCGCTCGCGACCGTCGGTGAGGTCGAAGTACGCGTGCACGCGAAACCAGTACGGACCGCTCGGGGCGGGCTCGCCGCGCAGGCGCACCGGCAGCAGGTAGCGCGCGAGGTGGACGAAGCGTGGCGCGTCCGGCAGCGCGTAGGGAGCGAAGTCGGTCACCGGCTCGGGCAGCTCGGCCGCCCCCGGGCCGTCGGCCGCGTCGCCCAGCGCATGACCGGAGCGCGACTTCGCAGCGAGGTAGTGCTGGTTGTAGGGCGACGCCGGCTGGCGCAGCCGCGCGCTGCCGGCGACTGCGATGCCGAGGTCCGAGAGCGCCGTCAGCTTGTCGGGATTGTTGGTGAGCAGCACCAGCGGCGCCGCGACGCCGAGCAGCGCGCACGCGTGGCCGACCTCGTCGTAACGCCGCTGATCGTGCCCCAGCCCCATGCGCTCGTAGGCCTCGAAGGTCGTCAAGCGATTGCGGCTCGCCTGCACCAGCATGCGATCGCGCGCCTTGGCCGCGAAGCCCGCGCCCCGGCCCTCCTGCATCAAGTAGAAGACGACGCCGCGATCCTCGTCGGCGATGTGCGCGAGCGCCAGATCGAGCTGCTCGACGCAGTCGCAGTCGCAGCCGCCGAAGGTCTCGCTGGTGACGCACGACGAGTGGATGCGCGCCAGCAGCGGCATCGCCCCGCGCAGGTCGCCGCGCGCCAGCGCGATCGCGAAGCTGCCGCTGGCGACGTTCTGCAGCACGTGCGCCGCGAACGGTCCGTGCGTCGTGTCCAGCGGCACGACGCCGCGATGCAGCATCTGGCCCGCGACCGCATGGCGTGCCGGCAGCTCGCCGTGGCTCGCGCTCAACGCAGACGTCCGGGATCGTGCTTGAGCGTGCTCATGACGCGGAAGTAGGCGATCAGCTCGTCGAGCTGCGCCGGCGTCAAGTGCTGGTGCGCCGGCATGCTCGTGTGGCGGAACGTCTCGGGATCGCGCACGTACGCCTTGATCTGCTCTTCCGGCCGGTACTCGACGATGCTCTGCGGGACGTTCAGGTCCGGACCGACCTTGCCGCCCTGGCCATTGATCGCGTGGCAGGCGACGCACTCGGTCTTGAAGATGTCGTAGCCGCGCCAGGCGGCGGAGTCCTTGGCCGCCGTGCGCGGCACGATGTCCGGATACTCGGCCGCGATCGAGCCGATCTCGATGCGCACGAGCTGGTACGGCCACGGGTAGAGGTTGGTGTCCTGCTGCTCGGGCTTGGTCCAGACGACGTAGAACGGCGCCGGATCGATCTGCTTGCGGTCGATCGGCGCCCAGCCGGCGAGCCCGGAGCGCTCGCGCTCCGCGTCGGCGAGCGCGAGCTGTCCGCCCGGCTCGACGAGCCGCGTCCCGGTCGCCGGCTTCACGTAGCCGTCGCGCGCACGCAGCAGATAGTCGTGCGCGGCGAGCTGCTGCGGCGTCTCGCCGAAGCCCATCTCGAGGACCTTCAGCAGCGGACACGCGACGTACGACATGCGCCGCCCGTAGTACGGATCGTCGAGCGAGATCGTCGCGACCCCGCAACCCCGCTCGAGCGCCTTGCGGTCGAGCCGCGCGACCACCTGCCCCTCGCGCGCGAACTCCAGCACCGCATCGTCCGCGAGCGCATGCTCCACCACGCTCGCGAGCGCCACCACCGCCACGACCAACGCACGGAACCACGGCATCCCTGCGACCTTATCCCGAAACGCCCGCGCAGAGGAATCACGGCCCCCGCGACGAGCGGCGCGAGCGCGGTGACTGCGCCCAGCGACATCCCGGCCGGCACCGCCCCCTCCGCGAAGGCGAAGCCGAGCGGCCGACCGAAGGGAGCGCGGGAAGTGGGGCGTGGGTCGCGTCAAGCGCCGCGTCCGCATCGGCACCAAATCGTGCACGCGAGCCAACGGCGAGCGCCGAGCGAAGCGAGCGCGGGGAGCGGGGCCCCGCTGGGCTTCGCCCAGCGGGGCGAGGGGGCGCGTGCCCCCTCGTGGAATCGCCGTGCCCCCGCGCTCAAATCGTAGCGTCGACCGCGTCCTCGCGGGTCAGCGGGGCCTTGCGGGTCTCGATCGGCTCGTACTTGCGCTCCGCCTCGCCGATGTAGAGCTGCCGCGGCCGGCTGATGCGCTGCTCCGGATCGCGGACCATCTCCGCCCACTGCGCCATCCAGCCGGACGTGCGCGGGATCGCGAACAGCACCGGGAACGTGTTCACCGGGAAGCCCATCGCCTGGTAGATGATGCCCGAGTAGAAGTCGACGTTCGGGTAGAGCTTGCGCTTGACGAAGTACTCGTCCTCGAGGGCGATGCGCTCGAGCTCGAGGGCGATGTCGATCAGCGGGTTCTTGCCGGTCGCCTCGAAGACCTCGTAGGCGAGCTTCTTGATGATCTTCCCGCGCGGGTCGTAGTTCTTGTAGATGCGGTGGCCGAAGCCCATCAGGCGGCCGTCGCCGGCCTTGAACTTCTTGATCGCCTCGGGGACCTTGTCGACCGAGCCGATCTCCTGGAGCATGCGGATCACGGCCTCGTTGGCGCCGCCGTGCAGCGGGCCGTAGAGCGCCGCGACGCCCGCCGCGACCGCCGAGTACGGATCGACGTGCGAGCTGCCGACCGAGCGCACCGCATTCGCCGAGCAGTTCTGCTCGTGGTCGGCGTGCAGGATGAACAGCACGTCGAGCGCGCGCTCGAGCACCGGATCCGGCTTGTAGTGACGCTCCGTCATGCGGAACATCATCTGCAGGAAGTTGCCGGTGTAGCTGAGCTCGTTGTCCGGGTAGACGTACGGCAGCCCTTTGCTGTGGCGGTACGCGTAGGCGGCGAGCGTCGGCACCTTGCCGATCAGGCGGCGCGTCTGCAGGCGGCGCGACTCGAGCGAGTCGATGCCCTTCGCCTCCGGGTAGAACGTCGACAGCGCGCCGATCGTCCCGACCAGCATGCCCATCGGGTGCGCGTCGTGCCGGAAGCCCTCCATGAGCTTCTTGATGTTCTCGTGCACCATCGTGTGGATGGTGATGTTGTGCTGCCACATCGACAGGTGATGCTTGTCGGGCAGCTCGCCCTTGACGATCAGGTACGCCGTCTCGAGGTAGGTGCTCTTCTCGGCGAGCTCGGCGATGTCGTAGCCGCGGTAGCGGAGGATGCCCTTGTCGCCGTCGATGTAGGTGATGCGGCTCCTGCAGGACGCCGTGTTCCCGAACGAAGGATCGTAGCCCATGATGCCGGGATCATCTTCCGACGTCTTGATCTGCCGCAGGTCGTCGGTACGGATCGCGCCGCTCTCGATCGCGATCTCGTACTGCTTGCCGGTGCGGTTGTCGGTGATCGTCAGCGTGTCTTTCGCCATGGCGGAACGGCCCCTTCTCCCTCGACTCGGTTGGTTCAGTTTTCTTACCACGCGAACTCCCCGACACCACGGGTCACGAACACGGCGGCGAGCGGCTTCACGAGCGCGTCGCCGAAGCCACGCCGTGCACGGCGAGCCGGGCACGGAAGCCGCACCGACGGCTCGCGCCGATCCGTCACCGGGGCGCCGCGCGCACGTGCAGCGGCAGGATCTTCGCCGCTGCGGTGACGATCGGCGCCTCCCGCACCACGCGCAGCGTGCCGGCTTGCCGCCACGCCTCGGCCATCATGCGGTGCGCCGCGGAGATGCCGCCCAGGTGCTCGAGTGCCACCGCGACGACCGCCCGCTCGTCGATCGGCCCGACGTCCGGATGGACGCGCAGCTCCACCGCCGGCAGCCCGGAGCGCTCCTCCTCGACGATCTGCCAGCACGTCGGATCGCCGCCGAAGCGCGCCGGCAGGACGTCCTCGATGAGACGCAGCAGGTCGGCGCCGACGAAGCTCATGCCCTCGCTGGTGAGCTTGTCGTAGCTGCGGATCGTGTGCAGGTGCTGATCCAGCCCGAGCGCCTCGAGCGGGCAGCCGCAGCGGCGCCGGTCGAGCACGCCGTAGTCGTCGATCTCGGCGTTGATCAGGAGCTTCGGCGTCGCCGGCAGGAGCGTCGTCAAGCATAGCGCCCGCACCGTGCGGTCACCCGCGCCGACGCGACGCTCGTGCGCCACGAAGGCGAGCTTGTCCGACGCGAGGTGCACCTCGTCAGGGGCGCACGGACGCGCACAGGCGACGCCCATCACGCCGACCTCCGCCATCGAGTAGCGCGCGAGCGCGACCGCGCCGACGCTCGCGATGGCGGCGGAGCGCGCCTCGGTGAGCGGCTCGCCGCCGGAGCGCAGGCGCGCCCCGGCGACGTCGAGACCGGCCTCGCGCGCGGCGGTACAGA
>JAIEPK010000551.1 GCA_019749875.1 Candidatus Binatia bacterium | reverse complement strand
TCCGCCGTCCGGCGTGGTCGCTCGAGCAGTACGCAGCGTGCGCTTGACGCCGGACGACGGAAAAACCCTTTCTTGTTGGGCAGCGTCGAGAAGGAGGTGACTTGGGTCTCAAGGTGCACTCGCTAGCTCGCCTTCCCAGCGACACAGACCGCGACTACTTCGTCTACCTGCTCGACTACGGCTGGGACGAGCCGCTCAGCCGTGGTCT
Organism: Candidatus Binatia bacterium; assembly: GCA_019749875.1. Classification (GTDB taxonomy): domain Bacteria; phylum Desulfobacterota; class Binatia; order UBA12015; family UBA12015; genus VGTK01. The sequence continues at coordinate 5,923 of JAIEPK010000551.1, read as the reverse complement.
GCGAGGCAACTTCGACCGGCTCGCGGACATCGCGTCGCGGCACCGCGCCGTCGTAGTCACCGGATTCGACGGTGAAGAGTTCACGAACGAGGTGTTCTCTTGGCATCAGATCAACGGTCAGCCCGGCGAGGAAATCCTCCCCGCAATCCTCGTAACTACCTGTCACCCGCATCGGTTCGCCGAGCAGAACGACTTCCCTCGACGGTCTACGCGTCACAAGGGCGGACTTTTCAGTGATCGCATGGTCTTGATACCGCTGCGGAGCGTTTGCAGGACGGAGACTGACGTCACCGCTGTCATCGAGCGCATCGTCACAGATATCCGCGAGAAGAGGCAACTCCCAGACTTCGACGTTCATCACGTCCTAGCCAAAGGAGAGCGCGGCGCTCTGACTGACGCGCTCATTCTTCAACCGAACCTCGCTGGGGTGGGCGTCGATCTTAGGGCACTGGGGAAGTTCTTGTTCTCCGGCCTTTGGAAGAAGGCGCGATGACGCTGTCCAACAAGCCGATGAAGCTGGCGGTCACCTTCGGCGCCCGATGCTTATCGCCGACGCGTCGGGCTACTTGGAGACGATCATGAGTGTAGACATTCCGAGCGGCGGGCCGGCTCCCGAAGCCTTTATGGATTCTGCACTCCTTCACGGCGCCGTGTCAGCGTTCTATAGGTCGCCAGTCGAGATGACGGAGTGGGAGCGCTACTCGCTGGCTATGACGACGCTGGGTCTATGGTTTCATCGCGGGCTGCGCATTCAGGCTGGAACCTACGAGGGGAAGTCCGCGGTCGAGTACGCGCTGAGAGAACTTGGCGCCGTGCGAGCTCAACCGACGAAGTCCGACATCTACGACGAGTGCGTACAGACTACTAGCGACTGGGTAAGGTCAAACATTAGTGACGTTAGGCAGTCGCTGGCGACGATGCAGGCCGATCCTAGCTATCCTTGCTGGATGGAGTGGTCGGTGAAGCATGCATGGGGTGAACACCGGCAGCGCTTCGGCGGCTTGATCGATGCGTCGATGGTCGGGGCGCTGCGGCTGATCTTGGATCTGCCTTCGTTGGAAGCCGCCCAGCGGCTGCTCGCGGATGCGCAGAACCTAACGTATGTGAACCAATGGATTGCCGGGGGGGTAGCTGCGGCCCCGGAAGAGGTTGTCAAGGGGTATTGTGCTTCCGCGCTACTTCGGGGCGTAGTGAATCACGAAGTAAGGTGTCGCGAAGGCACTCAGTATGCCTTTCACCCATTTCGTCGAGCGATCCTCCCGACAGGAACAGCATCGGGTGAGGCTGCGGTTCCACAGACCGCGCGGTGGCTGGCGTCCATGATCCTAAATGCCGCCTTCCAGTGCTCTGACATCCAAGAGCGAGCGGTCTGCTGGGCGCAGAACGTAACCCGCGTAAGATTGGCCATCGGCGCGCGCGAGCAACCGCTCGAATTTGATCACGACTTAGTTGGCGCGCAGGCCGCGAATCGAGCGGCCGCGATCGTTAAGCAACTCGAACTGACGATGCCGTCGCGTATCATTGAGATTGGTACGGAGTTTCTATTCGGGACGTTTGAAGTTATCGGCATTGCGGAATATATATTAAAATTGAAAGGCTGGCGGGTGCCGAGTAAGGCAGTGAGTGAGAAGCTCAGCCGGACCTCGCGACACCTCACGGATTTGGGGCGCCAATCTCCTGGGCAAATCGTATTTCTCACGGGATCGATGTCGCTAAGTCCCGGTGAGGTGCACCTGGGAGTCGACGTGAAAGGCGACTGAGACTTCTCGCCGCGCCTTCGAAGTACGCGAAGCCGCGGTAGCGTTCTGCGAAAAGGGGCTGGCTCATGGCGCCGCTTCGGACATTTCTGGTTTCCTGCGGATTCCAGCGGCGATCTACGGTCGCCCAACAGCAGCATGCAGCGGGCGGCGCTGCGCTCCGCCGCTGATGCTGAGCGTTGACCGAGTCGCGGAGAATCGGTTCGAGGCAAGCCGTCCTTGGTCACCAGCACGCTCCTGTTGGTCTGGCGCTCGGCCTGTTCGTCGCACACTGGCGCTGGCTGCGGCGTCGCGTCGGAGCCGCGGCCATCGACATCTGACGTGGCACCCCGGGGCAGCGCAGCGCGGGCATGAGCGTCAGCCGGCGGGAGCAATGATCGTCGCCAGCGGGCGGGGCGATCTGGTAGGAGAGGAGCATGGGTAAGGTCGAGCAGATCGAGAACGACGTGAAGGCCCTCTCGGACAAGGAGCTTGCCGAGTTTCGCAAGTGGTTCTCGGAGTTCGACTGGGCCGCGTGGAATGGCCAGGTGGAGCAGGACATTCGGGCGGGCCGACTCGACGCGCTCGCCGACGAGGCTCTCGCGGACCATGCGGCTCGCAAGACCACGCCGCTTTGACCCATCACGCGACTCCCGCCTTCTGGGGCCTCTATCGAAAGCTGCCTGCGGCGGTGCGCGAGCTCGCGGATCAGGCGTTCTCTCACCTGAAGCGAGATCCGCGGCATCCATCGCTTCGCGTCAAGAAGGTTGGTCGCTTCTGGTCGGCCCGTCTGGGTGCGCATCATCGAGCGCTTGCCGTCGAAGCGCCCGACGGTCTGGTCTGGTTCTGGATCGGGACCCACGCCGAGTACGACCAGTTGCTCGGCTAAGTGAGGCGTTGCTGCCGTCGTCGCCAAGGCGGCGCGACTGAACGCCGGCGTTAGACGAGGGATGGGCTGAGCACCGTGCGCGAGGCGCTGCGAGCGATCGGGATCGTCGCGATTCTCATCGGTGGCCTTTGCTCCCCGGTCGGATACGGCATCAACCCGGAGCGAGACCTCAGCGCATTTCACAATCTCGCTGACCGCGGGATGTTCCAGCGCCTGGGCGTCATCCTTGTCGGGTCCGGGTCGCCGTGCTTTTCGGCGCGCATCTCGTGAATCGGGGCCAGCGGTCGTGAGACACTCACCTCAAGGCGGAGCCGTCATGTCGCGCATCCTGGCCGTTCCGCGGAGGCTCTGCGGATGATGAAGGTTCGCGATGCCCTCGAGTTGCTCGAACGAGATGGCTGGAGGTTGCTCCGGACGCGCGGTCGTCTCGACAGTACGGTCATCCGACCAAGCGGGGCCTCGTGACAATTCCCGGCAAGCCGGGAGACGACTTGGCGCCTGGGACGCTCGGGAGCATCTTGAAGCAAGCGGGCCTGAAGAAGGAGTGAGCGATGCGGTACCTGGTCATCGTGGAACAGACGGCGACGGGATATTCGGCGTACTCACCTGATCTCGAAGGTTGCGTGGCCACCGGAAGGACGCGCGAGGAAGTCGAGAATGAAATGCGAGAGGCGATCGCGTTTCACATCGAGGGCCTTCGGCAGCATGGCGAATCCGTGCCGACCCCGGGTTCTTACTCGACCTACGTCGAGGTCCCGGCCTGACTGCAGGTTGCAGCGGTACGCGCTGCGCGCCGCCGCTCAACCACCAGGCCGTTGGTGATCGACTCGGCCGGAACACGAAAGGCCGTCACTCGCCTCGGCCGTCGGCATCGCGAGCGGCGCCGGTGGCGCCAATGACGCCGCCTGACCGGCGCACGGAACGCTACCGGCTCGGACTCCGAGGAGTTCTCGATCGCGACACGTCTCTCGTCTTCGGCGCCGCCGTGCCCGCCGCTGGACTCGGTCTTCACCATCTCCGGATCGCCGGCGCCACCAGCTGGTACCCCATGAAGGAGGGCGCGATGCAGCCGGCATACACGGCGGTCGTCAAGCATGACGGCGAATGGTGGATCGGGTGGATCGAGGAGGTTCCCGGTGTCAACTGCCAGGAGCGAACGCGAGAGGAGCTCGTGGAGTCGCTGCGCTTTTCCCTGGGCGAAGCGATCGAGTTCAACCGAGCGGAAGCAAGCTAGGCGTCGCTGATCAGAATGGGTGCCACCTTTCATCGAAATGTGCCGCGGTCGCGTCTCGACACGATTATCCCGAGTGGACTCGGCGCCGTACTTGTCGGCGCGTCGAAGCTTCGAGAGCCCTACATGGTGGTGGTCTTCCCGCAAGGCGTCGCACGAGTTGGCGACGTGAGGCGTGCGCTTCGACGACTGTCCCTCACGCCCGGTGAGACGCTTCTTGTGGTGGCGACCCGCTTCACCCGGGAAGCTGCGGAGCTGGTTCGAAGCTCCGGTGGCCATGTGGTCGGTGAAGACGAGTTCTGGAGTGAGGACGGTTACCAAGCGATCCGCGACTTGCTCGCATCGCCTCGCAAGTTTCCAGCTGGTGGTGACGACGCTTGACGATACGATGGAACGGGCCGGGACGGATCAGCTGGCTGTGATCTGGCCATGCCGCGCCGTTCATCGGCCGCGTCGGGCGCCTGTCGGAATCGGCTCGTCCTGAGGGCCCGGCCCGTCGATGTGCGCGCCGATCCGGAGCAGAAGTGCTCATCGAAGCGCCAACGCAGCCTCTGGATGCGTCGACCTTCACCGGCTACGGCCAGCTCACCTCGCGTAGGCGCCGGCACCACCGCGCGGATCAGGATGATCGCGCCGCTCTCCGGCGCCCCGTTGCATCGGGTGTGGTGGCCCCGCATCGTCGCACCTCAGCCGGAGGCCGCGATCGATGAGCGACCAGGAATTCACAGGCAAGCGCGTCGTGGTGACGGGCGGTACGCGCGGCATCGGCGAGGCGATCGTCCGGCGCTTCCGCCGCGGCGGCGCGACGGTCCTGACCACGGCCCGGCGCGCACCGGACACGGTGCACGTCGAAGGATTGGTCGAAGCGGACCTGAGCACGGAGGACGGAGCGCGGAGCGTGGTCGCGGACGTGCTCGAGCGCCTGGGTGGTGTCGACGTCCTCGTTCACAACGTCGGCGGATCGTCGGCGCCGGGCGGCGGCGTGCTGGCTCTGTCGGACGACGACTGGAAGAACGCGCTCGACTTGAACCTCATGCCGGCCGTGCGCCTCGACCGCGGCCTGTTGCCCGGCATGATCGCGCGCGGCTCGGGGGTCGTCATCCACGTCTCGTCGACACAGCGCGCGCTGCCGTTGCACGAGAGCACGCTCGCGTATGCCGCGGCGAAGGCGGCGCTGACCAACTACAGCAAGGGCCTGTCCAAGGAGCTCGGGCCGCGCGGCATCCGCGTGGTCAGCGTGGCGCCGGGCTACACCGAGACGGAGGCCGCGGCCGCGATGGTCGAGCGCCTTGCGTCGCAGGCGGGCACGGACACGGCCACGGCGCGCCAGCGTCTGATGGACGCCCTCGGCGGAATTCCGATCGGTCGCCCGGCGTCGCCCGATGAAGTCGCCGAGCTGGTCGCGTTCCTGGCATCGGACAGGGCGGCCTCGATCCACGGCAGCGAGTACGTGATCGACGGCGGCACGATTCCGACCGTCTGATGCCCGACTCGCCAGCACGATCTCGACGGAGGCCTCGCAAATGGAACGATCTCCCACTGACACGACTCACGGCGTAGCGCCGCACGCACCCGGCCACGGCTGCCCCTCCGGCACCGACCACGACCGCGAGGTCCCCGAGATCGACCTCCTCACCCCGCTGACCATCCGCGGCGTGACCTTCCGCAACCGCATCGTCATGTCCCCGATGTGCCAGTACGTCGCCCAGGACGGCCTCGCCTCCGACTGGCACCTGGTGCACCTCGGCAGCAGAGCCGTCGGCGGTGCGGCGCTGGTGATCGTCGAGGCGACGGCGGTCACGCCCGAGGGACGGATCACGCCGGGCGACCTCGGCATCTGGGGCGAGCAGCACGTCGAGCCGCTCGCGCGGATCGCCCGCTTCGTGCGCGGGCAGGGGGCCGTCGCCGGCATCCAGCTCGCGCACGCGGGACGGAAGGCGAGCTGCGACGTGCCGTGGCAGGGCGGCGCGCAGCTCGCACCGCAAGCGGGCGGCTGGCCGGTGCTCGCGCCGAGCGCGATCCCGTTCAACGCGGGCGAGCCGCCACCGACGCCGCTCGACGAGGGGG
>JAIEPK010000279.1 GCA_019749875.1 Candidatus Binatia bacterium | reverse complement strand
GCGGCGATCCGTGCGAGCGGCGGCGAGGCGCGCGCGTTCCGCACCGACGTCGCGAGCATCGCCGACGTGCGTGCCCTCGCGCGCGGCGCGGTCGATGCGTTCGGCGCGATCGACGTCATGGTCAACAACGCCGGCATCATGCCGCTCGCGTTCTTCTCCGATCACGCGCAGGCGCTCGACGCCTGGCACCGCTGCATCGACGTCAACATGAAGGGCGTGCTCAACGGCATGGTCGCGGTCTACGACCAGATGATCGCACAGGGCCGCGGCCACGTGATCAACCTGTCGTCGATCTACGGCAACTTCCCCGTCGTCGGTGCGGCCGTTTACGGTGCCACCAAGGCCGCGGTGAACTTCCTCTCCGAGTCGCTGCGCGTCGAGGCGCGCGGCAAGATCAAGGTCACGATCGTCAAGCCGACCGGCGTGCCGACCACCGGCCTCGCCGGCACGGTCGTCAATCAAGCGGCGGCGGTCGGCATCGTCGCGCAGAACATGGGCGACTTCATGGAGATGTTCGGCCAGATCGCGGAAGGGAAGTTCCCCGCCGACAAGCTCGACCCGAGCTCGATCGCGTATCCGAGCCTCGCGCCGGAGTTCATCGCCGACGCGATCGTGCACGCGATCGATCAGCCGTGGGGCGTGTCGATCGGCGACGTCACCGTGCGCGCGGCGGGCGACCACTTCATCCTGTGATGCGGGCGGTCATGCGGGCGCGACGGTGACGAAGCCGAGAGCGGTCGCCGCTTCCACCATGTGTCGATCGTAGGTGACGATCGCCCGCAGCTCCGGGGCCACGAGCTGTGCCGCCGCGAGGTGGATCGCATCGAGCGACCGGAGGCCGACGGGCTCCAGCATTCCGGCGGCGTCGAGCAGCGCATCGTCGAGGCGGATGACATCGATCCCGCGCAGGACGCGGCGTGCGGCAGCGACCGCGGCCGGGCCGGAGGGTCGGACGGCGCGCAGAACCTCCGTGCGGATGAGGGTGCAGGAGACGCGATCCGCGTCACTGCGCACGTACGCGCGCAGTGCCAGGGAGCCGGTCTCCATCACGGCCAGGTTCACGAGCGCGGACGAGTCCAGGTAGAGCACCGCTCAGCGCTCGGTGGCGTGCAGCCGTTGCAGTCGGCGAGAGGGCTTCTCCACCCCGGCTCGGACGCGGAGCGGCGCCGGCAGCGCGAGCAGATTCTCCTCCGCGCGCGTCAGCCGACCGGCCGACTCGAGGGCGGCGCGAGCATCGGTCGGGTCGACGGGTGCCAGAACGGCGACCGGGCGCCCCCGATCGGTGATCTCGATCCGCTCGCCGCGACGCACCCGTCGCAGGGTCGAGGCCGCGTTCTGCTGCAGCTGTCGCACGCCGATGCGCTCCATGTGCGTCGATGTAGCACGGAGGCGGCGCGGGACGCAGACGCGGGACCTGCATCGGTTGCATCGAACGCGCTGCGACCTCGGTGTGCCGAGCGTCGTGAAGCGCGCGGTCGGTGCGGGCGGACTGTGGTAAGTCGCCGTCCGGCGAGCTCGGACGCGGTACCGAAGGGCGAGCTCGGGAGGACGGACGGATGCACGTACGTGGGCTCGTACCGGGAAGCGTCTTGACGCTGCTGCTGATCGCGGCCTGGGGGTGCGGTGATGCGAGCCGCGGGCTGCCGGCGGGCTGCACCGTCGGACCCGTGGCCACGTCCGCAGGCGAGGTGTGCGGTGCGCAGGTCGCGTCGGCGGGCCGCACGGTCGACGTCTTCCGCGGCATCCCCTACGGCGAGGACACCGCGGGTGCGAATCGCTGGCAGGCGCCGGTGCCGAAGGCCGCATGGACCGGCGTGCGCGCCATGCTCGAGTTCGGCGACATCTGTCCGCAGCCGGTCCCGACCTACCCGTCGCCGCCACCGAGCGAGGACTGCCTGTCGCTCAACCTGTGGCGTCCCGCCGGCACGCGCGCGGACGCGCGGCTGCCGGTGATGGTGTTCGTGCACGGCGGCGGCTTCGAGGACGGCTCGGGCAGCATCCCGCTCTACGATGGCGCGTACCTCGCCGCGAGCCAGGACGTGCTCCTGATCACCGTCAACTATCGGCTCGGCGCGATCGGCTTCCTCGCCGGCTACGGCGGGCTGTCGGGCAACTACGGTCTCCTCGATCAGCAGCTCGCGCTGCGCTGGGTGCAGGACAACGCGACGGCCTTCGGCGGCGATCCGAGCCGTGTGACGCTGTTCGGCGAGAGCGCGGGTGCGATGTCCGCGGGGCTGCACATGCTGTCGATCCCGAGCAGCAAGGGGCTGTTCTCCGCGGCGCTGATGGAGAGCAATCCCGTCGGCCTGCCGTACAAGTCGCCCGCGGTCGCGGCGGAGTTCGGGGCCGCGCTCGCGAAGGTCGTCGGCTGTGAGCAGGGCGGACTCGAGTGCATGCGTGCGCTGCCCGCGCAGACCATCGCCGACGCGGAGAACGATCCGACGATCACCGACGAGGGGCTGCTGCAGGGCTTCAGCGGCTTCCTCGTCTGGGCGCCGACGCTCGACGGTGCTCTGGTCGTCGAGCAGCCCGTGCTCGCCGGGTCGAGCAACGGCTTTCCGCTGCCGACGGTCTTCGGCACCAACCGCGACGAGGGCACGCTGTTCCTCTACCCGCTGCTCGAGTCGCTCGACGCCCTGCCGCTCACGACGCCGGTGTACACGGAGCTGATCGCGAAGTTCTTCGCCAAGACCGATCTCGCGCCGATCCTCGCCGCCTACCCACCGAACGACACCGACAACGCGCCCGTCGTCTCGCAGCTGGTGTCGGACTACCTCTTCTTCTGCGCGTCGCGCGCGATGGCGTCGGGCGGCGGCGGTCCGACGTACGGCTACTTCTTCAGCCAGCTCACGACGAGCTTCAACCTGTGGGACCTCTACCCGCCGAAGGTCCCGCAGTGCGCCGACAAGGTCTGCCACGGCGCCGAGCTGCCGTACGTGTTCGACAGCGCGACCGAGATCCTGCAGTCGTTCACGCCGCGGGAGGAAGCGGTCTCGCAGGCGATCGCCGACTACTGGGGCGCCTTCGCGCGCGCGGGCGACCCGAACGCGACGGTGGGCCCGCGCCCGCACTGGCCGGACTTCGCTCCGTCGAGCAGCTACGTGGTGCTCGATACGCCGATCTCGAGCATCGTCGATCCGGACCACCACTGCGACCTGTGGGACCAGGTCGGGTACGTGCTCGTCGGTGCGGAGGGCCTGCTGCCCGCGGCGAGCCGCGCGCGGGCGCGCTAGCGCCGCTCGTGCGCCGGCACGCGAGCGGCGTCCCGTCCTGGTGTGGTCGGGACGCCGCTCGCAGACGGGACACTAGCGGACGACGATCGCTGCCGTCGCCCGGTTGCGCATGGCACCCTCCGGTCCCACCACCTCCGCCACGACGGCGTGCGCGCCGACCGTGGTCGCTTGCTTGACGCGGAGCTTCAGCTTGAAGAGCTTCCGGTCGACGTTGTAGCGCGCACACGCGCTCGCGGTGTCGATGCCGACCTTGACGCGGCAGGACGCCGCCAGCGCCTTGGCCGCCGCGGCCGACAGCGGGCGGCCGGCCGCGTCGAGGACGCGGAGCTTGACCTTGAACGCGCTGCCGCGCGCGTACGAGCTGCCGGGATCGGGCGCGACGAAGCGGATCGAGCCGACCGCGACGTCGCCGACCACGTAGTCCGCGCCGCCGGTCGCGACGTTGCCGGCCTGGTCGAACGCCGTGCATGCCACGGCGAAGCTGCCCGCGCTCGACGTCACCACCGGCGTGCACGAAGTGGACACGAGCCCCGAGGTCGGATCGCTGGCGTTCGCGCTCGCGGTCGCGACGCCGTTCACCGGTACGGGGTTGGGCGACACCACGGGGGCGAGCAGCGGCGGCGTCGCATCCCGCTTGATGGTCACGCTCTGCGTGGTGGTGCCGCCGGCACTCGTCGCTCGACAGGTGAAGATGGCGCCCACCGTGTCCTGTGCGACGCTCTGCGCGCCGCAGCCGACCTGGACGGACACCGGCGAGTCGGGATCGCTCACGGCCCACGTCAGCAGCACGTTCGACGTGTACCAGCCGCTCCGTCCGAGCGTGCCGACGAGCCCGGGGACGACGACGGGCGGCGTCGGGTCGCCGGTGACGGCGATCGTCCAGCCGTGCAGCGCGCCGAAGCCGTTCGCATCGCGCCCCGCGACCGACAGCGTGAAGGTGCCGCGCGTGCTCGGCGTGCCGGCGAGCACGCCGTCCGCGCCGAAAGCGAGGCCGGGGATCCCACCGGCGGTCACCCGGAAGCGGGGCGACGGCGGCGTGTACGCGTCCGCGCCCAGAGTGACCGCTTGACGGTACGCCGTCCGCAGCACGCCGTCGGGCAACGCCGGCGGAGCGATGGTCACGCGCGGCGCTTGACCGGCGCGACTGCTGCCCCAGCACACCACCGAGCGGTCGTCGCGGACGCCGCAGCTCGATGCAAAGCCGCTGCCGACGTGCGCGAACGGCCCCTCGGGCGCGTCGCGCTGCCCCGCGCCGTTCGCGCCCCAGCAGGAGATCGTACCGTCGCTGCGCACGCCGCACGCGTGCTGCTGGCCGACGCTCACCTGTCGGAAGGTCGCGCCCGCGGGGGGCGAGCCTGCCGTCGCGACGTCGCCCCAGCAGGCGACCGTTCCGTCGACACGCACACCGCAGCTCTCGACCCGTCCGGGGCTCACGTGCACGAACGTGCCGCCCGCTGGTGTTGCTTGACCGGAGGAATCGTCGCCCCAGCAGGCGACCGTTCCGTCGGCGCGCACCGCACAGCTCGTCGCGTGCCCGACGCTCAGGTGGCGGAATGCTCCGGCCGGGGCGTCGCTCTGGCCGACGGCGTCGTCGCCCCAGCACACGACCGTGCCGTCGTCGCGCAGCGCGCAGGTGTGATCGATGCCGGCGCTGGTCGCGACGAACCTGCCCTCGGGCGGCGTCGCCTTGCCGTACTCGTCGTCGCCCCAGCAGGCGAGGCTGCCGTCGCCGCGCACGCCGCACGAGTGCGACGTGCCGGCGCTGACCTGCAGGAACGAGCCTGCCGGTGGCGTCGCGCCGCCGAGCGTATCGTCGCCCCAGCAGCCGGCGCCGCCGCCGATCCGGACCTCGCACGCGTGCTCCGCGCCGACGGCGAGCTGCCGCTCGCCGACGACGATCGCCGGCGGGCTGCTCTGGTCGTACGTGTCGTCGCCCCAGCAGACGATCGTTCCGTCGACGCGCACCGCGCAGGTGTGGTCGACGCTCGCGCTCACTTCGACGAACGTGCCCGCCGGCGCGTTCGACTGCCCGAGCCAGTTCGCTCCCCAGCACACCACGCCGCCGTCGCTGCGGATCGCGCAAGCATAGGCTTCGCCGACGCTCACGCGGCGGAAGCGACCGGCGGGCGGCGTCGATTCGCCCTGCGTGTCGTCGCCCCAGCACGCGAGCGCGCCGTCGCCGCGGATCGCGCAGCTGCTGAAGGAGCCGGAGCTGAGCTGTGTGAACGTCCCGGCGGGCGGTGTCAGCTGGGTCGAGGTGCTCTTGCGTCCCCAGCACGAGAGCGTTCCGTCGGCGCGCAGCGCGCAGCTCTGATCCGCCCCCGCGTCGACCTGCACGAACGCACCCGACGGCGCGTCGAGCTGGCCGAACGCGTTGGCTCCCCAGCAGGCGAGGCTGCCGTCGGCGCGGATGCCGCACGTGTGATCGGAGCCGGCGCTGATCTGCCGGAACGCGGCCGCGGGCGGCGTGAGCTTGCCCTGGCGCGCGTCGCCCCAGCACACCACGCTGCCGTCGCCCCTCAGACCGCAGGCGTGCGCACCGCCGGCGGCGATCTGCAGCAGCTCGTCGCCGGACGGCGAGGTCTGTCCGGCGCCGGCGAGGCCCCAGCACCGGGCGGCGCCTTCGTCGTCGATCGCGCACGTGAACGAGGCGCGTCCCGCGCTGACCAGCTCCGAGGGCTGCCAGACGTCGTCGGAAACGTCGGCGCCGGCGCGGCTCGCGACCAGAAGCGCGAACAGGGCCGCGTACGGCAGGCGCACGCGTGACGACCTGCGCGTGCGCGCTCCGCGGCGCCACCAGAGCAGGCGGTGCAGCGTGCGCGC
>JAIEPK010000053.1 GCA_019749875.1 Candidatus Binatia bacterium | reverse complement strand
GCCCGATCCTCACGTGGAACGGGCGCCCGACCCGCATGTGGACGCGGTCGACGTGTCCAAGCGCCACGTGGACGCAGCGGAAGAGCCGGCCGCTGCACCGTCGAAGCGCAGTCGCACGCGCCCGCTCCTGCTGCTGCTCGGCTTCGCCACGCTGGGCGTGCTGCTCTACGAGGTCAACACGCAGGATCTGCTGGCCCGGTTCCTGGCGCTCGGCTGGCGTGCACCGCTGCTGCTGTGGCCCTACGGCCTGATCGCGATCATCGACGGTTGGGCGTACTCGTTCACGCTGCCGCGGAACGGCGTACGCCGGCCGCCGCTGCTCAGCCTGATCATGATTCGCCTGGCCGGCGAGTCGGTGAACACGCTCACCCCGACGGCGTATCTCGGCGGCGAGCCGGTCAAGGCGATGCTGCTGGTGAAGCGCGGCATCACCACCGCGAGCAGCACCGTGTCGGTGGTGGTCGCGAAGACGGCGCTCACCGTCGGGCAGATCGTCTTCGTGCTGCTCGGCATCATGCTGACGCTCGAGCGCTTCGACATCGTGCACGACGGGGACGTGCTGTTCATCGCGCTGTGTGCGGGCGGCGCCATCTTCGTGGCACTGCTCGTGCGCTGGCAGCAGCGTGGGCTGTTCGTCAAGCTGTCGCGCGTCGGCGAGCGCTTCGGGCTGCGCGGCGCGCGTTTCCAGCGCTTCGCCTCGGTGGCTCCCGAGATCGATCGCGAGCTCGGCGGCTACTACCGGACGCGCGGCACGGACTTCGCGATCACCACCGGGCTGCACTTCCTCGGCTGGCTGCTCGGTACGGTGGAGGTGAAGGTCTTCGCCGACCTGCTGCAGTACCCGATCTCGTGGCGTGACGCGTTCATCATCGAGGCGATCTCGCAGCCGCTGTCGCTCGGCAGCGCGCTGATCCCGGGTGCGCTCGGAGTCCGCGAGGCGGGCGGCGTGGCGATCTTCGGCATGCTCGGGCTCGACGAGTCTGCCGGGCTCGCGCTGTGGCTGCTGCGCCGCGTGCGCGAGGCCGTGTACAACGGCGTCGGGCTGCTCTACCTGATGTACGCAACGCGACGGCGCGCCGTGGCGGCATGAGCCACACCGGCGCCCGGAGCGGCAGTCCGCTGGCACGCTGGGCGAAGCTCGCCCTGCCGTGGATCTTGACGCTCCTCATCGTCGAGTACTTCCGTCGGACGCGAAATCTCGCGGCGATCGGCGACACGCTCGCCCACGCGCGGTGGTGGGCGTACCTCGCCCTCATGCTGCCGTACTCGATCGCGTACTTCCTGCTCGACTCGCTCGCGGTGACCACCGTCGTGCGGCGGTTCCACGCGCCCGTCCGCTACCGTGACGTGATGCCGGTGCGCGCCGTGACCTACGTGCTGGCCCTGGTGAACTCGAACGTCGGGCAAGGCGGCCTCGCGCTCTGGCTGCACCGCCGCGAGAACATCCCGCTGCTGTCGATCGCCGGAACGTTCCTGTTTCTCGCCTTCGTCGAGATCTACCAGCTGGTCGTCTACTCGTCGCTCGGCGTGGCGCTCGGCGCACCCGGATTGCCGGGCATCGCGACCGCGTATGCGATCGCCTACGCGCTGCTGCTCGCGTGGCTGCTCTACTTCAACGGCGCACCGGCACTCGGCCTCGCGCGTCCCGTGCCGCGGGTTCTCGGGACGTTCGGACGCGCGCGGCTCGCCGACTACGGCGTGATCCTGGCCATCAAGAGCGTCGCGCTCGCGCTCGCCATCCTGACGCACTGGTATGCGCTGCAGCTGTTCGGGATGCACGTCCCGCTCGACGCCTTGCTCGCGAGCCTGCCGCTGATCTTCCTCGGCTCGGCCGTGCCGATCACGGCGGGTAAGATGCACGCACCGCTGCTGTGGAGCTACTTCTTCGCCACGATCGGCGGCTACGCGCCGAAGGAAGCCCTCGAGACGTACAGCCTGGTCGCGCACTTGACGTTCCTGCTGATGAACGCCGCGATCGGGGTCGCGTTCCTGCCGCGCGCCGGACGCGAGATCTGGGAGCTCAAGCCCGCGACCGACGAGGCCCCCGCCGTACGCGCGTGACCCCGGCGCCGGCGGCGCGGGATTTGCTGCCGGTGCAACTTCTGGTTGAAGGCTGATCCCGCGAAAGGGAGGTACGAGCCGATGCCGCCGATTTCACCAACGGTTGCTCGAATTCTGATCCCCACCGACTACTCCGAGACCGCCGACCACGCGCTGGCGTGGGCGATCCTGCACGCGAAGACCTTCGGCGCGGAGGTCGTCGTGCTGCACGTCCACTCGAGCCATCTGCACTATGGGGCGCTCGGTCTCGCCGACGAGCGGTCCGACTCCGCGCTTGCCGAGGACCGGGCGAAGCTCGACGCGTACGTCACCGAGCGCTTCGCGGGGAGTAGCGCCAAAATCCGCGCGCTGCTCGAGGTCGGCGATCCGCCGCTCAAGATTCGCGAGGTCGCGCGGCGCGAGCAGATCGACCTCATCGTCATGGGCACGCACGGCACGAGCCGGCTCGAGGATCTGCTGTTCGGCAGCGTCACCGAGAAGGTCGTCCACCACACGGGATGCCCCGTCCTGGTCGTCCCGCCGCGAACGGAAGCCGAATAGAATGCACGCTGCTGCCGATCCTCTGCTCTCGCCGATGCACGGCGCCGATCCTGTGCTCTCGCCGCTCTGGGTCCTGCCGTTCGCGGCCCTGCTGCTCTCGATCGCGATCTTGCCGCTGTTCGCGGCGCATTTCTGGCACCGGCGCTACCCGCTGGTGTGCCTCGTGCTCGCAGCGCCCGTGGTCGCATACTTCACCTACGTCGACCCGCACCGGCTGAGCGAGACCGCGCTCGACTACGTGTCGTTCATCATCCTGCTGGGGTCGCTGTTCGTGGTGACCAGCGGCGTCGTGGTGGAGGGCGGCATCACCGCGTCGCCGCTCGGCAACACGCTCTACCTCGCGACCGGAGCCTTCATCGCGAACGCGATCGGCACCACGGGCGCGAGCATGCTGCTGATCCGGCCCCTGATCCGCGCCAACAAGCACCGACACAAGATCAGCCACGTGTTCATCTTCTTCATCTTCCTGGTGTCGAACATCGGCGGCGCACTGACGCCGCTCGGCGACCCGCCGCTCTTCCTCGGATACCTCGAGGGCGTACCGTTCACGTGGACGTTCCGGCTGGTGCCGGAGTGGCTCACGACCGTCTGCATCGTGCTGGCGGTGTTCTTCGTCTTCGACACGATCATGGCGCGCGGCGAGACGGTCGCGGACGAGAGCTTCGAGGTTCGCACCGCCGGACGGCTGCGGCTCGACGGCAAGCGCAACCTGCTCTACCTCGCGGGCGTCGTGCTGTGCATCTTCATCGATCGCCCGCTGCGCGAGCTCGGCATGCTCGCGATGGCGCTGCTGTCGTACCAGACGACGCCGGAGAGCGTGCACGACCGCAACGAGTTCTCGCTCGGTCCGATCCGCGAGGTCGCGATCCTGTTCGCCGGCATCTTCGCGACGATGATTCCCGCGCTGGTGGTGCTGCAGCAGAACGGCGCCAGCCTCGGCGTGGACGAGCCCTGGGAATTCTTCTGGGCGACCGGGCTGCTGTCGAGCTTCCTCGACAACGCGCCGACATACTTGACGTTCCTGTCCGCCGCGCGCGGCCTCGGGCTGCCGGCCGACGTGGTGGGCGTGCCCAATCACATCCTCGCCGCGATCAGCTGCGGCGCCGTGTTCATGGGCGCCAACAGCTACATCGGCAACGGCCCGAACTTCATGGTGAAGGCGATCGTCGAGGAGAACGGCATCGAGATGCCGAGCTTCTTCGGCTACATGGCGTACTCCTGCATGATCCTCGTGCCGTCGTTCATCGTGGTGACGTTCCTCTTCTTCCGCTGACCGCCGACGCCGCTTCTACCTCGGCGCCGGAGCCGATAGGGTGGCGGTCCATGACGACCACCCACGCGCACTCGGAGCCGAGCAGGCTGCAGGCGATTCTTCGTCACGATACGACGGCCGGACTCGTCCTGGTCGTCGCTGCCGCCGTGGCGATCGCGGCCTACAACCAGGAGAGCCTGCGACCGCTGTACGAGGGCTTCCTCGACACCAAGTTCACCGTCGCGTTCGGCGACACCGGCCTGAGCAAGCCGGCGTTGCTGTGGATCAACGACGGCCTGATGGCGATCTTCTTCTTCCTCGTCGGGCTGGAGCTGAAGCGCGAGGTGCTCGAGGGCAACCTCTCGTCGCGCGATCAGATCGTGCTGCCCGCGATCGCCGCGGTCGGAGGAATGGCGGCACCGGCGCTCATCTATTCGCTGGTGAACCTCGGCCACCCGCAGCTGATGCGTGGCTGGGCGATCCCGGCCGCGACCGACATCGCGTTCGCACTCGGCGCGCTGTCGCTCGCCGGACGCCGGGTGCCGCCCGCACTGAAGGTCTTCCTGCTGACCCTCGCCACGCTCGACGATCTCGGCGCGATCGTCATCATCGCGCTGTTCTACACCGCGGAGCTCTCGGTACTGTCGCTCGCGCTGACCGGCGTGAGCCTGGTCGTGCTGTTCCTGATGAACCGCCTGCACGTCGGACGCACGGCGCCCTACGTCTTCGTCGGCATCGTGATGTGGGTGTGCGTGCTGAAGTCGGGGGTGCACGCGACGCTCGACGGCGTGGCGCTCGCCTTCATGATCCCGCTCCGCCGTCGCGACGGCTCGGACTTCGTGCACGAGCTCGAGCAGGCGCTGCAACCCTACGTCAAGTACTTCATCTTGCCCCTGTTCGCGTTCGCGAATGCGGGCATCCCGCTCGACGGCTTCAATCCGCGCCGGCTGACCGAGTCTCTGCCGCTCGGCATCGCAGCCGGGCTGGCGCTCGGCAAGCCGCTCGGCATCCTCGGCGCGATCGCGCTCGCGGTGCGTCAGGGCGTGGCGCGCCTACCCGAGGGCTGCACGTGGCGTCACATGATCGGCGTCGGCTGCCTGGCCGGCATCGGCTTCACGATGAGCCTCTTCATCGGCTCGCTCGCGTTCGAGTCGCACGAGCTCGCGACGTCGGTGCGCGTGGGCGTCATCGCGGGATCGTTGGTGTCGACCGCAGTGGGCGTGCTGGTCCTGGTCACCGCGCGCGGTGCGATGGCGCAGCCGACGGGGACGATGGCCGGCGTCCCGGGTGATCCCGGCGACGACTGAACGGGCGCGATGCTCAGCCGGGAGCGCGCCGGCGGACGCGCAGCACCAGCGGCGCCAGATTGAGCGCCGCGACCGCCACACTCGCCGGCAGGATCCACGCACCGTCGATCACGCCGGCGACGGCGGCGCTGCCGGCGAGGACCGCCCCATAGTTGACGATGCCCGCAGCGTGTCCGGCGCGGTCCGCGGGACCGCGCCGCCGCGGCGGTTCCAGCGAGCCGGCGCGGCCACGCAGCGATGCGAGCGCAAGGCCGCCGAGCGCGAGCACCACCGCGATCGGCAGCAGCCAGGTGACGATGCGCAGCGAGGCGAGCGCCGACAGCGCGATCACCACGAACACGCCGTCGCCGACGACGTCGAGCACCGCACCCGTACCGGACGCGGCGCCGAGCCGGCGCGCGAGGCGACCGTCGACGAAGTCGCTCGCCGCCGCCGCCAGTGCGAGCACGAGCGGCAGCCACGCGCTCACCTCGAAGGCGATGACGTAGCTCGGCGCGAGCGCCAGGCGCAGCAGCGACAACGACCACGGCAGCCAGCGCCGCCTGCGGCTACCGTCAAGTACATGCCCGGATTCGCCCTGCGACCGCGGTCCGAAGGCCTCGACGATGTGCATTCCGGAAGACCCTGTTCTAAGAAACTCTGATGGCATTCAAGTTCTGCCCCGAGTGCGGCACCGCCATCGAGCAGGGAGCGCGCTTCTGCACCGGCTGCGGCCAGTCCCTCGGCGGCCGGCCGGGAGCCGCGTCCGGCTTGCCGGTCGCCGGCATCGTCGCGCTGCTCAGCCTGGTCCTGCTCGGCGGCGGCTTCTGGCTGTACTTTCGCCTCGCCCCGACGCCGCCGCGCGGCCTGAAGCCCGGCGAGGGGCCACCGCCGGCAGGAGCC
>JAIEPK010000594.1 GCA_019749875.1 Candidatus Binatia bacterium | reverse complement strand
CAGCGCGGCCTGCTGCGCCCGGCAGCGGGCTGCGACGTCGGTGCGGTCGAGGCCGGAGCGGCGACGCCGTTCGCCACCGTCAACGATCACTTTTTCTGCTACGACACCAAGCTCGCCAAGGGCAGCACGGCCCTGCCGGCCGCGCCCGGCGTGTCTCTGGCCGACGACATCGAGAGCAAGAGCTTCGACGTCAAGAAGACGACGTCGCTCTGCACGCCGGCCGACAAGAACGCCGAGGGCGTGCTCGACGAGGCGACACACCTGCACGCGCGCGACATCAAGGAGAGCTCCGGCGAGCCGCGCCACCTGCCGCAGATCGGTCTGCGCTTTGCGACCCAGCTCGGTGCGTTCGTGGTCGACACGCTCAAGGCCGAGCGCCTGCTGGTGCCGACCGCGAAGGGCATCGGCGCACCCTTGCCGGCGCCGAACCCGTTGCTGCACGACGTCGATCGCTACAAGTGCTACCGCGCGCGGCACAGCTCGGGGACGCCGTCGCTGCCGCGTGGCGCCACGGCGCCGAGCGTCCTGCTCGCGAACCAGTTCACCGACGCGACCAGCTTCGTGCTGACCAAGCAGACCCGGCTCTGCACCGCGGTGGACGAGAACGGCCTCGGCCGGAAGAACCCGACGGCCGCCCTGCTCTGCTTCCAGGCGAAGACCAACTTGCCGCTCCTCGACGGCTCGAAGGAGCCGACGTTCCTCGGCCTGTTCTCGACCAGCGAGTTCGGTACCGAGAAGCTCGACACCAGCCGCAAGTACGAGCTCTGCATCCCGGCGGTACCGCTGAGCTGACCCGGCCGAGCGCACGCGCGACGAGCTTCCGCGACCCGCGACGACGCCTGGAGGTCGCGACCCGGACTCCGCGTCGCGCGTCGGGTGGGTGACAGGCGGTCCGCGATCTGTTTGCATGCTGAGTGCATGTACTTTCCATCCGACGCGTACCACTGCTCTCGGTCCACACGATCCCGCGCCGCCCGCCCGTGCCTCGTCGCCCTGATCCTGCTGGGGCTCGGCACGCTCGCGGCGACGACGCCCGCGCTCGCGCGCGACGACGGCACCAAGCGCCCGAACGTCGTCGTCTTCATGATCGACGACGCGGCCTTCATGGATCTCGGCACCTACGGCGGCGAGGCGCACACGCCGACGATCGACGCGCTGGCGAAGCGCGGCGCGATGTTCACGAGCCACCACACCTCGCCGCTGTGCTCGCCGTCGCGCGCCATGCTGCTGACCGGCATCGACAACCACCGCACCGGCGTCGCGACCATCGAGGAGGTCCTGCCCCCCGAGCAGGCGGGCAAGCCCGGCTACAGCCTGCGCTTCGAGCCCGGCGTGCTGACCATTGCGGACCGCCTGAAGGCCGCCGGCTACCGCACCTACATGAGCGGCAAGTGGCACCTCGGCCACGGGCCCGGCGATCTGCCCAACGGGCACGGCTTCGATCGCTCGCTGGCACTCGACGCGTCGGGCGCCGACAACTGGGCACCCAAGCCGTACATGCCGTACTACCAGACCGCGCCCTGGTTCGAGGACGGCGCGCCGGCGAAGATGCCCGAGTCGTACTACTCGTCCGAGATGATCGTCGACCGCATGATCTCGTACCTGCAGGCCGACGGTCCGAAGCAGGATCCTTTCTTCGCCTACGTCGCGTTCCAGGCGATCCACATTCCCGTCCAGGCGCCGCAGCAGTACATCGACAACTACGCCGGACGCTTCGACGCCGGCTGGGACGTGCTGCGGCGCGAGCGCTTCGAGCGTGCCAAGGCGCGCGGCCTGATCCCGCCCGGTGCGGCGTTCGAGCCCGAGCCCGAGCGGCTCAAGCGCTGGGACACGCTGAGCGAGGACGACCGGAAGATCTACGCGAAGAGCATGCAGGTCTACGCCGGCATGATCGAGGCGATGGATCACCACATCGGTCGCTTCGTCGACTGGCTCGCGAAGACCGGCCAGCTCGAGAACACGATCATCGTCGTCACCTCGGACAACGGCCCCGAGCCGAGCGATCCGGTGCACACGCGCGGCATGGGCATCTGGATGCCGCTCAACGGCTACTCGTGGAAGCTCGACGGCCTCGGCGGACCCGGCAGCCTGAACTTCATCGGCCCCGAGTGGGCGGAGGCGGCGTCGTCGCCCGGCCGCCTCTTCAAGTTCTACGCCGCCGAGGGCGGGCTGCGCGTGCCGTTCGTGATCGCCGGCCCGGGCGTCAATCCCGGCACCGGCATCGCGACCCCGTCGTTCGTCACCGACGTCACGCCGACGCTGCTCGATCTGGCCGGCGTTCCCGCCGACGGTGGCGGCGTCAAGATGACGGGTCGCACGCTGCGGCCCGTGATGGACGGTCAGGTGCCGCGCGCGTATCCGCCCGACACCCCGGTCGGCATCGAGGTCTCCGGCAACTCCGCGCTCTTCAAGGGCGACTGGAAGCTCGTCCGCAACATCCCGCCGTACGGCGACGGCACGTGGAAGCTGCACGAGCTGGCGCTCGATCCCGGCGAGACCAAGGACCTGTCGAGCGAGCGCCCCGACCTGAAGGCCGAGCTGCTGCGCGACTACGCGGCGTACGAGCGCGAGATGGGCGTGCTGCCGATGCCGGAGGGCTACGACTCCTACCGGCAGGTCATGATCAACTCGCTGAAGCGCCAGCTGCGCGCGTCCGGCTGGCGGATCACGTTTGTCGTCGTCCTGCTCGTGACGGTCACGCTGCTGGTGCGCCGGCGACGGCGCGCGCGGCGCGCATGACGTCGCGCGCGCTCGTTTGACGGTGTCGGCGAGCACGACCTAGGCTCGCGCGATGGCACGCACGCTCCGCATCGGCCGCACCGTCCCCGAATCGACGCCCGAGTTCGATCCCCTGCCGCAGCCGCCGCCCGGCGCACCGAACGTCGTCGTCATCGTCCTCGACGACCTCGGCTTCGCCCAGCTCGGCTGCTTCGGCGGCGACGTCGACACGCCGTCGATCGACGCGCTCGCGTCCGGCGGGCTCCGCTACCGGAGCTTCCACGTGACGGCACTGTGCTCGCCGACGCGCGCCTGCGTCCTCACCGGCCGCAACCACCACGCGGTCGGGATGGGATTCTTGACGGACATCCCGACCGGCTTCCCGGGCTACAACGGTCGCATCCCGCGCTCGGCCGCGACGCTGCCGCGCATCCTGAAGGACACCGGCTACTCGACCTTCGCGGTCGGCAAGTGGCACCTGGTGCCGCGCTGGGAGCAGTCGGCATCGGGACCGTTCGACCGCTGGCCGCTCGGCCTCGGCTTCGAGCGCTACTACGGCTTTCTCGGCGGCGACACGAACCAGTGGACGCCGGAGCTGGTGCAGGACAACGGCTTCGTCGAACCGCCGGCGACACCGGACGAGGGCTACCACCTGACCGAGGACCTCGCCGACCGCGCGATCCGCCTGATCCAGGACCAGCAGCAGGCGACGCCCGGCAAGCGCTTTCTTCTCTACTTTACGCCTGGCGCGATGCACGCCCCGCACCAGGCGCCGGCTTCGTTCATCGAGCGCTTTCGCGGCCGCTACGACGGAGGCTGGGAGGCGTACCGCGACGCAACGTTCGCGCGCCAGCAGGAGCTCGGCATCGTGCGCGCCGGCGCGCCGCTGCCCGAGCACCCGCCGTGGATCCCGCGCTGGAGCGCGCTGCCGGCGGACGAGCGTCGGCTCTATGCGCGCATGATGGAGGTCTACGCGGGCTTCCTCGCGCACACCGACCACCAGATCGGGCGCCTGCTCGGCTTCCTCCGCGACCGCGCGCTCCTCGACGACACGCTGGTGCTGCTGATCTCGGACAACGGGGCCAGCGCCGAGGGCGGCCCGCGCGGCTCGCACAACGAGCACCGCTTCACGCACGACATGCTCGACGACCCGGCACAGCTCGCCGCGCGCGCGCACGAGCTCGGCGGACACCGCGCGTACAACCACTACGCGTGGGGCTGGGCCTGGGCCGGCAACACGCCCTTTCGTCTGTGGAAGCGGTTCGCGTGGCTCGGCGGCGTGCGCACGCCGCTGGTCGCGCACTGGCCGAAGGGGATCGCCGCGCGCGGCGAAGTCCGCACGCAGTTCTGCCACGCGATCGATCTGCTGCCGACGATCCTCGATGCGGCGGGCATCGACGCCCCGAAGGTCGTCGACGGCGTGCCGCAGCAGCGCATCGACGGTGCGTCGTTGAAGCCGACCTTCGACGACGCGTCGGCACCGAGCCCGCGCACCACGCAGTACTTCGAGATGATGGGCAGCCGCGCGCTGTGGCACGACGGCTGGAAGGTCACGACCGACCACGTCGGACGCCAGCTCACCGTCGAGCGCGAGCAGGTGCCCGGCAGCACGGAGCTCGACGACGACCACTGGGCGCTGTTCCGCCTCGACGACGATCCCGCGGAATCGACCGACCTGGGCGCGCAGCACCCCGACGTCCTGCGGCGCATGATCGATCTGTGGTGGGCCGAGGCCGGCAGCAACCAGGTGCTGCCGCTCGAGGACGGATTCTTGACGCGCGCCGTGGCGATCGAGCCGTCGCCGTGGGGCTCCCGTGGTCGCGCCGACCTGACGCCTGGCGGCGGCCCGGTGTGCGAGACGCTGCTGCCGCCGCTGGGCGGTGGCTTTCGCTTGACGGTGGACCTCGTAGCACCGGAAACCGGCGCCGGCGGCGTCCTGGCGGCACTCGGCGACTGGCACAACGGCTGGGCCACGTACGTCGTCGACGGACGTCCGGTGGTCGCGCTGTCGCTGTTCGGCGACCTGCTGCGCGTCGCGTCCGACGAGGCCCTCGCGCCCGGCGCGCGTCGCCTCGAGGTGCTCTTCCGGCGCCGGCGCGAGGGCGGCGGACCCATCGCCATCCGCCTCGACGGCCGCACGGTCGCGCGCGGCATGGTCCCGACCGACCTGCCCTTCCGCTGGCAGATCGGCGGCACCGGCTTGCTCGTCGGCCGCGACCGCGGCTTCCCGGTGTGCGACGACTACGCGCCGCCGGCGCCGTTCACGGGCACGATCACGAGCACGGTGCTCGAATCCCTCGGCGTGCTGCCGCGCGACGTGCAGGACGAGATCAAGGCGCTGCTGCGCCACGAGTGAGCGCCGCCGCGCAGCAGCGCGCTGCGCCGCCGCCGCGATCGTCCGCCGCGGGCGAGCGGCGTCAGAGCTTCGCCGCCGCCTCGCGATCGACGATCGCGACCGCGTTCGGGTTGCGCACGCGGCCGGCCGGGATCGCGGTGTCCCCCTTCCGCACGCGCGGCAGCATGTCGGCCTTGGCCGCGCCGTCGATCAACCACAGGATCTCGCGCGCGCGGTCGAGCACGGGGTACGTGAGCGTCATGCGGTGACGTCCCTGATACGCGCTGGCGGTGATGGCGACGTCACGGTTGCGCACGCCGAGCACCGCGTCGTCGGGCACCAGCGACGCCGTGTGCCCGTCGGGCCCGAGGCCGAGATGGATCAGGTCGAGCACCGGCGGACGGCCCGCGAGACGCTCGAGATCCTCGCCGTAGCGGATCGTCGCCGCGGTCGAATCAGGCTCTTCGACCGGCATCGCATGGACATTCTCCGCGGGCAGCGCGACGTGCGCGAGCAGGCTCTCCTGGAGGTGCGTCAGGTTGCGGTCGGGATCACCAGCGGGCGCGATGCGCTCGTCGACCTGGAACAGATGCCACTTCGTCCAGTCGACGTCCGCGCGCGCGAGCTCGGCCATCATCACCCACGGCGTCTTGCCGCCGCTCACCGCGAAGAGGAAGCGGCCGCGCTCGGCGATGGCGCGGCGCGCCGCGTCGATCACGAAGGCCGTCCCGGCGCGCGCCACCGCCGCCGCATCGTCGTGGATCCGGATGTCCATCGCAGCACCTCCCCGTGCGTCGACGTCTTCCCACCAGCGCCGCGTCGACCGGGCGACCAAACCACGCCGCGCGCCGTGGTGGAAGCGCGCAGCGCTGCCGCCTACGGCCGCGCCGCGCCGCCCGACTGGTACCAGGTCGGTGCCGCGCTCGGCGACGGCGCGTCGACCGGCGGCACGCGGCGTCCGTCGCTCGCGAG
>JAIEPK010000494.1 GCA_019749875.1 Candidatus Binatia bacterium | reverse complement strand
CGGCGGGCGCGCGACACCGCCGCGCGCCCGCCTCGCGTCAACTACCAGCTCAGCCGAGCTGCGCCTTGCGGTACATCGTCACGACGGCAGCACCACCGAGACCCAGGTTGTGCTGCAGCGCGATCTTCGCGTCCTTCACCTGACGCTTGTCCGCCTGCCCGCGCACCTGCCAGTTCAGCTCCGCGCACTGCGCGAGACCCGTGGCACCGAGCGGGTGGCCCTTCGAGATCAGGCCGCCAGACGGATTGACGACCACCTTGCCGCCGTAGGTGTTCGCACCCGAATCGATGAACTCGCCGGCCTTGCCCTCGGGGCAGAGACCCAGCGCTTCGTACGTGATCAGCTCGTTCGCCGAGAAGCAGTCGTGCAACTCGACCACGTCGACGTTCTCCGGACCGACACCCGACTGCTCGTACACGCGGCGCGCGGCGGCCTTCGTCATGTCGTAGCCGACCAGCTTCATCGAGCTCTTCTCGGAGAAGGTCGTCTTGAAGTCGGTGGTCATCGCCATGCCGAGGATCTCGACCGCGTTCTTCTGGAGACCGTGCTTCTTGACGAACTCCTCGCTCGCGAGGATCGCGGCACCGGCGCCGTCCGAGGTCGGGCAGCACTGCAGCTTGGTGAGCGGCTCCCACACCATCGGCGCCGCCTTGATCTGCTCGAGCGAGTACTCGTCCTGGAACTGCGAGTACGGGTTGTTCACCGAGTGCTTGTGGTTCTTGTAGCCGATCTTCGCGAAGTGCTCGGGCGTCGTGCCGTACTTCTCCATGTGCTCGCGACCGGCGTTGCCGAAGAACTGCGGCGCGATCGGCGCTGCACCGACGCCGCGCAGCTCGTTCATCAGCATGAACTGCTGATCCATGGGGTTGGTGCGATCGTTGAACTTGACGCCCAGCGAGCCCTTCTCCATCTTCTCGAAGCCGAGCGCGAGCACGCAGTCGGCGATGCCGCCCTCGATGAACTGCTTCGCCATGTAGAGCGCGGTCGATCCGGTCGAGCAGTTGTTGTTGACGTTGTAGATCGGGATGCCGGTGAGGCCGAGCGTGTAGATCGCGCGCTGGCCGCAGGTCGAGTCGCCGTAGCAGTAGCCGACGCACGCCTGCTCGATCAGATCGTACGCGATGCCCGCATCCGCGAGCGCCTTCTCGCCTGCCTCCTTCGCCATGTCCGGGTAGTCCCAGGCCTTCGCTCCGGGCTTCTCGAACTTGGTCATGCCGACGCCGACGACGTACACCTTGCGACCCATGCCGGGCCCTCCTTTGCTCACACGTTCCGGGTTTGGGAATCACGCGCCCCGGCCGGGGTCGCGCGCGTCGAGCAGACCAAATTCGCACCCGGCGCGCAACTACCGACCGAAAGGTCGGGAAGGCCCGAAACACGAGGCAATCCGCGGGATTTCGTGGTACGACCGGCCCCCGAGGTGAGCGAGCCGACCAGCGACACGACCGCCCCCCGCACCGGCGCGCACCGACCGCGGCGCCGGCTGCACGTGGTGGGCTGCCCGCGCAGCGGGACGACGCTGCTCGCCGAGCTGATCGCGACGTCCTTCGCCGACGTCGGCCACGACGAGCACGAGCTGTCGATCTTCCGCCCGGCCCCTCCGTCGTCTCCGACCTACGTCAGCAAGAAGCCGATGGACGTGAAGCGCATCGCCCCGCTGCTGCGCGCCGATGCGGACCTGTTCGTGATCGGCGTGCACCGCGACCCGCGCGCCGTCATCACGAGCCAGATCGACGGCGAGGGTCGCTACCGCATCTCGTACGATCGCTGGGAGCGCTGCATCACGTCCGCGCGCGCGCTCGCGGGACACCCGCGCTACCTCGAGGTCGAGTACGAGCGCCTGGTGCGTGATCCGGATGCCGTGCAGGCGGACATCGAGGCGCGCTTTCCGTTCCTCGAGCGCCGGCACGCGTTCTCGGACTTCGCACGGCACGCGCAGCCGAGCACACGCGCCGCGATCGCGATGGGTGGCGTACGCGCGCTCGACGCGAACCGCAACGCGCGCTGGCACCGGCACCTGCCGCGCGTCAAGGCCGAGTTGCTGCGCCACCCGCGCATGCTCGACGTGCTGGTGGAGCTGGGCTACGAGCCCGACGCCGCTTGGACCCGCGTCCTCGACGACGTGGTACCCGACCCGCAGCCCGTCAAGAGCCGCTGGCGGAGCCTCTTCGAGGAGCTCGACGCGAGCATGCGCTACCGCCTGAAGCAGCGCCGCTACCTGCGCGAACTCGCGCGCGACACGCGCGGCTGAAACGCGCGGGCTCGCGGTGCGTGCCCGGCGCGTCGTGGCCATCGCGGCGCGAGCACGCCGATCTCATGGCTCGTAGTGCGCGGCGGCTCGCACGACCCTGCCATCCGCGCCGAACCAAAACGTCTCCACGCTCGCACCGCGGTGGCCGCGATACGCGATCGCGACGCTCTGCGCGCCCACCAGCACGCGCTCGAGCGTGAAGTGCAGATCCGGCCGCAGAGCGAGCGCCTTCCGCCAGTACGCCGCGACGTTGGCCTTGCCGCGCAGCACGCCCGACGGCTCGCCCGCGACCTGCACGATCACCGGCGACGCCATCTCGAAGTCGTCCGCGTAGTGCGCGAGGATGCGCTCGAGGTCGTGCGCGTTCCACGCCTCGATCCACTCCTGCGCGAAGCGGCGCGCGAAATCCGGATCGATCATCACCACACCTCGCCGGACGGACGGATCTCGACGAGGAACGACCACGCCGAGCGGGGCTGCTGGAGCACGTGCCAGACCTCGTCGGCGATCGCCGCCGGCTGGATGAAGAAGTCGTCGGGCTTGCCGGCGAACATGCGCCGCGTCCACTCGAGGTCGATCACCGCGTCGATCACGACGTAGGCGACGTGCACGCCCTTCGGCCCGACCTCGCGCGCGATCGATTCCGCGAGGATGCGCTGCGCGGCCTTGGTCGGCGCGAAGCCGGCGAACGACGCCTTGCCGCGCAGCGCCGAGGTGTTGCCCGTGACGACGATCGCGCCGCTGCCGGCGGCGATCATGTCCGGCGCGAGCGCGCGCGCGAGGCGCAGCAGCGCCATGACGTTCACCTGGAAGTTGTGCTCGAGGACGGTGGGGTCGACGTCGAGGAACGAGCCGAAGGCGCCGCCGACCGCGTTGTGCACCAGCACCGACGGCGTGCCGAGGTCGCTGCGGATCCGCGCCAGGGTCGCATCGAGCTGCGTCGGATCGCAGACGTCGCAGGGATAGGCGTCCGCGCCGTCGATCTCGGTCGCGAAGCGCGCGAGACGCTCCCCGTCGCGCGCGAGCATCGCGACGCGATGTGCGCCCGCCGTGAGACGCCGCACGATCGCGACGCCGGTTCCCGGTCCGACTCCGGTGACGATGGCCACGGGTCCGCTCATGGCGGACCACGGTGGAGAGGCGGCGGAGGTCACGCAACCACGGTGGCGACCCGCACGGCGGCCGCGGCTCCGAAGCCGTAGCGAGCGCGCCGCGGCGCCGTCGCGACGGCGACGGCGGCAGCCGCACCGCAGCCGGACGTGCGCCTGGTTCCCGAGGAATCTCGCACACTTGCTCCGATGCGAACGGCACCTGTCCGGCCCCCGAGTGAACCGGGTTCACTGCCGCCGAACGCCTCCCTCGCGACGGGTCGCTGCATCGCGGCCCCGGAGGAAGCCATGCGAATCGTGAAGTCCGCCCTGCTCGCCCTGACCGTCGGCTCGATTCTCCTGCTCACCGCCCCGCCCGCGCGGGCGCAGCAGATGCTGTCGAACTTCGGCTTCGACACCGGGATCGCCACCTGGAGCACCTGCTGCGGCGGCACCGGCACCGTCGGCTGGAACGGCACGCTCGACGCGATGGGATCGGCGAAGTCGGGCTCGGCGCAGCTGGTGCACACCGACCTGTACGACGGCCTGTCCGAGACGGCGCTGTTCCTGACGAAGTGCGTCGGCGGCCCGAACCTCGTCCCCGGGAAGAAGCTGTTCTTCGGCATGAAGGCGCGCTTCGCCGACGGCGAGGACACGCTCGGCCGCACGTACCTCGCGATCGATTTTCGCCCGGAGGCGGGCTGCTCGGGCGAGAGCCTCGGTGGCGGCAACGTGAGCGTCAAGGCAACCGACAACCCGCGCGGCACGTGGCTCACCGTCAAGCGCAGCGCCGCAGCCGGCGTCGCGGTACCGGCCGGAACGAAGTCGCTCAAGGTCTTCGCCGTCATCGCGAAGAGCTCGACCGGCACGCTGACCGCGAACCTCGACGACGTGTGGGTCGCATCGACGGACACTCCGCTGTGCGACGGTCTGCCCGCGACCATCATCGGCGACGGAACCGACGAGATCATCAACGGCACCGACGAGAGCGACGTCATCGTCGCGAAGGGCGGCAACGACATCGTCGACGGCAAGAAGGGCAACGACCGCATCTGCGGCGGACCCGGCGGCGACACCCTGTACGGTGGCGACGGCGACGACCGCATCTTCGGCGAGGGCGGTCAGGACGACCTCTGGGGCGGCGCCGGCAACGACCGGCTCGACGGCGCCGGCAACAACGACACGCTGCATGGCGGCGCGGACGACGACAAGTTGCGCGGCGGCACCGGCCTCGACACCTGCTACGGCGACGGCGGCAAGAACGTCAAGAAGAAGTGCGAGCTGCCGTTCGTCGTGCCCTTCTGACACTGCGCGCTCGCGCGCCCGCGGTGCCGTCGCTCGGCGAGGAGGAGCGCCGAGCGGCAGCCCGCATCCGACGAGGGAACCATGCGAACCGTCGATCTCACGACGACCATCTTCGTGGCGTCGCTCGCCGTTCCGTCACTCGACGCCGCCCGGCACGCGCGCTGCAGCTGATCGACGACTTCGCCGGACGGCCGCGCGGGCAGCGACGTGCTGCGCAGCGCAGTCGGGCATGAACACCTGCGGCGACGCCCCGATGCGACGAGCACGTTCCGCAACTGCGAGAAGTCGGCGAGGCGGGTTGAGCCGACGTCAGCGGCGACGCAGCAGCACGACCGGGATCTCGCGCGGCGTGCCGGCCTGATACTTGTCGTAGTCCGGCCACTGCGCGGTCATCGCCGGCCAGACGCGCTTCTTGTCCTCGGCGCTGCCGGTGCTCGCGACCACCGGAATGACCTCGTCCCACACCTGGATCTCGCAGTCCGGATTCGCGACCAGATTGTCGTACCAGCCCGGGTTCTCGGGCGCGCCGCCCTTCGACGCGACCAGCACCCAGTCTTCGCCGTCGCGGCCGTAGATCAGCGGATACTTGCGAAGCTTGCCGGTCTTGCGGCCCTTGACGCGCAGGATCAGGCAGCTGGTGCCGTTCCAGTCGTGTCCGACCTTGCCGCCGGTCGCTTCGTACTGGCGGACGTGCTCGTCGCCGAAGAGGCTGAAGTCAGGCATGGCGACGAGACTGCCACGGCTCGCGCCACGACAGAACCCCGCGGAGCATGATTTCCGTGCGCGATTGCCTTCGCCGGTCGCGCGACGGTAAACCCCGCGCCCATGAACCCATCCGAGCTGGCAACCCTCGACGCGACCGCGCAGGCCGATCTCGTCCGCCGCGGCGAAGCCACGCCGCGCGAGCTGGTGGACGCGGCGATCGCCCGCCTTTCCGCCGTGAACCCGCGCATCAACGCGGTGATCCACACCCAGCTCGACGAGGCGCGCGCGCGCGCCGCCGATCCGGCCCTGCCCGACGGTCCGTTCAAGGGCGTGCCGTTCCTCATGAAGGACATCGGCGGTCCCGAGGGCGGACAGCCGAACCATGCCGGTTCGCGCCTCATGAAGGAGATCGGCTTCCGCGAGAGCGCCGACGGCTACTTGACGCAGAAGTTCAAGGCCGCGGGCCTGGTGATCCTCGGACGGACCAACACGCCGGAGCTGGCGCTGCTGCCGACCACCGAGCCCGAGGCGTACGGCCCGACGCGCAATCCGTGGAACCTCGAGCACAGCGCCGGCGGCTCGAGCGGCGGGGCCGCCGCCGCGGTCGCGGCGGGCATCGTGCCGTTCGCGAACGCGAGCGACGGCGGCGGGTCGATCCGCGGCCCGGGCAG
>JAIEPK010000376.1 GCA_019749875.1 Candidatus Binatia bacterium | reverse complement strand
ACGGTCGTGACGCTGCGCGCAGCGCGTGACGCGGCCTTCGCCGCGGGCGACGCGGTGGCGATCGGCAAGGACGGCGGGCTCGACCTCGCACGACGCGGCACGGACGTCGCCGGCGTCGCGCTCACCGGCGCCGGCCGCGACGCGACGGCCGTCAAGATCGCAATCGCCGGCGTCGTGTCGTGCACGGTCGAGGACGGTGTGACCGCGGGAGCACTGCTCGGCATCGGTGCGGTGCCCGGGAAGCTCGCGGCG
This sequence comes from Candidatus Binatia bacterium, assembly GCA_019749875.1. Taxonomy (GTDB): domain Bacteria; phylum Desulfobacterota; class Binatia; order UBA12015; family UBA12015; genus VGTK01. Next base: position 5,758 of record JAIEPK010000376.1, on the reverse strand, counting down.
GTCGAGGACGGTGCGAGCGTCGCGCGCGCCTTGACGGCAGCGGACGCCGAGCAGCGCGCACTCTGCCTGCTGAAGGCACGCTGACGCCGCCGGCCGCGGCGCGCACCGGGCGATCCGCACGTCCGGCGGCGACGCCGCGCGCGAGCCGGTCACCGCTGCAGCCCGCGGCGCGCGAGCGGGTCAGCGGTCGTCGGAGGGGAAGTCGGACGCCAGACGGAGCAGCCCGGAGCGCGCGAGCGTCGCGCCGCGGCGATGCCAGAGAAAGCCCGTGCCCTCGCAGTTGCCGCATTCCGGATCGATGATCGGGTTGCACGACGGGCAGTGCACGGGCTCGAAGCCGAGACGGTCGGCAACGACGAGGATGTCGGGCGTGCTCACGCGGGCTCTCTCATCGCGCACCATGTTCGACAGCCCGGGTCGCGGGCCGGACGAGAAGGTCGACGTTGCCATTGTCCTCTTCCTCGGACGGTGGATCTTGGTAGCAAGACGAAGACCGCCGGCTGCTGCGACGTGAAATCGACACCAGCGCACCGCCGCACCCGCTCGTCATGTGCGGTCGACCGGACGGCTGTGCGCCACGACGTTCACCGCACCGTTGTCGACGTCGGATGGACGATCGTGTGACCACGGCAGTTCGAGCGGCCGACTCGAGCCTCATCGCGTCGATCGGCTGGCGCTCGACCAACGGTCGGCATCCGTGCGTGACGTACGTCAAGCATCAGCCGCTGCACAGCGATCGCGCGGCGCGCATGGCGGCGCGCGCCCCCGCCGTGCGTACGGCGTCACGGCAGCGCTTCGTCCGAAGAGCGGGGATCGCCGAGCACCACGCCCGCGCGAGCCCGTCGACCTCGAGAGGAGTCGCCCGTGGCCTCGATGCGGCGCTCGATGTCCGCGACGGCCGGTGCGTCGTGGCGCACGCGTTCCTTCGCCCGCACCAGCTGACGTTCGAGCACCGCCACGCGGCGCGCGGCCGCAGCGGCCTTGCGCTGCGCGGCGTCGTGTGAGGCCGTGTTCGACGCGCGCCGAGCGGTCGGAGCGGCCGGCGCATCGGGCGGCTCGGGCGTGAACCCGCCGCTCGGCGAGCGCGCTGCGCGTCGTCATCACGCGTCGCGTCGTGGCGTCGCCCGCCCCGAGACCGGCCCCGCGAAGAAGCCCCGCCGCGACCGGCGGGGCGAATTCTGCGCGCAGCGCCTGGCGTAGGGATCGCTCGTCCGGTTGACAGGATACGAGTCCATCTGTCAGCGCCCGGCACGTACGATGCAACCCAGCTCACCCGCCATCGACGGCCTCCTGCTGCTCGCAGCAATCCTGCAGGGAGCCGCGGTGGTCTACGGGTGCGTGCTGCTGCGGCGGCGGCGCGGCGCGGCCGGCGCATGGCTCTTCCTGCTCGGCGCGATGCTGTCGATGCTCGCCTGGCGCATCGTCGTGGTGACGCGCGTCCATCCGCCGGACTTCTTCAACCCGACCATCGCGATCTGGGGCTCGACCTGCATGGTGATCGCGATGTTCCTCTTCGGTCGTGAGGTCGCGCGACGCGAGCGCGCCGAGCACCAACGCGACGCGCTGCTGGCGAGCGAGCGCGAAGCACGCCAGAAGGCGGAGCAGGCGAGCCGGCTCAAGGACCAGTTCCTGGCGACGCTGTCGCACGAGCTGCGCACGCCGCTCACCGCGATCCTGAGCTGGTGCGCGATCGTGCGGATGCGGCACGACGATCCGGCCGACGTCCGGCACGGCATCGATACCATCGAGCGCAGCGCGCGCGTCCAGGGACGCCTCATCGAGGACCTGCTCGACGCGACGCGGATGCAGGCCGGACGGCTGCACCTCGAGCGCAGCGTCGTCGACCTGGCGGCACCGGTGGCCGCGGCGATCGAGTCCCTGCAGCCCGTCGCCGCGCAGAAGAACGTCACGATCGAGCTCACGCAGAGCGACGCGCCGACGTGGATCGACGCCGATCCGGGACGCATCCAGCAGGCGGCCGCGAACCTGATCGGCAACGCGGTCAAGTTCTCGGCGACCGGAGGGCACGTACGCGTCCGGGTGTGCGACGACGGCGAAAGCGCCGAGCTGGCGGTCGAAGACGACGGCGAAGGCATCCCTGCGGCCTTCCTGCCGCACGTGTTCGAGCGCTTCCGGCAGTACGACAGCACGGTGAGGCGCCGGCACGGCGGCCTCGGCCTCGGGCTCGCGATCGTGGCCAACCTGGTCGAGCTGCACGGCGGCACGGTGCAGGCGTACAGCGAAGGATCCGGTCGCGGGGCGCGCTTCGTGGTCCGCCTGCCGCGCTGTGCGGCGTCGCCGGCCACGGCGCTGCCGGCGGAGAGCGAGCTCGCGAGCCCGCCGCCGGCGACACCCGACCTGCGCGGGCTGCGCGTGCTGGTCATCGACGACGAGGCGGACGTGCGCAGCGGGCTCGCACGGCTGCTCGAGAACGCCGGCGCCGAAGTGGCCACGCTCGAGTCGGGCGCAGGAGCAGAACATGCGATCGCGCAGCACCGGCCGCACGCTCTGCTGATCGACATCGGCATGCCGGGCGAGGACGGGTACAGCCTGATCCGGCGCATCCGCGCGCTGCCGACGGCGTCCGGCGGCGCGCTGCCCGCGATCTCGCTGACCGCGCACGCGCGCAGCGAGGATCGCGCCCGCGCGCTCGCGAGCGGCTTCCAGAATCATCTGCCGAAGCCGATCGACTTCCCGGTGCTGGTCGAGACGATCCGCACGCTGGTGGCGCGCGACCTCGCGGCCACGCGCACGAGCGCACGGCCGGTGCAGCCGCCCTCGGCGTAGAGAGAGAGCTTTCTCCGGCCGCTCGACCGAGCGGCGCACGGGCGGCCCGGGCGCGACGTAGCGGGACGCCGCGGCGCTGCGCTGCGCAAGAAGCTGCAGCACGGCCGCATCCTTCCCTGCAAGAAGCTGCAGCGTCGCGCAGCGCGATCGTCGCGGAAGACAGCCGCCACGCGCGGCAAGCGAGTTGCTCAGCAGATCGCAGAGCTGGGATTCGTCGGACGCGTCCGGGTCTTACCTCCACGCGACAAGCAGGAAATCCGCAGCATTTCGACACCGGCATCGAGCGCCGGTGAACGCGGCACTCACCAAGGGGGGGGATCGGTCATGTCACGAGCAGGAAGAGCGCTTCGCACGCGTGCGAGAGTGGTCCAAGGAGAGCTGGGGCATTCGCCCCGGCGCGTGATTTCCCCCTCGCGCCTGCTGGCGTGGACGCTCCTCCTCGCGAGCCTCGCCGGACCGTCCGCCGCTCCGGCGCTCGCGGCGCGCTACACGCTGGTCGGCTGGAACAACCTCGGCATGCACTGCATGGACGGCGACTACTCGGTGCTGTCGCTGCTGCCGCCGTACAACACGATCCACGCGCAGCTGGTGAGTCCGACGGGCGATCTCGTCGACGATCCGGCGGCGGCCGGCATCACGGTGACCTACCGCGCGGTCGCCGATCCGACCGGTGCGATCAACACCACGTCCCTCGACAAGACCAACTTCTGGATGCACGTCGACGAGCTGTTCGGCGCGAGCCTCCCCGTCGACGCGGGGCTCGCCGGCTTCGCGATGCCGGGCGCCGCCAACACGCCGCGTGCGATGAAGTGGGACGCGACACAGCACTGGTTCGTCGCGGAAGGCATCCCGATCACGCCGTACGACGACCAGGGCCACAAGAACTACTACCCGATGATGCGCCTCGAGGCGCGCAGCTCGACGGGCGCCCTGCTCGCGAGCACCGACATCGTGCTGCCGGTGTCCGACGAGATGAGCTGCAGCACCTGCCATTCGTCGACGTCCGGACCGGCCGCGAAGCCGGCGCGCGGCTGGTCCGACGATCCGAACCCCGAGCGTGCGCTGCGGCTCAGCATCCTGCGCCTGCACGACGAGCGTCAAGCAGTCGATCCACGGTACGCTCCGGCGCTCGCCGCCGCGGGCTACGAGCCGGCCGGCCTCGAGCAGACCGCGCTCGACGGCACCGCGATCCTGTGCGCGAGCTGCCATCTCTCCGAGGCGCTGCCGGGCAGCGGCCAGGCGGGCATCCCGGCGCTCACCAGCGCCATCCACGGCCGGCACGCGACGGTCACCGATCCGCAGAGCGGCTTGACGCTCGATGCGTCCGCGAATCGATCGGCCTGCTACCGCTGCCACCCCGGCTCGGTGACGCGCTGCCTGCGCGGCGCGATGGGCAGCGCGGTCGCGAGCGACGGCTCGCTCGCGATGCAGTGCCAGAGCTGCCACGGCTCGATGAGCGCGGTCGGCGACCCCGACCGTACCGGCTGGCTCGACGAGCCCGCCTGCCAGAACTGCCACAGCGGCACCGCGACCAAGAACTCCGGGCAGATCCGCTTCACGTCGGCGCTCGACGCGTCCGGCGCACGGCGCATCCCCGCCGACCCGCGCTTCGCGACCAGCGCGAACGCGCCGGCGCCGGGCCTCGATCTCTACCGCTTCTCGACCGGCCACGGCGGGCTCAAGTGCGAGAGCTGCCACGGCTCGACGCACGCGGAGTTCCCCGCGTCGCACCCCAACGACAACCTGCAGAGCATCGCGCTGCAGGGCCACGCCGGCACGCTCGCCGAGTGCACGAGCTGCCATCCGTCGACGCCGTCGACCATCGACGGCGGTCCGCACGGCATGCACCCCGTCGGACAGGTGTGGGTCCAGCGACACCACGACGTGGTCGAGAACGGCGGTGCTGCGGTGCTCGCGCAGTGCCGCTCCTGCCACGGCGCCGACGATCGCGGCACCGTGCTGTCGCGCGCCCAGGCCGATCGCGTGCTCGACGCGGGCGAGCTCGGCACCAAGACGATCTGGCGCGGCTTCCAGATCGGCTGCTACGGGTGCCACCGCGGCGCGCAGAGCGACGACCGCAACCCGAATCGCGCCGCCGTCGTCAGCGACGCGACGGGCACGAGCAACGGCGCGCCGGTGCAGATCGCGCTCGCCGCGAGCGATGCCGACGGCAACCCGCTCACGCTGCGCATCGTCGCGCAGCCGGCGCACGGCACCACCGGCCTCGCCGGCACCATCGCCACCTACTACCCGGAGCCCGGCTACGCGGGCAGCGATCAGTTCACGTTCGCCGCGTGGGACGGCTCGACCGACTCGAACCTCGGCACGGTACGCCTGTCGGTGACGGGGACACCGCCGCCGTCGGGCCCGGATCTCGTCGCGTCGTGGCTGACCGAGCCGGTGCAGGTGTGCACCACGCGCTGCTCGCTGCGCACCGGGCGCGCGCTGTTCCGCAACACCGGCGACCAGATCGCCGGCGCGACGCGCGCGCGCTTCTACCTGTCCGACGACGCGACCCTCGATGCGTCCGACGTGCTGCTGCGCGAGCGCGGCATCGCCAAGGTCCGGCCGGGACACGAGCGCACCAAGAACCTCGGCACGATCCAGCTCGATCCCGGCGTGAGCGCGCTCGGCAAGCACGTGATCGTGGTCGCCGACGCGACCGGCCTCGTCGGCGAGAGCAACGAGGGCAACAACTCGGCGGCATCGATCGCGATCGCGGCTCCTTGACCGCGGCGGGGAGGTGCACCGCGCTCACCGGCGTCCCACGACGCGGCGAGCGCGGTGCCCTCACCCGCGCACGCGGCGAGCGCTGGGCCCTCACCCCACGACGCGGCGAGCGCGGTGCCCTCGACCGACCGCGGTGCCGCGGCGCGCGGCGCCGCGCTCACGACCGCGCGGGCGGCAGAAGCGCCGCGCCGAGCGCGAAGGCGACGCACACCCAGGCGAACAGGTCACCGACCCGAACGTA
>JAIEPK010000521.1 GCA_019749875.1 Candidatus Binatia bacterium | reverse complement strand
CCGCCTCGTCTGCGAGCACGCGCGCGAGCCGCGCGGTCGCGACCTCGTCGCCGATGAGCAGCACGCGCGCAGCGCCGCCGCCCGAGACGCGCAAGCGGGCCGCGACGCGCCAGAACGCGAGCCGTCCCGCGCACAGCAGGACGAACGCGCCCACGCCGTACAGGCCGACGAAGAGCCGGCTCACGTACGACAGCTTCAACACGAAGAGCCCGGCGAGCGTCGCGATCAGCGCCAGCGCGACCGCGATCGCCACGCGGCGCACCGCGTGGCGCAGGTGCGACAGGTTCACCGATCCGTACGCGTCGAGACGCCACAGGACGACCATCGTCGTCAGCGCGGTCATGGCCGCGGGACCGACGTAGAGCTCGGGATCGTAGAGGTTGGTCAGATCCGCGGGCAGCAGCGTGGTCTTCGCCCAGTACGCGAGCGGGAACGCGAGCAGCAGCAGAAAGCCGTCGCCGATCTGCGCCAGGTGCCGGAAGTGCGCGGCCGGTCCGGCACGCGCGACGGCGCGCGGGCGCCGCATCACGGCGCGTCCGTTGCCACGCTCGGGGTTCGGCTGCACCATCTGTTCCCCGGAGCCCGCGCTCCCCTCAACCCCGCCGTGCCTTGCGGCGACCAAGGCCATGCCACGCTGGCGTTAGCCCTTCGGGAAGCGGTGCGCAACGATTCCGGCCGAGCCGCGCTCCGGCTCCACGGAGGAACGGCGCCGGACGCTCAGGAACGGGCGACGAGGCCGCGGGCGAGCCGCTCGTACGCGGACGTCACCTGCTCCCAGTCGTAGTGCTCGGCGACGCGGCGGCGCGCAGCGTCGGCGCGGGCCGCTCGCGACGCGGCCGCATCGGGTCCGAGCATGACCTCGCGCAGGCGGCGCGCGAGATCGTGCGGGTCGTTCTTCGCGTAGTACCAGCCGGCGTCGCCGAGGACCTCGCGATGCTCCGGGATGTCGTTCGCGATGACGGCACGGCCCGCGGCCATCGCCTCGAGCAGCGCCGGATGCGTGCCGCCGACGTCGGTCGCCTGCACGTAGCAGGCGGCGTGCGCGCGCAGCTCGTCGTAGCCGCGGCCGTAGATCGCGCCCGCGAAGATCACGCGCTCGCTGCCGGCGGCGAGCGCGCGCAGCTGCGCCTTGTACGCGTCGGCGTACGGGGCGTCGCCGACCACGACCAGCGGGTACGGCACGTCGGACTCGACGAAGCCGCGGATCACGACGTCCGCGTTGTTCTCGGGCTCGAGCCGGCTGACGTAGAGGACGTAGCCTTGCGCGCTCACGCCGACGCGCGCGAGCACGTCGCTGCTCGCGACCTGCGGCGCGCTCGCGCCGTAGGCGATCATCTCGACGTTGGTCACGCCGCGCGCGCGCAGCCAGCGCTCGATCACCGCGCAGTCGGCGATCACCACGTCGGTCCAGCGCGGTCCGAGCACGCCCGCCATGCGGTAGACGTTCCGTCCGAGGACGCCCCACTTGCGGCGCTCGCTCTCGATGCCGTCGATCGCCAGCGCGGTCCGGATCCCGGCCGCACGCAGCACCGGCAGCGACAGGAAGTTCGCGCTGTTGCACACCAGCGCGAAGTCGTAGCCCGCGCGCCGTGCGTGCCAGGCGCTGCGCCAGGTGTGCACGACGGTCTCGAGGTGCTTGCTGCGCGGCGCCGGCAGGACGACCAGGTTCACGCCGCGGTACGTCGTACGGTCGAGCCGCGGATCGACGTTGCCCGCGCGGCAGTAGACCGTGACGTCGTGGCCGCGCGCGGCGAGACGCGTCGCGAGCTGCTCGGCGAAGGTCTCGAAGCCGCCGTAGTTCGCCGGAATGCCGCGCGTGCCGAGGATCGCGATGCGCAGGGGGCGGACGGGCGCGCCCGTGCCGGTGCTCGAGTCGGGACGGTCGGCTTCCATGCGCGCGCGTTCCGTATCACCGAGCGGCGGGCACGCAACCGCGCGACCGCCGGCTCGGCTCGCCACGCACGGACGTGACGCGCGCCGCGATTCTGGTAGAGCGGTGCGCGTGGCATCCGGCGCCGAGCTCACGCAGGAGGACGTCGCGGCCGGGCTCGCGCGCCTCAAGTACTTCACCACCACGCGCGTCGCGACGGCGATCTTCCTCGCCGTCCGCCTCGGCAAGCCGCTGCTCGCGGAAGGTCCGGCCGGCGCGGGCAAGACCGAGATCGGCAAGGTGCTCGCGTCGCTGCTCGACACCGAGCTGGTGCGCCTGCAGTGCTACGAGGGCCTCGACGAGGCGCGCGCGCTCTACGAGTGGAACTACCAGAAGCAGCTGCTGCGCATCCAGAGCGACCAGTCCGAGCACCTCGGCTGGGAGGCCGTCTCGGAGCACGTCTTCTCGCGCGACTACCTGCTCGAGCGCCCGCTGCTGCGCGCGATCACCGCGCCGCGGCGGGTCGTGCTGCTGATCGACGAGATCGACAAGGCGGACGAGGAGTTCGAGGCGTTCCTGCTCGAGGTGCTGAGCGACTTCCAGATCACGGTGCCGGAGCTCGGCACGATCCGCACCGAGCATCCGCCGGTCGTCGTATTGACGTCGAATCGCGCACGCGATCTGTCGGAAGCGCTGCGGCGGCGCTGCCTGCACGTCTGGGTCGACTTCCCGGGTCCGGCGATCGAGGCGACGATCGTCGCCGAGAAGGTCCCGGGCCTCGACGCCGCGCTCGCGGGCCACGTCGCCCGCTTCGTCGCCGGGCTGCGCAAGCTCGAGCTGCGCAAGGCGCCGTCGATCGCCGAGACGCTCGACTGGGCGCGCTCGCTGGTCGCGCTCGGCGTGCACGAGCTCGATCCCGCGGTCGTGCGTGCGACCGAGGGCCTGCTCTTCAAGCACGAAGAGGATGCGCGCAAGGCGCACAGCAAGATCGCTGGCCTGATCGCGGCCGCGCGCTAGCACTTTCACCCGCCTTGCAGATTTGCCCGACGCGCGACGGCGGGAAACGCCCGCCGTTGCTGCGTCGTCCGTGGTGCGCGCCTTGCAACCGGCGACACGCGTGCTGACCCTGCTCCTGCCCCTCACCCGCGCGAAGATGCTGCTCCTGGCCAACGCGCTGCTCCAGCTGGTCGACGGCTACGTCACGCTGCTCGGCACTGGTCGCGGCTTCGGCGAAGGCAACCCGCTCGTGCGCGGCATGATGGGCACGCTCGGGCCGGCGGGGGGCATCGTGATCGCCAAGGTCGCGGCGCTGGCGTTCCTGTACTTCCTCTACCGGCGGCGGCAGCACCCGCTCGCCGAGCCGGGACTGGCCTACGTCGCGGTGGTCTACGCGGTGATGGCGGTGCTGCCGTGGACCATGCTCTTGACCTCGCAGCCCGGCTGACGGCCGGTCGCCCCGAAGCTCGGCGTGCTCGAACGGCCTGCGATCAGGCGTCGAGCAGCGCGCGCGCGGTCTCGTCGAGCGCTTCCTCGAGAGCGTCGATCGACTTGGCTTGACGAAGATTGCTGACCAGGTAGTCGACGCCCGCCTCGGCGTACGCCGCGACGTCACGGCGGATCTTCGCGGGTGTGCCGTACAGCGCCCGATCGTCGTGACGGTCCTCGCGCCGCACGAGGATGCCCTTGCGCATGCTGATCGACAGCGGATGCGCGCGCCGGGCCGTCGCTTCCTCGGCGCGCGCCTGCGCCACGAGCGGCCGCGTCTCCTCCGGCGACAGGTCGATCAGGTGCAAGCCGTCGCCGAGCGCGATCGCGCGCCGCCGTGCCGCCTCGGAGTTGCCCCCGATCCAGATCGGCGGCCACGGCCGCTGCACGGGCTTCGGCCCCGTACGCACCGGCGGCAGCGTGTAGTGGCGTCCGGCGAACTCTGCGACGTCGTCGCGCCACAGCCGGCGGCACACCTCGAGGTACTCGTCGGTGACGCGCCCGCGCTGGCGCGCGTCTTGACCGAGGGCCGCGAACTCCTCGCGCAGCCAGCCGACGCCGACGCCGAAGATCGCGCGCCCGCCGGACAGCGCGTCCAGCGTCGCGACGGTCTTCGCGGTCACGATCGGATTGCGGTACGGCATCACGTAGACGCTCACCCCGAGTCGGATGCGGCTCGTCGCACCGGCGAGGAACGCGAGCGTCGTCAGTGGCTCGTAGAACTCCTCGATCACGCCCATGTCGCCGGGCTTCGGGTCGGGGCTCTTGTCGAACGGATAGATGCTCTGCACGCCGACCGGTGCGACGAGGTGATCCGCGACCCAGATCGAGTCGACGCCGAGCGACTCCGCGCGGCGCGCGAGGCGCACCATGTTCTCCGCGCTCGCGAGCGGACCGTAGTTCGGAACGGCGATGCCGAAGCGCACGCGCTCTCCCCTCCCGTCAAGCGTCGCCGCGCAACGCGCCCTCGACGAGCGCCGGCAGCGTCGCGCCGAGCGCGCCGTCGAGCTTCGCGTCGGCGATCCGGTCGTAGGGCGTCGCCGAGCGCGTCAAGATCAGCACGGTCGCGCCGGCACGCTTCGCGATCTCGACCAGCGACGCGGCCGGCTGGACCTGCAGCGACGAGCCGATCGCGAGCAAGCAGTCGCACGTTTCGGCGAGACGGATCGACTCCTCCAGCACGCCGCGCGGCAGCGACTGGCCGAACGACACGGTCGCGGGCTTCAGGATCCCGCCGCACGCGTCGCAGCGCGGCTCCTCGTCGCCGCCCGCCACGCGCGCGAGCACCGGCTCGATCGGCTCGAGGCGGTCGCACTGCAGGCACACCGCGGAGCGGTTGGTGCCGTGCAGCTCGAGCACGCGACCGCTGCCGGCCGCCTGATGCAGGCCGTCGATGTTCTGCGTCACGACGGCTTCGAGCCGTCCCGCGCGTTCGAGTCGTGCGAGCGCGCGGTGGCCCGCGTTGGGCTGCGCTTCGAGCATCACCGGGACGGTCGCCATCTTGTACCGCCAGTGCTCGCGGCGGGCGGCGGACGAGCGCACGAAGTCGCCGTACTCGATCGGCCGGAAGCGCTCCCAGACGCCGCCGGGGCTGCGGAAGTCCGGGATGCCGGATTCCGTGCTCAGCCCGGCACCGGTGAGCGCGACCGCACGCCGGCTCGCGCCGAGCAGCGCGCGAGCATGCGCGAGCACCGCGTCGTGCGTGGGCGCGTCGACCATGGCGACGCCGAGTTGACCGTTTTGCGGGCCGCGTGGCAAGCACGGCGAGGCGCCGTGTCGTGCGTCAGATGAAACGCCCTGCTGTTTCATCCCCTCGTGGTCGGCGAAGCCGGTGAGGACGTCAATCGAGGAGGCAGGTGAGCCGATGTTCGATCTCGCAGGACGCACGGCGCTCGTGACCGGAGCGGGTCAAGGCGTCGGTGCCGGCATCGCCCGCGCCCTCGCGTGCCAGGGCGCCGCCGTCGCGGTCAACGATCTCGTCGCGGAGCGCGCGGCACGGACGGTCGCAGCGATCCGCGCCGACGGCGGGCGCGCCGAGGCGGTCGCGTTCGACGTCACCGACTACGACGCCGTCTGCCGCGGTGTCGCAGCCGTCGAGAGCGCGCTCGGACCGGTCGACGTCCTGGTCAACAACGCCGGTGTCCCCGCCGGCATGAACGTCCAGCTGTTCCGCGACAGCCAGCCCGCCGACTGGCGGAAGTACGTCGAGCTCAACCTCTACGGCGTGATGAACTGCTCGCGCGCGGTGATCGAGGGCATGTGCGCGCGCAGCTTCGGGCGCATCATCACGATCTCGTCGGGCGCCGGCACGGTCGGGCTCGCGTTCGGCGTGTCCGCGTATGCGGCCGGCAAGGGCGGCGGCATCAGCTTCATGCGCCACCTGGCGCTCGAGAACGCGCGCGCCGGCGTGACCGCCAACACCGTCGCGATCGGGCTCATCGACAACCAGGCCGACCCGTCGGTGACGGAATTCCTCGCGAAGGGCATCCCGGTCGGGCGACTCGGGCGACCGGACGACATCGCGCCGCTGTGCGTGTACCTGGCGTCGAACGAGGCCGCATGGATCACGGGGCAGACGATCGAGCTGAACGGCGGCAGCACGACTACTTGAACGAGGGGGCTCGCGCCCCCTCG
>JAIEPK010000418.1 GCA_019749875.1 Candidatus Binatia bacterium | reverse complement strand
AGGGCTCCGCCGGGGCGGCTGCCGCGGTCGCCGCGCGCGCTTTGGTGCGCGACCCGAGCAGGCGCGGCAGGGACGGGCAGTCGCCGCGCCCGTCGTCTCCGGACAGGCTGCCGTTCGCGCCGTCGAGCGCGACGGTGGTCGCGTCCTGTCCGGAGAACGCACCGAACGTCGTTCCGACGGCGATCACGTCCTCGGCCGAATCGAGCGCGACGGCGAACGCCGCGTTGTCGCCCGCGTCGCTGGGGATGCGCCGCTGCCAGAGCGTCGTCCCGGTCGCGCCGCGCAGACGGAGCACCGCGAAGTCGCGCACGCCCGTCAGCCTCTCGAGCCAGCCCGCGACGACGAGATCGCCGCCGCCGGTCACCGCGATCGCATTCGCGCGGCCCTCGGTACGATCGGTGAGCGTGCGCGTCCAGCGCGTGGCCCCGCTCGGGGCCTCGATCTTCGTCGCCGCGAGGCGCGGGCGGCTCTCTGTTCCGGCGTTCAGCGCGACGAGCGCGTGGCCGGAGGCGTCGGCGGCGACGAGAGGCGACGTGCCGCGCGGGAAGTCCGTCGTCGTGTCGGCCGAGCGCCAGACCTCGTGGCCGTCGTGCGCGTCGAGCGCGACGACGCGCAGGCCCTCGTACGACGAACCCGCGAGCAGCGCGTTGCCGCCCCGGTCGAGTGCGAGCGCGCTCGCCAGGAAGTTCTCGGGGGCCGCCTGCCAGACGATCTGACCGCCCGTCGCATCGAGGGCGAAGACGGCGCCCTGGCCGGTGGCGACGATCCCGCCGGCACCGGCCTGCTCGAGCAGAAAGGGCTGCGTGTCGCCTGTGGTCTGCGCCGTCGCGGTGCCGTCGGACGCGGCGCTCGAGCCTGCGACCAGCGGCGTGCGCCACACCTCCTCACCGGTCCGTCCGTCGAGCCGGACGACGCTCGCCTCGTACCCGGCGTCGAGCCGGCCGGCGAGCACAGGGTCGCCTTCCGGCAGCACCCGCAGCGCGCGCAGCGGCACGCCGTCCGGCGCCAGGAAGAGGCGCCGCCACAGCTCGGTGCCGTCGCGGCCGTCGAGCTTGACGAGGGCCGAGTCGGCTGCCGGCAGGCCCGGGTAGCGGCGGTCGTAATCGAACAGGCGGCCGACGACGAAGACGTCGCCGCTCGCGTCGGCTGCGACCGCGGTCGCGTACTCGCCGGTCTCGAACGGCAGCTCGCCGTCGATCGTCGCACGCCAGAGCTCGCGCCCGTCGCCGCCGTCGTACTTGACGACGAGCACGTCGTCGTCCTGGGTCGCGGTGCCGACGCTTCCGGCGACGACGACGTCGTCGTGCGGGTCGATCGCCACCGCGACGGCGCCGTCGATGCTCGCAGCCGTGCCGTTGTGGATCGTGCGCCAGGCCTCGGCGCCGGTCGCGGCGTCCACGCGCAGCAGGACGTCGTCGTTGCGCGTGCTCTGGGTGTCGATCACGCCACCGAGGAGGATGCTTCCCGCGCCGACCGCCACCACGCCGGTGAAGGCGCTGCCGCCGTAGACCGCCGGATCCTGCGGCACGTCGATCCGCCAGCGCTGGCGTCCCGTCGCCGGGTCGACGGCGATGGCGGCGAACGAGCCGGACTGATTGCCGGAGTCACCGAAGCTGCCGCCGAAGACCAGCGTGCCGCTCGCGACGCCGACGGTGTCGATCCAGTTGGCGATCGTCGGTGGCGCGGCCGGGAAGGCGAGGGTCCAGCGGTCGCGGCCGGCCGCGTCGAGCGCGGTCACGAAGGCGCCCGTTCCGCCCGCGTCGCCGTCGTACGCGAGGCCGCCGACGAAGACGTTGCCGGCCTCGTCGGTCGCGACCGCGAGCGGGGAGTCGTACCGGTGGTCGTCCAGCGTGCGCTGCCAGCGCGGCGTGCCGCGGGTCGCATCGAGTGCGACCACCAGGGCGTCGGTGCCGGATGCCGACTCGGTCTCCGTCGTCGCGACGACCGTTCCGTCGGGTGCGAGCGCGAGGCGTCGCGCTCCGCCGTCGCTCACGGATTCGCTCATCCATTGCCACCGTGTGCTGCCCGACGCGGCATCGAGCCCGGCGACGTCGTACGTCGTGCGCTGCAGGACAGGATCCGGATGATCGCCGGCCACCACGATGCGGCCCGCGAGGTCGACGCGGAGCAAGAACGCCCGCAAACCGATGTCACGCTCGTCGGTGAGCGATCGCGACCAGAGGGCGGCGCCGCTCCGTCCGTCGAGCTTCATCGCGAAGCGCTGGTTGCCGCGTGACGCCAGCAGGACGACGTCGCCGGCGGGATCGACCGCGACGGCGCCCGCCGCGCTGTCGGGCGATCCGGCCGGAAAGAGCGCGGTCCGCCACAGCACGCGTCCATCGCTGCCCGACAGCTTGAACGCGACCGCGTCGTGCGGCTCGTCGTCGTCGCGATCCGTCGCCGGCAGCGCCCCGACCACCACCACGTCGCCGCCCGCATCCGCGGCCAGTGCGGCGAGCCGCGAGAAGTCGCGGTCGAAGAACGGCTCGAGGGGCGCGCGCCATGCGGCCCGGCCGGTCGCCCCGCGGTACTTGACGACCCCGCCGCTCTCGATGGCGAAGAAGTCGTCGCGTCCGTCCGCGGCGATCGTCGGGCCGTGGTCCGCGAGGCTGCGCACGCCGCCGACGCGCGCTTGCCACGCTCCGGCGTCGCTCGACGCGGCGACGGCCGCCAGACTGGCGGCCGCGATCACGCAGCGCAGCGCCGTCAAGCGCGCACCGGCGTCTCGAAGCGCGCGCTCTGGTGCTCCATCCAGACGCTCATGAGCGCGGTGCGCGGCAATCCCAGCGCGCGCAGCGTGTCCGCGATCGGATGCGTGCCGAGGATCAGATCTGCGCCGCCGAGTCCGAAGCCGACGCCGCTCGCCTTCGGCGTGAACGTCGTGCGGTGCAGTGCGCCGTCGAGGTAGGTGTAGGTCGTCATCGGCGCCTCGGGCAGCGAGCGCGTGCCGCCGCGCGGCACGCTCAGCGTGAGCACGTGTCGCCCATCCATGACGAGCCGGCAGGTGCGCCGTCCGCCGGCGTCCTCGAAGTCGATCTGCTCGACGGTCTTCGGGAAGCCCCAGATGCCGCAGCCGGCCTCGCAGGTGAAGCTCTGGTCGACCGGCAGCTTCCAGATCCAGGTCGCGAGCGAGTTCCGGAACAGGTCGACCACGCTGCCGAGGAAGGGCACGCCGAGCGCCGGGCGCTCGCCCTTCTTCCGCACGAAGAAGGCGAGCGAGACCTCGTTGTAGTCGCCGAGGTCGTTATCGCGGTAGTCGATCATCGCGATCGAGAACAGCGCCTGGCCCGGGAAGAGCTCGACCACGTCGAGCTCCGGGCCCGGCAGGAGCGAGCGCGCGACGCTCGCGTTCACGAGATACGTCACCGCACCCGACGACGCGTCGCGCACCTCGACCGGCATCGTCACCGTGCGGCCCTGGAAGACGTAGGCCTCGCGCGGCTGCGTCGGGTGACCGTCGTGATCGCCGGCATGCGCGGCGCTTCCGTTCATGACCATGGCCCGCTCCTCACTCCTCGTCGACGATGGGCAGCCCGCCCGCGTCCTCGACGCGCTTCTGGATGACGTTGCGGCGCTCGCGCAGCTCGCGGTGCGACAGCGTGTCGACACCTTCCTCGAGGCCGAGCTGGGCGCGCAGATTCGCCGGGTCGAACGCGTTCGCCGCCGCGTCGAAGCCGATCTCGCTCATGATGCGCGCGCCGTGCCGCATCGCGAAGTAGCCGTAGACCTTGCCCACCTCGGCGAACAGGTCGATGTCGGGCGCCAGGCGCACGATCGCGCCGTCGATGAAGATCATGTTCTTGACGTAGAGCATGAGGTGCTTCGGCAGCTTGGCGCCGCGCGACAGCAGCGCCTTCAGGATCTCGCGGATCTCGCCGATCAGCTCCTCGCCCGACATCTTGGTGGGATCGCGCACCGGCTGGTCGATCTTGAGGTCGCGAATGAGACCGCGGATGTCGACGTCCTCGGGCAGCGCGCCGAGATCGCGGAACGCCGCGATCTGTCCCTTCACGTCGTTGACCGCGCCGGTCATCATCATGCGCAGGAACGCCGTGCGCTGCTTGTCGTCCATGCGGCCGGTCATGCCGTAGTCGAACAGTGCGACGCGGCCGTCCTCCATGACGAACAGGTTGCCGCCGTGCAGGTCGCCGTGGAAGACGCCGTAGATCATGGCACCCTCGAGGAAGCAGATCAGCATCGAGCGCAGGACGGCTTCCGTGTCGATGCCGGCCGCGCGCATCGCATCGACGTCCTCGTACTTGAAGCCGCGCAGGCGCTCCATCACCAGCACGCGGCGCGTGACGAGCTCCGGATGCGGGCGCGGCACGACGATGACCGTCTGCTGCGCGTCGCGCAGCACCTGCGCGATGTCGAGCATGTTCTCCGCCTCGAGCCGGAAGTCGAGCTCCTCGACGATGGTCTCGGCGAACAGCTCGACCAGCGCCGGCGGGTTGGCGAGTGCCGCGACCGGGATCTTGCCGACCAGATACGGCGCGATCCACGCCATCGCCTCGATGTCGAGGCGCACGAGGCGTGCGACCGACGGGCGCTGGACCTTCACCACGACCTCTTCGCCGGTCTTCAAGGTCGCCGCGTGCACCTGCGCGATCGACGCCGCGGCGAGGCACTGGCGGTCGAAGCTCGCGAAGACGTCTTCGAGCGGGCGGCCGAGATCCTCCTCGACGACGCGCCGCACGGTCGCGAAGTCCTCGGGCGGTACTTGATCGCGGCACAGCTTGAACTCCTCGACCAGCTCGTCGGGGAAGATGCCCTGGCCGGACGACACGATCTGGCCGAGCTTGATGTACGCGGGCCCGAGGCGCTCGAACGCGCGGCGCAGGCGACGCGACAGCCCGGCGCGCGATTCCGGTCCGCCTTCCTTCCGGTACTCGCGCAGCCGCCAGCCGAGCAGCGCCGCGCCGACGAGCCCGCCGGCCTCGAGGAAGCGGCGCAGCGGCGGCAGACGGCGCTTCTTGGTCAGTACCGGAACCTCGGCGCGTGCGGCGTTGCGCAGTGCGATGGTGTCGGCGCGCCAGGGCAGGTGGCTCAGATCGACCACCCAGGGGCCGCGATCGCTGAACGCGCCGAAGGCGAGATCCGCAGGTGGGACGGCGCTCGCGCGGCTCGATGCGTCCGCCGGTGGCTCGGTCTGGTTCATGTGCTGGTTCTAGCCGACCATCGACGACGGCGCAGCGGCGTCGCCGGTGCGGTGAACCGCACGTCGTGGAGCGTGCGCATCACGCGCGACGATCGCATCGCGCACGAAAGTTTTCACTTGTACGCCGAGCCCGACGCAACCTAATTTCGCGTTGCACGCTCGTCACGTGGCGTGCCGTCAAGCGCACCGCGATCCTGGATGTCTCCGA
Source organism: Candidatus Binatia bacterium (assembly GCA_019749875.1). Lineage (GTDB taxonomy): Bacteria > Desulfobacterota > Binatia > UBA12015 > UBA12015 > VGTK01. The sequence continues at coordinate 616 of JAIEPK010000418.1, read as the reverse complement.
TGCCTCTCGCCGAACGACGCAACGATCCTCCCGTGCCGCACGAGGCACGTGCGGTCGAGCCGACGCCTGCCGCCGTGGGCACGATCACGCACGCACGCCGCACGCTGGTGGTCGTGATCGCGGTCCTGCTCGTGATCGCATCCGCGTTCGAGATCGTGCGCGACGGCGACCACTGGCCGCTGTCGAGCTACTCGATGTTCGCCGAGCTGCGCACACCCGACGTTCGGCTCAAGCGTCTCTACGGCGTGCACGACGGCCGCGAGGTCGAGCTGGTGGTGCCGCTGCACGTGGCACCGTTCCACGAGGCCCGTCTGATGACCGCGCTCCGCCGTCTCGGCCGCCGCGACGACGGAGCCGATGCGCGGCGCGCGGCACTGCGCGCGATCCTCGAGCGCTACGAGGGCCTGCGCGTGGCGCACGAGCACGACGGTCCCGCGCTCGACGGGCTGCGCTTCTACGAGCTGAGCTGGGCGCGCGCGAGCGGGGCGGCGAACCGTGACGCTCCGTCGCGGCGCCTGATCGCCGAGGTCGCGCGATGAGCGCGCGGCGTGCACCCCTCGCGTCTGCGCGACGTGCGCTCGAGGCACGCTGGTTCGCGCCGGCGTCGCCGGGTCCG
>JAIEPK010000446.1 GCA_019749875.1 Candidatus Binatia bacterium | reverse complement strand
AAGCGTCGTCCCGTGCGGGCGCGCGCCGGCGCCACCACACGCCGCGAGCGTGCTATGCGGCGCCCGCGGTGCGCTTGCGCTCGAGACCGACGATCTCGATCGAGGTCAGCGTCTTGTGGCGCATGTTGAGGCTCACCAGCAGCGCGGTCAGCCCCTCGACGTAGCGCGCGAGGCGCAGCGGCCCCGTGTCGACCGCGCGCAAGCCGGGGATGTGCTCGACCAGCTTCGCCACCTCGCGGCGCGCCAGCTCGTCGTCGCCGCACAGGAGCACGTCGCTCGGCACCGGGTGCGCGAGGTCCTGCAGCTCGTCGCTCGGCACGTTCTTGAAGGCGCAGACCACGCGCGCGGACGGCACGCGCGCCTGCACCAGCTCGCTCACGGACGGTGCGCCCGCCACCGGCTCGAGCTCGGCGACACGTTTCTTGACGGTCAGCGGGACCATCGCATCGATGACGATCTTGCCGGCGAGCTGCGCCGCGCCCTGCTCGAGGAAGTGCTCGATGCCGCCGACCGGCAGCGTCAGCACGATGCGTTCGGCGAGTGCCGCCGCCTCGACGTTCTCACGTCCTTCGGCGGATGCCCCGCGGACGGCTGCGCGCACCCTTGCGGCCGTCTCGTGCGCGCGCTCCGCGACCCGCGATCCGATCACGACCGCTTCACCGGCGGCCGCGAATCTGAGCGCCAGGCCGAACCCTTGCGCGCCGGTCCCTCCGAGAATGGCTAGTCTGCTCACACCATCACCATAACTGCTGAGCGTCATTTGGAGAACGCTGGAATTCGCCTGTGTGCCATGTGCGACACCGCGTTTCAGTGCGTCCGGAGGGCGGCCGATAGCCTCGACAGAGGCATCGAGAGCACATGAAGAACTTCGTCTACGGGCTCCTGATGGGAGCGGCCTTCGCGTACCTGTACGTGAACCACGGTGCGTACATCGAGTCGACGCTGGACGACATGCTGGCGTGGCGGAACTCGGCCCAGTCGTCGGTATCGGGCTACGGCGGCAAGCCCCGATCCGTACACTGACGCGCGCGCGCCCCTCGAGGGCCGACTGCGCGACCGCTCGTCAGCGATGCCCCACCAGCGACCCGTCTGCTAGGCAGCGCGCATGGACCAGCTTCGCATCGAGGGCGCCATCGCACGCCCGCTGGCACTCGACGCAGCGCGGCTCGCGGATCTGCCCGGCCAGATCGCGGACGTCGCAGAGCTGGTTCCGGGACGCAGCGGGCGCGGCGTCCGCGTGGCGAGCCTCCTGGCGCTCGCCGAGCCGCATCCCGATGCGACGACCGCCACCCTCATCTCCGGCGACGGCCGCTTCGCCGCGGAAGCGCCTCTCGATACCGTCCGCACCGGGATCGTCGTCTACCGGCTCGGCGACGGCCCCCTGCCGTCCGAGCTCGGTGGACCACTGCGCTTCTTGCTCGTCGACGCGCAGGACTGCGCGCCGGACGGCAAGCCGTCCGCCTGCTCGAACGTCAAGCAGCTGTCGGCGATCCGCATCGAGGCGCCGCGCGGCTGACGTCCGCCGCGTCGCAACGGGTCACTCCTTCGCCTTCAGCGAGGACTCGTTGTCGCGGATGAAGGCCCGGATGTCGTCGGCCATGTCGAGCAGCTTGGTCCACTGCTCCTTGTAGAGCGTCACCGGAAAGCGGCCGAGCCCGTAGACCGACACGCCGCCCTTCTCGCTGATCTTCAGCGACACGCCCTTGCTGGCCGTCTTCTTGAGCCGCGCATTCTCGGCACGGAGTCGCTCGAGCTCCTGCTGCATCTCGTCGTCGGACATCCCGACTCGATAGCAGCCGGCACGGCCCGCCATCCAGGCGGTCCGTACGAATCGTCATCGCTCAGCGGCGGCGCCTCGCCGCCCTCGACCGTGGCGCCTTCGGCGGCGGCGCCTTCGCCTGGCCCTGACGCGACGAGTAGCGGATGTACTTGCGGCTCAGCGGCGACAGGTCGGTGCGCCCGATCATGACCTCGATCAGCGCGAACGACGGTGCACGCTCGGCGCGCTCCAGCGCCGCCAGCAGCTCCGGCCCGCTCGTGACGCGCTCGCCCTGCCCGCCCCAGAGCCGCGCCAGCTCGGCGTACGGCCACGGCGGGATCTCGAGGATCGACTGGCGCTTGACGACCGGCCGGAAGATCCCCCAGCCGCCGTTGTTCGTCACCAGCACGATCGGTCGCAGCCCGTACCGCCGCGCCTGCGCGATCTCCGCACCGGTCATCTGGAAGGCACCGTCACCCGACAGCAGGATCGGCCGCTTGCCGAGGCCGAGCTCGACCCCGAGTGCGCCCGGCACGCCGAAGCCCATCGACGCGTAGAAGCCTTGCGCGAAGTACGCGGCCCTGCCGGCGACGCGCACGTCGATGCCGGCGAAAAGCATGTCGCCGGACTCGGCGACCACCACGAAGTCGCGGCGTCCGTCGAGAAAATGATTCAGCACCTGCAGCATCTCGGCGACGCGGACGGTGCCGCCACGCGCCGCTCGCCGTGCGGGCCTCACCGCCGCTGCCGCCCGTGTACGGCGTCGATCGCCCGCCGAGAGCTGCGCGAGCCAGCGCGGCGCCGCGGGCAGGTTGTCGTGGTAGGCGACCTTCTCGCGGTGCGCGCGCGGCTTCTGCTCGAGCAGCGCCCGCACGAAGTCCTTCAGCGCGACGTCGGTGTAGGAGTGGAAGCTCACGTCGACGCGACGGTCGACGGCGCGGATCGAGCGCTCGCTCATCGGCGACTGCGGCACGCTGCCGATGTCGGTCAGCATCGAGCCGAGGTCGAGCACGAGATCCGCCTCGTCGACGCGCTTGCGGATCGCGCTCGGGCTGTGCGCGCCCATGTACACGCCCATGTAGAGCGGATGGTCCATCGGGACGGCCCCCTTCGACAGCATGGTCGCGAGCACCGGCGCACCGAGCCGCTCGCACAGCGCGAGCACCTCGCGCTGTGCCTTGAAGCGAAACGTCTGGATGCCGACCAGCACGACCGGACGCTGCGCGCGATCGAGCCGGCCCGCGACCTCGCACGCTGCCTCGCGCGTGCGGCGAGGATCGGAGTGCTCGAGCTCCAGCGGGTGCGCCCCCGAGCGGATGTCCTCCGGCACCTCGATCATCCGGTCCACCATGTCGCGGTGGATCTCCAGATACCCCGGACGCTGCTCGCGCCACATCGTGCGCACGACGTCGTCGATCTGCTCGGCTGCGGTGCGCGGGTCGTCGATCAGGCGCGCCGCCGCGGTGACCTCGCGGTAGATGTTGAGCTGCGACTCGATGGCGCGCGCCTGATGGTGGATGAGCGTGCCGAACTTGCGCTCCTCGTCGCCGGGTCCGCCGCTGATCACCAGCACCGGCACGTGCTCGGCGTACGAGCCGGCCACGGCGTTGACCATGTTGTGGCCGCCCGCGCCGTAGGTCACGCAGGCGACGCCGAGCGCGCCGGTCGCGCGTGCGTAGCCGTCGGCCGCGAAGCCCACCGACGGCTCGTGCGACAGCGTCACGATCTTCCAGCGCCCGCGCGCGCCGAGCTGCGAGAACAGCCGCAGCACGAGATCGCCGGGGATGCCGAAGATCCGCTGCACGCCGATCCGGCGCAGATACGCGACCAGGAAATCCCCCAGAGCCATGCGCGCCTGCATCGTTTTCGTATACCCCCGCATCGGCTAGAAGCTGAAGCGCCCCGGCGTCCGCCGCGGTGTCCACCACGAGACGACATTCGATGCCGCGGCATCGAGCACGAGAGGGAGATTCGATGAAGCTCGACACGGGGCTCGCCGCAGCCAGCCTGAAGGACGTTCCCGCCGCCGCGCGCGCGGCCGAAGAGGCCGGCTTCGACGGCGTCTGGACCGCCGAGACCGCGCACGACGCGTATCTGCCGCTCGCCATCGCGGCGGAGCACACGACCAAGCTCAAGCTCGGCACGTCGATCGCGGTCGCGTTCCCGCGCTCGCCGCTCGCGCACGCGATGCTCGCCTGGGACCTGCAGGCGCTGTCCGGCGGACGCTTCATGCTCGGCCTCGGCACCCAGGTCCGTGCGCACAACGAGCGCCGCTTCGGCATCAAGTGGGAGAAGCCCGTCAAGCGCCTGCGCGAGATGATCCAGGTGATCCGCGCGTCGTGGGACACGTTCCAGAACAATGCTCGGCCGAGCTTCAAGGGCGAGTTCTACGAGTTCACGCTCATGACGCCGTTCTTCAACCCCGGCCCGATCGAGCACCCCGAGATCCCGATCTACATCGCCGGCGTGAACGAACTCATGTGCCGGCTCGCGGGCGAGCTGTGCGACGGCTTCCACGTGCACCCGTTCCACTCGGTCAAGTACCTGAACGAGATGGTGCTGCCGAACATCGAGGCCGGTGCGAAGAAGTCCGGCCGCGACGCGAAGACGTGCAAGCTCTCGACCTCGGCCTTCGTGATCGTCGGTGACAGCGCCGAGGAGCGGAAGAAGATGGAGGCGCCGGCGAAGCAGCAGATCGCCTTCTACGCCTCGACACCGCAGTACAAGGCGGTGCTCGATGCGCACGGCTGGGGCGACACGCAGGCACAGCTCAACGAGAAGGCGCGCGCCGGCGACTGGGGCGGCATGGCGAACCTGATCACCGACGAGATGCTCGACGTCTTCGCGGTGACCGGCACGTGGGACGACATCGCCGGCAAGATCCACGCGAAGTACGACGGGCTGCTCGACCGCGTCGGCTTCTACATCCCGTACAAGGCGGGCGAGAAGTCCGATCGCTGGGGAAAGATCATCCGCGCGTTCAATGGCTGACGCAGCACCGAGCGTCGAGGTCCGCACGGCGCGCGAGGGCGACCTCGCCGCCGTGTGCGACATCGTCAACTGGGCGATCGAGAACACGCACTACAACTTCCACGCCGAGCCGCTGACGACCGAGCACTGGCGCAGCGAATGGACGGTGGGCCGCGAACGGCACCCGTGGCTGGTCGCCGAGAGCGGCGGCGAGGTGGTCGGCGTCGCGTACGCCGGCCGCTACAAGACGCGTCGCGCCTACGACTGGGCGGTCGAGACCACCGTCTACGTCTCGCACCTGCACCACCGGCGCGGCGTCGGCAGCGCGCTCTACCAGGCGCTGCTGCCGATTCTCACCGCACAAGGCTTTCACACCGCGATCGGCGTGATCGCGCTGCCGAACCCCGGCAGCGTCGCACTGCACGAGCGCTGCGGCTTCGTCACGGCCGGCGAGACGCCGCGGGTCGGATGGAAGTTCGAGCGCTGGTGGGGCGTCGGCCAGTGGCAGAAGATGTTGCAGAACGAGACCCACGTTCCGTCCGAGCCGCTGCCGGTCGCGGAGGCAGTGCAGCGGCTCGATCGAGAGGTGAAACGATGAGCGCGCGCACGCCCACGAAGGCCACCGTCAAGAAGAAGAGCACGACCCCCGCGAACAAGGCCGCCCCGGCGAAGAAGCGCACCGTCGCGAAGACCACGTCGCCCGCTCCCGCGCACGGCTCGTATGCGCGTGCGCGACCCGCGCTGCAGAAGAAGAGCACGACCCCGCTCGCGCGTCTGCGCGAGGCCTGCTTCTCGCTCCCCGAGGTGACGGAGAAAGAGGCGTGGGGCGAGCCCACGTTCCGCGTGCGCGACAAGCTGTTCGCGATGTTCGCGACCGATCACCACCACGACGGCAACATCGCGGTGTGGTGCAAGGCGGCGATGGGCATGCAGGAGGTGCTGATCGACGCGGATCCCGAGCGCTTCTTCAAGCCGCCCTACGTCGGGCCGAAGGGCTGGATCGGCATCCGTCTCGACGGCAAGGTCGACTGGGACGAGGTGCACGCGCTGCTCGCGGAGTCGTGGCGCATGACGGCGCCGCCGAAGCTCGCGGCGACGCTGCCGGCGCCGAGTGATGATTGACAAGAGGGGGACTCAGTCCCCCGCTGTCGCCGCGGCGGAGCCGCGGCGCTTAACACCCCCCGCGCGGCGTCCCCGCGGCCCCTCG
>JAIEPK010000294.1 GCA_019749875.1 Candidatus Binatia bacterium | reverse complement strand
GGCACGCCCGGGCTGCGTCAAGTACGGCGCTCGAAGATCGCGACGAAGGACTTCGTGTGCGGCGCCGCGGACGGCGCGCCGTCGCCCCACACCGAGCGCGACGGCGCGTCGGGCGGGATCTCGACGAGGCCGATCTGGCGATAGTCCGCGTCGACCGTTCGCGCCGCCCAGTCGAGGATCTCGAGCGACGAGTCCGGCCGGCGCGACCACGACATGTCGACGTTCACCAGCACCAGGAAGCGCGGCCGGGCGCGCTCGAGCTGCGCGATCATGTCGCGCTGCATCTGCCGCGCGAACGGCTGCGGCTCCATCAGCGGGTACATGTAGACGAAGCCGGTCGCGGCACGGCGGCGGGCGTAGAAGTAGATCTGCGGCTCGGAGCCGATGACCGCGATCTGGTCGTCCGGAGCCGCGCGCCGCGCGATCTCCTGCGCGATCTCGATCGACTCGGCGAGCGGGTTCACGCCGTAGACCGCGCGCGCGTTCTCGGCCGGAGCGCGCACCAGCAGCGTCGCGCGGTCGTGCGCGACGCCGAGCACGAAGATCAGCAGCGGCAGCACCGCCGCCGCGATCCGTGCCGCTGCGGCTCCGCGCGACGCGCCGAGCCGCAGCAGGATCCCGTCGGCACCGAGCGCCGCGAGCACGCTCAGCGCCGGCAGCACGAGCAGGAAGTAGTGGTCCGTGAAGCGCAATCCGGGTACGACCGTCGCGGCCGACGTCGCGACCAGTGCCACGATCTGCAGGCGAGAACGACGCTCGAGCTGCCGCGTCGCGAGCGACGCGACGCCGGCCGCGGCGAGCAGCCACGTGAGCGGTGACGCGGTGAGCATCCTGCCGAGCTGCCCGTAGAGCTCGGGCAGCCCGACCGTCAGGTTCAGCATCGTGCCGTACTCGCGCAGGTACACGACGGTCCAGAACCAGAACGGCTCGAACGCACCGCCGGCGAGCATCGCGAGGCAGGTGAGGGCGTAGGGCAGGGCGGCGGCGATGCCGAAGAGCGCGAGCGCGCGCACGACGCGCACCGGCGCCGCACCGCTGACCGCGATCCATGCAGCGCCGCACGCGACGAAGAACGCGCCCGGCTGCTTCATCACCACGCCGATGCCGAGCAAGAGGCCCGCACCGAGCAGCCGCGCGGTGGAGTCCCTGCCGTCCTGCAGCAGCAGCAGGCCCGCGAGCGCCGGCAGCAGGACGAAGTGCTCCGCGTTCGCGGTGAAGCCGACCACCGACGTCCCGAGCGACAGGACGGCATACGCCGCGGCCGCCGTCAGCGCCGCCGCCGCGCCGACGAAGCGCCGCGCCAGTGCGGCGACCAGCACGATGGTCGCGGCGTTGACCAGCAGCAGCGCCACGCGGATCGCGACGTCCGTCTGCCCGAGCAGCGCGAGGATCGCCGCGTACGTGTAGTAGATGCCGGGCAGCTTCATGTTGTAGGCGGCGACGTACGGCCACTCGCCGCGCAGGATGAGCTGGCCGAAGTACGCGTACTCGCCCTCGTCGCGCTCGAGCGGCAGCGCCGCGATGCGCAGGCGGATCAGCGCGCTCGCGACGACGATCGCGGCGAGCGCGAGGCGCGACGGCCACGGGCCCGCGGCCTTCGCCGGGATCGCGCCTGCACGCGGCGGTGCCGGCTGCGCCGGTCGCGTCAAGAATACGCTCCGGCCGGGCCCGCGGCGACCAGCGCTCTCGTCATGGCTCGTGCTGTCGCACGACGTAGCCGGTCGCCGAGCCCGCGACCGTGCGGTAGACGCGCGCCAGGTAGACGCCGAGCGCCGCGGTCGCGAAGAACACGCCGCCGAGCCCGAGCAGCAGCAGCGACAGCGCCGCCGCGAAGCCGAACGCACCGCCGCGGACGAGGCACCACAGCGACCCGAGCGCACCGGCTGCGCCGCACAGCACGCCGAGGACCGCGAGCGCCGCGAGCGGCAAGGTCGTGAAGCTGGTGATCAGGTCGGCGTTCAGGCGTACCAGCGCGAGAACGCCGTAGCGCGACTGGCCCGAGCGCCGCGGGTCGTGGCGGACCGGCACCTCGACGACGCGGAAGCCGAGCCACGCCGCGAGCGCGAAGAACGGCTTGCCGGGCGCCCAGGCGGTGCGCGTCGCGTCGATCACCTCGCGCCGGTACGCCTTGAACTGCCCGCCGAAGTCCTCGATGTCGATGCCGACCAGCAGACGCGCGATCCAGTGCACGACGCGCGAGCCGGCGAGACGCCACGCGGTCTCGTGACGCGCACCGCGACGCGCGGTGACGACGTCCACTCCGGGCACCAGCGCTTCGAGCAGCCGCGGGATCTCCTCGGGCGGATTCTGCAGGTCGCCGTCGAGCGTCACGACGACGTCGCCGCGCGACTCGAAGATGCCGCAGCAGAGCGCCGCCGCCTGTCCGAAGTTGCGCGACAGCGTGCGCACGCGGACGCGCGGATCCTCCGCCGCGGCGCGTGCGAGGATCTCCTTCGTCCGGTCGGTGCTGCCGTCGTCGACCAGCACGATCTCGAACGGCGTGCCGCGCCGCTCGAGAGTATGCTTGACTCGCGCGAGCAGCTCGTCGATGGTCGCCTCCTCGTTGAAGAGCGGCACGGCGACGGACACGGCGGGCCGTACCGCCTCCGGCGCGGACGCGTGACGTGCCGCGCCCGGCCCGGAGCGCGACGCGGAGTCTGCGCGCGCATCGCTCACGGCACCGACCCGAGCACCCGGCGCGCCTCACGCTCGCCGCAGGAGAGCAGGAGATCGAGCGCCGACAGGTGCGACACGAACGGAGCGCGCGACGCGGCGCCGTCGACGCATCCGGGATGCACCTGCGCGTACACCGGGTGCGCGTAGCGCTGGAACGTCACCGCGATGCCATGCGCCGCGCACAGCGCGAGGTCGAGGTAGCTCTGGCCGCTCTCGCCCTCGAGCAGCTCGGTCGCGCCGAGCTTCTTCATGAACGCGATGATGCGGTGGGTCGGTCCGGGCTTGTCGGGAAACTGCTCCGCGTAGCTGCGCTCGAGGCCCACCTCCGACGACACCACCAGCGGCGTGCGCACGCCGAGCAGATCGGCGAGCAGGCGCAGCGCCGGCATCGTCGCGTCGACGAGCCGTGCGGCGCCGGCGTCGAGCACGGATGCGAGCGCGCGCAGCACGTCGGGCGCGAACGGACTCCCCGCGTAGAAGTTGCGCAAGGTCGCGAGGTGGCTCTTCGCCCACGGCACGCTCGGATCGAGCGGTACGTCACAGATGGCTTGGCGGGCCGACGGTCGCGCCGGCAGCGTCAGCCAGTGCGCGCCGTCGGGGCCGAGCACGCGGTTGCGATGGGCCCAGCCGGTGGACGAGAACTGCATCTCGTCGGCCACGACGAACACGTCCACGCGACGCATCTGGTCGAAGTAGCCGAGCCACGGCAGGTATCCGGGCTGGATCCCGGCGAGGCGCACGACGACGAAGCCGTCAGGACGCGCGTCGCAGCTCGTCGAACTCGAGCGGTGCGACCACAGTGTCGTCGCCCTGCGCCACGTCGGAGTAGCCCGAGACGATGATGCGCTTCATGCGCTGCTTGACCCAGTCCGCGACCGGCAGATCGTCGATGTAGCCGTTGTTGCAGCGCAGGTAGTAGGCGCGGCCGGCGCGCACCAGCGGCGGATCGATCGGCTGGTTGGTGCGCTCGTGCCACTGGCGATACGCCTCGACCGCCCGCTCGTGCGGCACGCCGCACAGCTCGAGCGTGCGCGTGCGCGCCGCGCGCGTGAGCCGCGAGTCCTTCAGATGCCGGCCGATGTAGACGTTCGACGCGAACACCGCGTAGCCGAGGCAGGCGAGGTTGCGCGCCGCCGCCGTGCGCATGCGCGACAGCGCGACGAGCCCCGTGCCGCGCGACATCTGCATGTGGCGCGCCTCGTCGATCGCGTGGTTCTTCAGGATCGTGCGCACCAGCGGGTGCATGTCGGGCTCGTTGATCGAGCAGCGCTCGACGGTCTTCTGGTTCACGTTCAGCGCGTAGCGCGTGAAGTAGTAGAAGTTCAGGTCGCCGCGCAGCCAGCCGACGAGCGTGTGCGCACGCACGTACCAGCTCGCCATCGGCAGCGAGACGTTGGCGCCGCGCAGCTGCTCCAGGGTGAGGCCGTAGTGCGCGACGACCTTGCGGATCAAGCACAGGAACGCTTGAACGTGCATGGTCTCCTCGACGACCTCGCGCGCCATGTAGAGCGCGAGCTCGGGGTCGTCGTCGACCATCGTGCCGAGGGACGCCTGCAGGTTCAGGATGTTGGTCGCGATCTCCGCGACCGCGGTGGTCAGGTAGCTCTGGCAGAAGCTCAGCCGGTTCAGCATCAGCCGCTTCTCCGGCGACAGCTCGTGCCAGATCGGCTCGCCGTAGAACCAGCTCATCTCGAGCGGGAACAGCGTGTGCTCCCCGAGCGTGCTCGCGTCGAACTTCTCGGCGAGGTCGAGGAAGTTCGCCCGCAGCGCGTCGACGTCGCGGTCGCTGACGGCCTTGAGGCGCCTTGCGAAGTGGAAGGAGGCTGGTTCGCGGTTGGTCGCCATACGAGGTTCCTCGGGCGCGTTCCTACCACCCGTGCGCACCGCGAGGGAAGGCTCGAATTCCCGCCGCAGCGACGCGGCGCCGGCGTTTGCGCGGAGCGCGGCGTCGCGCGCCGGACGGCGTCGCCGCCCGCGTTCCGTCTCTTGACAGCCACGAGCCGGTGAGGCTCGATCGCCCCGTCATGTCGCGGCCGCGCACCATCCTCGTCACCGGCGGCGCCGGCTTCATCGGCTCGCGCTTCGTCGCGCACCATCTGCGCACGCGCCCGGCGGACCGCGTGGTCGTGCTCGACGCGCTGACCTACGCCGGCAGCCTCGACAACCTGACCTGCCTCGCCGACGCCGCCGAGCGCGTGCAGTTCGTGCACGGCAGCGTACGCAGCCCGCAGATCGTCGAATCGGTGCTCGCCGGCTGCGACGCGGTGGTGCACCTCGCCGCCGAGACGCACGTGCCGCGCAGCATCAGCGACAGCTCGGTGTTCTTCGAGACCGACGTGCTCGGCACGCAGACCATGGCGGCGCTGGCGGTGACGCGCGCGCCGCGGCTCGAGCGCTTCGTGCACGTGTCGTCGTCGGAGGTCTACGGCACGGCGCTCGCCGCGGCGATGGACGAGCAGCATCCGCTCGAGCCGTACACGCCGTACGCGGCCGCGAAGTGCGCCGCCGACCGGCTGATCCACGCCTTCGTGCAGACCTACGATCTGCCGGGCGTGATCGTGCGGCCGTTCAACAACTACGGACCGGGCCAGCACCTCGAGAAGCTGCTGCCGCGCTTCATCACCAGCGCGCTGCGGGGCGATCCGTTGACCGTGCACGGCGACGGCCGCGCGGCGCGCGACTGGATCTTCGTCGACGACACCTGCGCCGCGATCGAGCGCGTGCTCGATGCACCGCTCGACGTCGTGCGCGGTCAAGTCTTCAACGTCGGCACCGGCATCGCGACCGACGTGCTGACGCTGGCGAACGAGGTGGTGCGCATCGTCGGCGCGAGCCCGGATCTCATCGAGCACGTCACCGATCGCCCGGGCCAGCTGCAGAAGCACTGCGCCGATCCGACGAAGACGCGTACGCAGCTCGGCTTCGTCGCCGGCACGTCGCTCGCCGAGGGGCTGCGTGCGACCGTCGACTGGTACCGCGCGAACCGGCCATGGTGGGAGCGTCAGCTGTGGATGCGCTCGGTGCCGGTCGTCGGCACCGACGGTTCCATCCGGCACTGGTAGCAACGAGGGGGCACGCGCCGCCTCGCCCCACGCGGCGAAGCCGTGCGGGGCCCGGCCATGTCTACGAGGGGGCACGCGCCCCCTCGCCCCACGCGGCGAAGCCGCGCGGGGCCCGGCCATGTCTACGCGGGGGCACCCGCCCCCACCCCCCCCCCGGCCAAGCCGCGCGGGGCCCCACCCCCCCCGCCTCC
>JAIEPK010000214.1 GCA_019749875.1 Candidatus Binatia bacterium | reverse complement strand
GCGCTGGAGAGCTGCGGCAGGCGGCGTCGCGGCCGTTCGCGTGCGGCGCTCGCATCCGGTGCCGCGGCGTCGCCGCCGACGAGCCGGATGCGCTGCACGACGTCGCGTCCGAGGGCCTGGTTGAGCTTGGCCGCGATCTGCGGCGCGAGCAGCTGCAGCTCTTGTCGCCACACCGCCTCGGCCACCGCGATCACCAGCTCGCCGCGGACGAGCCGCAGCGGCGTCGCGCGCGCGGCGATGCGCGCTCCGAGCACGGTGCTCCAGATCTCCGCGAGCTGCCACACGTCGCCCGCGGTCGACAGTCCGGCCGCGCCCAGCGCCTGGCGCATCAGATCGCGCAGCGAAACAATCATCGCTTGACGCCTGTCGAGGGGCCGTCGTGGCGCGCCGTCGCGGCAGTTTGGGGCGCTCCGGGGCGAATTCCCTTGACAGCACTAGATGTAGTGTGGCAGATGGCTCCGGTACACAAGATCGAGGGAGCCAACGGGGAGGCCTCGTGCGCGGACGTCGCGCCGGGCCGGGCGCCTTCGGTCGACGCGGACGACTCGTGTTCGGACGACAGAGGGGGGCGTGCAGTGGATGGTTCCACGCTGGGGACTCGTGTGAAGGACGAAGCGAACAGGGCGGGGAGCGACGCTCCCTGGAGCAACGGCGGGGCCGCGGGGGCGCAGCCGGGTGCTCGCTCGGGGGCCGGTCTCAGCATCCGACGCTGGTTCACCGCGACGCCGGAAGCGCGCCGACGCGGCGACCATCGCCCGATGGACCGCGAGTCGCGCATCGATCCCATCGAGTCCGAGGTGTGGGAGCGTCGCAACGCCGTGATCAGCGGCGAGGGCGGCGACGTGGTGTTCGAGCAGCACGACGTCGAGATCCCGGCCGCATGGTCGCAGCTCGCGACCAACGTCGTCGCGTCGAAGTACTTCCGCGGTCCGCTCGGCACGCCGCAGCGCGAGACCAGCGTCAAGCAGCTCATCGGCCGCGTGGTCGGCTCGATCCGCCGCTGGGGCGAGGAGCAGGGATACTTCGCGACCCCGGGCGACGCCGACGTGTTCGCGGACGAGCTCACGCACCTGCTGGTGAAGCAGAAGGCGTCGTTCAACTCGCCGGTCTGGTTCAACGTGGGTGTCGAGGAGAAGCCGCAGTGCTCCGCCTGCTTCATCCTGTCCGTGCGTGACACCATGGACTCGATCCTCGACTGGTACCGCCGCGAGGGCGTCATCTTCAAGGGGGGCTCGGGCTCGGGAGTGAATCTCTCGACCATCCGCTCCTCGAAGGAGCGACTCGGTGGCGGCGGCACGGCGTCGGGGCCCGTGTCGTTCATGCGCGCGGCCGATGCGTCGGCCGGCGTCATCAAGTCGGGCGGCAAGACGCGGCGTGCGGCGAAGATGGTCGTGCTCGACGTCGCGCACCCGGACATCGTCGAGTTCGTGAACTGCAAGGCGGAGGAAGAGAAGAAGGCCTGGGCGCTGATCGACGCCGGCTACGACGGCTCGCTCGACGGCCCCGCCTACAGCTCGATCTTCTTCCAGAACGCCAACAACTCGGTGCGCGTCACCGACGAGTTCATGCGCGCGGTCGAGAGCGACGCCGACTGGCAGACGCGCTTCGTCACCACCGGCGAGCCCTCGGAGAGCTTCCGGGCGCGCGAGCTGATGAAGATGATCGCCGAGGCGGCGCACTTCTGCGGCGATCCGGGCATGCAGTTCGACACCACGATCAACGCCTGGCACACCTGCCCGAACACCGGGCGGATCAACGCGTCGAACCCGTGCTCCGAGTACATGCACCTCGACGACTCGGCCTGCAATCTGGCGTCGATCAATCTGATGAAGTTCCTCGGCGAGAACGGCGAGCTCGACACGTTCTCGTTCCGCCACGCGGTCGACATCCTGATCACGGCGCAGGACATCGTGGTCGACGCATCGAGCTATCCGACGGCGGAGATCGGCAAGAACGCGCACGCGTTCCGCGAGCTCGGCCTCGGCTACGCGAACCTCGGTGCGCTCCTGATGGAGCTCGGCATGCCGTACGACTCCGAGGCCGGGCGCCAGTACGCCGGTGCCGTGACGGCGCTGCTGTGCGGCGAGGCGTACCTGCAGTCGGCACGGGTCGCGGCGGCGCTCGGACCGTTCGAGGGGTACGCGGTCAACCGCGAGCCGATGCTCGGCGTGATCGAGAAGCACCGCAGCCACGCGATGAAGCTGTCGACGACGTACGTCCCGCTCGACCTGCTGCACGCGGCGCGTACCGCCTGGGATCAGGCGCTGCAGATGGGCCGCGAGGTCGGCTTCCGCAACTCGCAGGCGACCGTGCTCGCGCCGACCGGCACGATCGCCTTCATGATGGACTGCGACACGACCGGCGTGGAGCCCGACATCGCGCTCGTGAAGTACAAGAAGCTGGTCGGCGGCGGCATGCTGAAGATGGTCAACGGCACCGTCCCCGGCGCGCTGAAGCGGCTCGGCTACGACTCGAAGGACGTGCAGGCGATCGTCGAGTACCTCGAGAGCGAGGACACGGTCGAGGGTGCGCCCGGCCTGCGCGACGAGCACCTGCCGGTGTTCGACTGCGCCTTCAAGCCGGCCAAGGGCTCGCGCGCGATCGCTCCCGAGGGGCACCTGCGCATGATGGGCGCGGTGCAGCCCTTCCTGTCCGGCGCCATCTCGAAGACCATCAACATGCCGAGCGACACGACGCCGGAGAACGTGCTCGACGCGTTCATGCTGGCGTGGAAGCTCGGGCTGAAGGCGGTCGCGATCTACCGCGACGGCTGCAAGCGCACGCAGCCGCTCAACACCTCGCGCGAGAGCGACAAGAAGACCGCGGACGCGGCACCGGCGTCGGCTCCGGTCGCGACGGTGCCGGTGGCGACGCCGGAGTTCCAGCCGGTGCGGCGCAGGCTTCCGGCCGACTGCCGCTCGATCCGGCACAAGTTCGACGTCGCCGGTCACGAGGGATACATCCACGTCGGCTTCTACGACGACGGCACGCCGGGCGAGATCTTCATCAAGATGGCCAAGGAGGGCAGCACCATCTCCGGCCTGATGGATACGATCGCGACGCTGACCTCGATGTCGCTGCAGTACGGTGTGCCGCTCGATGCACTGGTCAGCAAGTTCGGCCACGTGCGCTTCGAGCCGTCGGGCTTCACCAAGAACCCGGAGATCCCGTACGCGAAGTCGCTGACGGACTACATCTTCCGCTTCTTGGGCACGCGCTTCATGTCGGCCGACAAGCGCACGCTGATGGGGCTCGGCGAGGCGAGCGAGAGCGCACCGACCGTCCAGCCGCTGCAGGCGGTGTCGGTGTCGGTCGAGACGTCGCAGGACGGCCACGTCCGCGCGACCGCGGGTGCGACCATCGCGTTCAGCCCGCAGGCGGACGCGCCGAGCTGCTCGGACTGCGGCTCGATCATGATCCGCAACGGCTCCTGCTACCGCTGCACGAACTGCGGCGCGACCAGCGGCTGCTCCTGATCCACGGTACCCGCGCGGCGATGCCGTCGGCATCTCCGCGCGGGCTCGAACACGGCGCCCGCTCGCGGGCTCCGACGTGTGAAGGGGAGGGCGTGTCCCTCCCGCAGATCGCCGGCGTGCGGTTCGCCTGGGGGGCACGCGCGGCGTCGGGGAAGGTCTGGGGACGGCAGGGGTTGTGTGGCTGCGATCTTCCGGGGGTGGTGAAGTGGCGGTGGCCCGGGTAGGCGATCGGGGTGGACGTCGAGAGGCGTCCACCCCGATGCCGTTTTCAGGCGAAGTGTCCGCGACGCGACGTAACCGATCTCGGCACGACATTGCCTTGACTGTGGATCGTTCGGGCTCTAAGACCCTCGCACTTCGGGCGAGGAGTTCGCATGGCCGAGAAGCTCAAATTCTCCGACGAGCATCTGTGGGTTCGCGTCGAGGGCGACCAGGTTCAGGTCGGTCTCTCCGACTATCTGCAGAACAAGCTCGGTGAGGTGATCTCCGTGCATCTGCCCGACGCGGGTGACGAGATCGAGCGCGGCGAGCCGCTCGGCGAGGTCGAGTCCTCGAACGAGGTGCACGAGCTGATCTCGCCGGTGACCGGCGTCGTGGTGTCGACCAACACCGAGCTCGAGGACCAGCCGATCCTCGTCAACGAAGACCCGTATCACACCGGCTGGCTGATCGAGGTCGAGCTGCGCGACGACAGCGAGTTCGACGATCTCATCGACCCGGACGAGTACGAGGAGATGATCGCCGGCGAGGCCGAGGACGAGGAGTAGGCGATCCCGCGCCGCTCGGGATCCGCGCTCGAAGAGCCGAGCCCGGGTCCGGTCGTGCACGCTTGCACAGCGCCGCTGCACGTCGAAGAGCAGGGCGCCGCTCGGGGGGCAGGCGATCGACGGGGTGCACGCGCGGCGGTCTTCTCGACCGTAGCGATCCCGCGTCGACGTGACGCGGCGAGGCGGGGTCAGTCTTCGCCGGGCGCCGGCGCGACCACCGCTTCGTCCTCGTCCGCCGAGGGCGCGCCGTCCGACTTCAGGCCGTTCGCCTGGCGCGATGGGTGCTCCCCGCTCGCGGTCGCGCTCTTCGCCGGCGGAACGCGGTAGATCACCTCGCCGGGCCGTGCCATGCCGAGATAGCGACGCGCGAGGTGCTCGAGCGTCGCGTCGTCGGTGCGCGCCATCTCGATGTCCCGGCGCAGCGCGCTGATCTGCTGGACCAGTCGAAAGTTCCGATCCTCGGTCTGCGCGAGCTCGGTGCGGAGCTGCAGCACGCGCGACAGGCCGCGCTCGCCCCAGGCCGCGGTCAGCAGCAGGACGCCGGCCACCGCGAGTGCTGCGAGCGCGAACCAAGAGCGCCGCATGAACGACCAGACGCGTTCCACGGGATCCCTCTACACGAGGTCCCGGTAGCGCGGCAACCGGTCGTCGCGGTCGCAAAACGAAGTTCTCGGCAGCAACGGGGACTTCGTGAACGGCATTTTGGGCACCGAATCGAGCAGAAAAGCAGGGCACGTACTTTTAAAAAGTCATTCTCCTATTGACAACCTTAAAGAGATCTTCGTAAAATGCCGTTTAAGAGGTGGTTGTGGGGTTGTGGTGGTGGAACTCGCCTGAGAGGGGAAAGAGGCTCTGAACGAGCCGAAGGAGGCATCCATGCCAGTTGCGAAGAAGAAGGCGGCCAAGAAGGCCCCTGCGAAGACCGCGTCGAAGGCTAAGAAGAAGGCTCCGGCCAAGAAGAAGAAGGCTCCGGCCAAGCGCAAGTAGGCAACACCTTCCACGGCAGTACCGACCAGTAAAACAAAAATGGGGACCAGCCTCTCGGCGCATGTCGGGGGGCAATCAAAAAAAGATTGATCTCAGGCGAGCGGGTCCAAGACCCGGACACAGTGAGAGCCCTCGGATCGAAAGGTCCGAGGGCTCTCGCCGTTTCGGGGGGCAAACTCGTGATCCTCGGGTCGTGGGCGTGGACCCGCGATCCGCGGTGGACTAGGGTTCGCGAGTGTCCGACGGCGTGATCCTGCTGCCGCCCGAGAGCGAGCGCTACCGGGCCGAGCTGATCTTCGTGCACGGCCTCTGGGTCGACTCGCGCATCTGGCGCGGGATCGCGGCCGGCTTCGCGCATCGCGGCTGGAGCTGCGTGCTGGTCGACCGGGTGTCGTCAAGCGGAGACTCCGACGACTCGTCGTGGGTGGGCCGCGTGGCGCACGTGGCCGCGCGGCGCGAGGTCCTGCCGATCGTCATCGGGCACGACGCGGGGGCGCTGGTGGCGCTCGATCTGGCGGCACGGGGCGCGGTCCGGGCGGCGGTCGCGATCGCGCCGCTGCTCGAAGGAGCATCGCCTCTGCAGTCGCCGTCGGCGCGTCTCGTGCGGCGCCTGCGCGGCGACCGGGCCGCGATCGCACCGCCCGATCCGACGCACGCGTTCTTCGCCGGCATTCCGGACGAGCGC
>JAIEPK010000538.1 GCA_019749875.1 Candidatus Binatia bacterium | reverse complement strand
GGCGGCCTCACCGGCCTCGCCGGGCGAGCGAGCGCGGTCGCGCATCGCAGCCAGCGGCCGTGCGCGGCGCGCCGCCGAGCAGCGCCGATCCCGCGAGCAGCGATCCGCGCCCCGCACGGCATGCGAGCGGCAGCAGCGCATCGAGCTCGACCGTCGCGGCGATCGCTTCCATGCCGGCATCGTTCGGGTGCAGCCCATCGCCGCTGTCGAACGCCGCTGCAACCACGCCCGTGGCCGGATCGGTCAGCGCCTCCTCGGCGTCGAACACCGCGTCGAGCTCGCCGCTGGTGCGGAGCCAGTGATTGACGTCGCGGCGCACCGCCACGGCCTGCTCGTCGGTGTGCCCCGGAAGCCCCGGATTCGGCGCGGTCGGGGTGAGCGTGAGCGCCATGATCGCGAGGCCGCGCTCGCGCGCGGCGGCGATCAGCCGGCGATATCCCGCGATGATCTCCGCGGCCGTCGCGCGCGGCGGCGTGTTGCCGCCGATGTCGTTGATCCCCTCGAGGAACATCAGCGCGCGTAGGCCGCTCAGCTCGAGCAGGTCGGGCGTGACCCGGTCGACCGCGGCATCGCCGAACGTCGCATGCGCGCGCGTCACCTGATTGCCGCTGATGCCAGCGTTCAGCACCGCGAGCCGGGCGAGGCGCGGCTCGGCGAGCAGCCGCCGCTGCAGGACGTCCGGCCAGCGCCGGTTCGTGTCCGGTGTGGAGGCGATGCCGTCGGTGATCGAGTCGCCGATGATGCCGATCGCGCCCTCGGTGCGGCCCTCACGCACGTCGATGGCGGCGAGGTAGTGCAGCGACGTCGTCGGCTGCGTGTACGCGTCGCCGTCCTCCTCGTCGCCGCGCGCCGACGCTCCGGGCGGGGTCACGTACGACGTCTGGCTCGCGAGCAGGTGCACCGGCCCGGGGCCGGTCGTGCCGTCGATGCGGATGCTGACGGCGAGATCGTCGAAGGGACGGACCTCGAGCCGCACCGGGTCGCTGACGACGGTCTGCCCCGCGGGGACGGTCACGCTGCGCGCACCACCGAACGACACGCGACGGTTCGACCCCGCGACCAGCGCCGCCCCCTGCGCGCGGCGACCGACGTGGACCTCCGCGAAGGTCACCGGAGCCGCCGCGTAGCGATTCGTCAGGCGAATCCGGAGCGTCGCGCCGGCGCCGTGCGGCGACACGATCAAGCGCAGGGTCTGGTCGGAGAAGCCGGTACCCGCAGCTTGCGGGCTCGTCGTCCACACCGTGACCCAGCCGCCGTCCGCAGCACGCCCGGACGCCCGCGCAGGTGCGACGAGCGCGAGCAGCGCGCTCACCGCCGCGGTACGGCGCAGCGTCTTCCAGAGCGCCGCGCGAACGCGGCCCGTCAGGCCAGTCTGCATCGCGGCGTCATACCCGAGCGGGAGTCCACGCGCAGCCTCGATCATGCGCTTGCCGCACCGAGCTCCGCGAGGCGCTTCTTCAGCCAGGCACGCTCCCAGAAGTTGGTCGCGCGCGCGAGCAACGCCGCATGGGCTTCCGCCGCGACCCGCTTCGCCTCGGCGTGCTGCGGATCGGCGGCGAGCACGACGTCGGTGAGGTGGATCGCCGCGACCGGCTCTCCGGCCGCGAGCCGGCTCGACGCCGCGGCGACCAGCGCAGGTGCGCCCGCCGTCCGCACGATGTCCGGCGCGACCGCGGCGAACGGCGTCGCGTACAGCTCGGTCGTCGAGCGGTGGTGGAACCAGCCGGCGTAGGTCTCCCAGATCGCGCGCACGTTCCACGCGACCTTGCCGTAGCCCTCGCCGACGTCGAGCTCCGCCGGCAGCTTCACGTCGCGCATCAGCGTGTGCACGTCGGTGCCGGCGTTCATGCCCTCGACCACGCGGTCGTGCACCCACTGCGTCGCGTCGCGCAGGCGGCGCAGCTCGTCCTCGATCAGGTCCTCGCCCTCGATCGGATCGAAGTGCCCGGTGATCATGCGCGCCGGCTTCAGCGCCCGGATGCGGTCGACCGAGGCGACGTAGTCGAGCGCGTCGCGGTAGCGATCGCCGCGCACCGTGACGAGGTTCGGCACGTGGCCGAACAGCGGGCCGAGCACGTTGCCGCTGAGCAGCGTGCGGCTCGACGGCAGCCAGACGACGCAGGCATCGGTCGTCTCGCCGCCGGGGGTGGAGATCAGCGTCAAGCGTCGCCCGCCGATCGTCAGCTCGAGGCGGTCCGAGAAGGTCTCGGTCGGCTCGGGGCGCGACTGCGGCGGCAGCTCGTGGCGCGCCTTGCCGGCACGTGCGAACACCGCCTGCAGCTTCTCGGCCCAGGCGAACGCGGAGTTGCGCTGGCGGAACGCCATCAGGCGCTCGAAGTCGTCGCGGAAGATACGGAAGTTCTCGTGCGCGACGATGTGCGTCGCCGGCTCGCGGAAGCTCTCGACGCCGCCCAGATGATCGGGATGGCCCTGCGTCAAGACGATGGTGTGCGTCGGCGACGGATCGACCGCGTCGAACGCCCTGCGATGGTACGGGCCCTCGAAGCCCATGCCGCAGTTGACGATCACGCGACCTTCGTCCGTCTGCAGCAGGTAGGAGTTCGACAGCCCGGACGACATCCAGATGCGGTCGCCGAGATCGACCGCCGGCGCGTCGCTCGCCGCGGCGATCGCATCGGCGCCCGGTCGACGCCGGTACAGCGGCTCGCGCTCGCCCTTGCGGCTCATGCTTCGTCTCCCATCGTCACCAGAACCTTGCCGCAGTCGGCGGTGCCGCGCAGCACGCCGAGCGCCTCGGCGAAGCGCGCGAGCGGTAGGCGGTGCGTGATCACGGGCGACAGGTCGCGCCGCTCGAGAAGCTCGAGCGCGTCGGCGAAGCGCCGCGGATACTCCATCGAGCCGTGGATCGAGAACTGCTTCATCATCACCAGCAGGAAGCTCGTCGGGATCGGCTGGTAGTGCAGCGCGACGACCGACAGACGCCCGCCGGCGCGGCCGCGCTGCAGGACGTCGGTGATCACCTGCGCCGCACCCGACGCCTCGATGTAGGCGTCGGTCGCGGGGGTCGGGCCATAGAGGAACGGTGCGGTGCCGTGCAGGCGGGCGAGCTCGTCGAACACGTCGCACGCAGCCGGATCGAGCGCCGCCCGCGCTCCCAGCGCGAGCGCGAGCGCGCGCCGGCGCGGGTTCAGGTCGATCGCGACCGTGTCCTCGATGCCGCGATCGAGCAGCGTCGCGAGCGCGAACAGCCCGATCGGGCCGCAGCCGAACACGGCAACTCTGTCGCCGCGCACGACCTCCGCACGATTCACCGCCTGCATCCCGACCGCGAGCGGCTCGGCGAGCGCCGCGACGTCGAGCGGCATGCCGTCGGGCACGCGGAACAGCCGTCCGTCGCGCGCCGCCTCGCGCACCAGCAGCGCCGAGGTGAGCCCGCCCTCCGGAGCACCGGTGCCGATGCGGCCGAGCTCGTCGTTGCCGGGATGGACGACCACCCGCTCGCCGACCGCGACCGTCCCGACCTCGCTGCCGATCCAGTCGACCACGCCGGCGATCTCGTGCCCGAGGCAGAGCGGTGTGTCGGACGGGCCGCGGCTGCCGCCGAGGCGGATGAACGACAGGTCCGTGCCGCAGATGCCGCACGCCGCGACCCGGATCACCGCGTCGCGCGGGCCGGGACGCGGTGCCGGGATCTCGTCGACGCGCACGTCGCCCGGTCCGTGCACGCGTACTTGACGGACGACGCTCACGCGACCTCCGCACGGATCTGCGGGAAGACCTCGAAGTAGAACGAGAAGCGCTCGCGGACCCGGTGCGGGTCGAGGCCGAAGTCGCCGCGCAGGTCGTAGATCATGCGGCCGTTCTTGCCGCGCGGGTTGCCCGCGACGTAGCCCTCGAGCTGCTTGCGCGTCTCGTCCGGGACGCCGAGCCCGGCGGCGTCGAGGATGCGCGTCACCGTGCCGAGCTCGTCGGCCATGAACGCGCCGAACTCCACGTCGACGCGCCGCTCGGCCGGGATCAGGTGCAGATCGCGCACCGACGCGCGCAGCAGGCGCTCGATGCGATCGAGCCAGTAGGCGGCGAGCCCGTCGGCATCGACCTCCACGCGCCGCATGCGCTCGCCCCAGCCGAGCATGGTGATCGCCGACTGCAGCACCGCCACCGGGTCGCGCAGCGTGAGCGCGATGGTCGCGTCGGGGAACGTCCGCAGGAGCGGCCCGAGCTGCTCGAGGTGCTGCGGCGTCTTCAGCACCCAGCGCCGCGGGCCGCGGAGATGGCTCAGCACCTGCAGCTCGCGGCGCAGGAACGCGTAGTGCGCGTCCTGGTCGAGGGCGAGGTAGTGGTCGCGCCACAGCGGCACGCGCGCGTACCACTCGAGCGTGTACGAGCACAGGTCGAGGTCGACCAGCTCGCAGTCCTCCTCGATCACGCTCGGGTGACGATCGTGCATCGCCGCGAGCTCGGGCGCGCTCGCGCTCTGCAGCTCGTAGATCGCGAGCGCGCGCAGGTAGCGCGGGTCGACGCCGTCGCGGCCCGGACCGTCGCCGGGAAACGGCGTCGGCTCTTGACACTCCCACCACGGCAGCGCGCGGAAGCGGCTGTCGGCGGCGAGCAGGTTGACCAGGTGCGTCGTGCCGGAGCGCGGCAGGCCGACCACGATCACCGGCGGCTCG
This sequence comes from Candidatus Binatia bacterium, assembly GCA_019749875.1. GTDB lineage: Bacteria > Desulfobacterota > Binatia > UBA12015 > UBA12015 > VGTK01. The sequence goes on along the minus strand of JAIEPK010000538.1, from coordinate 1,280 downwards.
AGCCGCACGTCGAGCGCCTCCGGATGGCGCCGCACGTAGTCCTCGAAGCGCAGGCGCGCCGACAGCAGCGCGAGCAGGCGCTGGCGCACGCCGAGCCGGCCGAGGCCGGAGAGACCCGTGTCGGCATCGGTCGCGCGGCACTGCGCAGCGAGACGATCCCGCAGCATCGGATCTCCGAAGTCGGCAAGGCCGGTGCGCTGCGCGGCCTCCTTCATCAGGCGGTCCGGATCGAGGTCGACCTGCAGCGTGCGCCCGTAGTCGTACGCTGCCTGCTGCTGCGGGCTGCGCCGCGGCGCGCGCAGGTCGTCGATGCGGATGACGTTGCGGCGCGTGTCCGCGGCGGGTGTCGCTGTCGCTCCGGTCGTCATGGACCTCCGTTCGCCGGCCGTGCGCACGCACGTCGGAGGCCGATCTCGTAACCCGTCCGCGACGGCGCCGGCAAGGCCGCTCGTCAGGACGACGCGAGCCTGCCCACGTGCTCGGGATGCAGATGCCCGGCGGCGAGGAGCCAGCGCGCCGTGTCCGCGATCGACTCCGCCACTGGACGCAGCGCGACACCGGTCGCGGCGAGGGTCGCAGCGCCGTCGGCGCCGGGCCACTGCGTCGCGAAGAGCATCGCCTCGTGCGTGATCGGCAGGTCGACGTCGCGAAAACGCTTGACGACGTCGAAGACCCGGCCCGCCGCGCGCAGCACCGCGCCCGGAATGCGCAGGCGACGCGCGGAGCGTCCGGTCACGGCTTCCGCGACGTCGCCGAGGTCGGCCCACGACAGGAACGTCCCGCCGACCACGTAGCGACCGGGCGCGACCCGTCCCTCGAGCAGCGCCACGTGGATGCGCGCCAGGTCGCGCACGTCGACCAGATTGACGCCGCTCGAGGTCAGCGGCACGAAGTCACGCAGCATGGTCCTGAGCATCTGGTTCGACTCGCTGAGCCCCGGATCGTCGGGTCCGATGACGCCGACCGGGTAGCTGATCCGCACCGGCAGGCCGTCGTCGACCAGACGCCGTGCGAGCCGGTCCGCCGCGGCCTTCGAGCGCATGTAGGCGCTGGTCTGCGCGGCGAGGGGGGAATCCGGACCGATCGGCGGACCGCCCGGCGTGAACAGCGCGCCCGCGCTCGACACGTGCACCAGCGACGCGACGCCGCTCGCGCGTGCCGCGTCGAACACGTTCTCCGTGCCGCGCAGGTTGGTGCGCGCGACCTCGTCGCCGCGGTGCGCGTCGAGCGACACCACCGCCGCCGCGTGCAGCACGGCGTCGCAGCCGGCGACGGCGGCT
>JAIEPK010000085.1 GCA_019749875.1 Candidatus Binatia bacterium | reverse complement strand
CGGACCGTCGGTGACGATCAGGCCGCCGACGCGGTCGCCCTGGTCGCGCGCCGCCCAGGCGACGGTCGCCGCGGCGCGTGCCGCGACCACCGACTTGAAGGCGTCGCGCGTGCCGAAGCGCATGTGCATGCGCTGGTCGACCAGCAGCAGGACGGGGCGCTCGCGCTCCTCGTGGAAGAGCTTGGTGTGCACGCGTCCGGTGCGCGCCGTGACGCGCCAGTCGATGGCGCGCACGTCGTCGCCCGGCTGGTAGGCACGGGTCTCGTCGAACTCCATGCCGCGGCCGCGAAAGGCCGACGCGTAGGCGCCCGCGTGCAGCGTGCGCACTCGGCCGCGCGGGCTCGCGTCGAGCCGGGCCGCGTCGCTGCGCAGCGCCACCAGCTCGGCGACGCTCGCGACGATGCCGTAGTCCTCGCGCATGTGCGATCCTCCCTTTGGCATTGACGTGGGGCAGCGCCGGCGTCAGGCGAGCGGAACGGTCGCCAGCAGGTCGTCGATGAAGGCGTCCGGTGTGAGCCCGTCGGCCTCGGCCTCGAAGGTCAGCAGCACGCGATGACGCAGGACGTCCTTCGCGACCGCGTGCACGTCCTCGGGGGTCACGAACTCGGCGCCACGCAGCCAGGCGTGCGCGCGGGCGCAGCGCTCGAGCGCGATCGTTCCGCGCGGGCTCGCGCCGCAGCGCACGGCGGATGCCAGATGTGGCGCGTACGGCTTCGGGTGGCGCGTCGCGAGCACCAGCTGCACGACGTACTCCTCGAGCGCGGGTGCCACGTACATGTCGAGGATCTCGTTGCGCGCGGCGAAGATCGACGCCTGCGATACGTGCGGGACCGGAGCGCCGTCGGTGCCGCGGGCTTCCGCGCGCACCAGCTGCAGGATCTTCCGCTCCGACGCCGCGTCGGGGTAGCCGACGCGCACGTGCATCAGGAAGCGGTCGAGCTGCGCCTCGGGCAGCGGATAGGTTCCTTCCTGCTCGATCGGGTTCTGCGTCGCCATGACGAGAAAGAGCCGCGGCAGCGCGTACGTGTGGCGTCCGACGGTCACTTGACGCTCCGCCATCGCCTCGAGCAGCGCCGACTGGACCTTCGCGGGCGCACGGTTGATCTCGTCCGCGAGGACCAGGTTGTGGAAGACGGGCCCGCGCTGGAAGACGAAGCTGCCGTCCTCGGGACGGTAGACGTCGGTGCCGGTCAGGTCCGCCGGCAGGAGATCCGGCGTGAACTGGATGCGGTGGTCGTCACCCTCGATGGCGCGCGCGAGGGCGCGGATCGCCTTGGTCTTCGCGAGGCCGGGCGCGCCCTCGACCAGCAGGTGGCCGTCGGCGAGCAGCGCCGTCAGCAGGCGGTCGATCAGGGTCTCCTGGCCGACGATGCAGGCGTTCAGATGCTCGCGCAGATGCGCGATCTGGCTCTGGGGCCGGGTGCTCTCGGCCGGAAAGACAGCGGCTGGCTCGGTCATCGGATCGTTTCCTCCTGGCTGCGGGCGGAAGCTCCGCCGTTCGCCGGGTAGATACGATCGCGAGGTCTGCGATTGCCTTTCCGGAAGATGAACTTCCGTTCATCTGCGCTGGGCCGTTGCGCGCCCACGATGCGGATTGAGAGCATCCCGAACGTGGCACGTATTGGCGAAAAAGTGATCTTGCGTACGCCATGTCGAGGTCTGCATCGTGCGCCCGCTGCTGTCGCGCCGTTCTCACCAGCCCATCTCTTCCTTCGTCCCCATCCTCGAATCGCAGCGCCCCACTCACAGCGAACGAGGAGTCGACGCATGCTTCAGGGAAGAATGCTGGGAATGGCCGTGTGCGCGCTGGCCATTTCGCTCACCGTGGGCGCCGCGCAGGCACGCGAGGTCAAGCGCTGCGGCATCACGATCGGTGCCGGCAAGACGGGCACGCTCGTGCGGGACGTGGAGTGCGGCTATCGCTGCTCGACCGACCGGACCGTGCGCTGCGTCTTCGAGCGCGAGGACTACCGCTGTCCGGTGGACCCGACGCAGAGCTGTGTCCCGGAGACGATCACTCTCGAGCGCAACGCGACGCTCGATCTCAACGGGTTCGATCTGACGGCAGCCTACGGCCAAGACACGATCATCTGTGCGGCGGGCTCGCGCTCGAAGTGCACCCTCCGCGGACCGGGCAACTTCTTCGCATGGAAGGGCCGCGCCATCACGCCGAACGGGCGCGAGATCGTCCTCCAGGACGTGCTGATCGACCGCGACTACGACGGGTTCAGCGGTGCGCGCAGCATTCGTGCGAGCAGCGTGGTGCTGCGGAACTGCTCGAGCGACATGGGGGCCGACGGCGCGGTGCGCGCAACCAACGTGTACCTCGGCGGCGGCTGCGGGCTGATCGCGGGTGGCGACATGTTCCTACGCGACGTCACCATCGTCGACGGGGTCTGGGCGAAGGGGACGGTGCGCGGAGTCGGCGTACGGAGCACGGACTCGAGCTTCGGATCGGTCGCCGGCAAGGACGTCTTCCTTTCCGATAGCGAGCTCGGGCGCGTCGAGGCCGGGCGACAGCTGGTGCTGCGGGATTCCACTGTCGAGCGGATCACGACCGGAGACGAGCCCGCGCTGATCCGCTCGTCGTGCGACCACAGCACGCGCGCCGACGGCACCGGGACATGGGGGGTCTGCTCGCTCGATTGAGTTCGCAGCGCTCGCGGGCCGGTGAAGCTGGCGCGAGGACTTGTGGGACCTCCGCGCGGACGAGCGCCCCGTTCGGGAGCCGTCAGCAGGGACGTTCGAAGGGGCAGGGCGGCCGTCGTTCGCGACGACGGCCGCCGCCATGGATCACCGCCCCGCGAGGAAGCCCTCCAGGCACGCCGTCGACGCCGCCACCGTCCCCGCCTGCGTGCACACGATCACCGCGCACGACGCCTTGTCGACGCCCTCGGGCAGCGTGTAGTCGACCTGGCCCTCGAGCACCTGGCTCGCCTCTTCGAGGACGTTGATGCGCGCGTCGTCGAGCTCGTCCGGCTGGAGCGTGGTGAAGCAGTTCACCGCACCCGGCGGACACGTCGCCCGCACGCTGCAGCCGAGGTTGCCCTCGCCGGCGGTGCCCGCCGTCAAGAACACGCCGGCCTTGCACGCGATGTGCGTCGTGCCGTTGAAGTCGGCGCTCGCCGCCTGCTGCAGCCGGCTCGAGATCAGGCCGCCGATCTGGCCGCCCCGGGAGTTGACGGTCGCAACCACGATGACGGTCGCGTTGCCGTCGCCCGACGGCAGCTCGCCGTTGCTCTGCTCGGGGCAGGTGTTGGGATCCGACGTGTCGTAGATGCCGCGCTCGTTGGTGCGCACGCACTTGACGACGCGCGGTGCTTGATTCTGGCCGAGCTCGAGCAGCTGCGCCGTCGCACCCGCACCGCTGCAGCCCTCGCACTGCGACGGCGGCGGCACGAACACGATGCCGGTGTAGACGGTGTCGGTGTTCTGCGTGCCGTCACCGCTGCACGCGGCAGCCGTCGCGAGCAGCAGGCCGGTCAAGACGAGGCGGAATCCGCGCTGGAAGACGAAGTGACGCTGTCTCATGGTCATGCTCCCGATCAGAACGGATAGTCGACGGAGGCGGCGATCACCTCCTGGGGACGGTATCCGGAGTCGTTCACCGGCGTGGTCGCGTAGAGGCTGAGCGACAGGTCGCCGGCCGGGTTGAGGCGCAGTCCGCCGCCGGCGTTGATCTCGTTCTTGCCGAGGTTCGAGCTGCCGGCGACGATCGTCGTTCCGGGCAGCACGACGCCGAACTTCGACGAGTCGTAGAGGTCGATGTCCTTGACGTAGAACGCGCCGTTCATGCCGCCTTCGAGCAGCAGGTAGTCGGTGATCTGCGCGGTGATGCTGGCCGCGACCGAGCCGTTGGACAGGACGTTGGTGCTGAAGTCCTGCTCGTAGCCGGCCGCGAGGTACGCGCCGACGATCTCCGACTGCCAGTTGGCGAGGAACAGACCGCGCAGGCTCGTCGTGTCGGTGCCGGTGAAACGGCTCTCGCTCGCCGTCGGCAGCCGCAGCTCGACCTGGAAGCCGACGCCGAAGTCGGGCGTGCCGAGCGGGATGCCGTACTTGGTGTCGAGCACCATGTTGCCGGTGTTGAAGTTGGTGCCGTCGTTGAAGCCGCCGGGAATGCCGATCTCGTTGAGCGGCGCGTCGATCAGCGTGTTGCCGAGATCGGGCGACTTGACGCCGCGGTTCGCGAAGCGGTCGATCTCCTGCTGGCCCTGGAGCTGCTGCACGACGTAGCGGCTGCCGACCTTCGTGACGATGAGCGGCAGCGTGAGGCCGACGTCCATGTTGTCGAGGATCGTGTAGCGGCTCGCGAGCCGTGCCACGTACACGTCGGTCGTCACGCGCGTCGCGACCCCGAGGTTGTACTTGGGGCTGTTCGGGTTGAAGCGGTCGGACGGGACGTTCACGACCACCGACGACGAGTCCTCGCCGTTGAATTGATCGAGGCCGAAGTAGGCGAACGACAGCACGCCGGTGATGCTGCCCTTGCGCGCGAAGCGCGCCGCCGGGACCATGCCGCTGCCGAGCGAGCCCTTGCGCGCGACGAACGTGTCGAGCTGCGGATCGTACTGGTAGCTGAGGCCGACGTTGGTGACCGGCGGCAGCTGCGACACGGTCTGCAGGATCGTGCGTGCGACCGCCTGGTCGATGTTGGTCGGCGCGAACTGGCTGATCGGGATCGGCTGCGCACCTGCGTGCGCCGCGATGGCCAGCAGTCCGAACGTCGCGATCCCCGCGAGGACGATCCCGCGGGGCGCCCCTGAACTCCGTGCGCTCCTCATCATGAAACCCCTCCCCCCGGCGCTCCCTGCGCGCAGCCGGGCACGGAACCGCGCGGGAGAACAACAGGATCCCGGGACGAAGTAAAGGCCCCGGCGCATTGCACGGGCCGCGGAACGCGCTACTAGCGGGCTGGTGAGCCTCGCTCTGTACGCGGCGATGGTGCTGGTCGCCAACGTGCTCGTGGTCCTGTGGGGCGCGTACGTGCGAGCCACCGGCTCCGGCGCCGGATGCGGCGATCACTGGCCGCTGTGCAACGGCGAGGTGCTGCCGCGCAGCCCCGAGGTCGCGACCCTGATCGAGTTCACGCACCGCGCGACCAGCGGCATCGCGCTGCTGCTGGTGGTCGGGCTGATCGTCTGGACGTGGCGCACGCGTCCGCCGGGCGACCGCCTGCGTTTCTGGGCGGCGATGAGCGGCGTCCTGATGATCAGCGAGGCGCTGCTCGGGGCGGGCCTCGTGCTGTTCCGCCTGGTGGCGCACGACGCGTCGAGCGCGCGCGCGTTCGCGATGATCGCGCACCTCATCAACACCTTCGCGCTGCTCGCGGCCCTCGTGCTCGCGGCGCGCTGGGCGCGCGAGCCCGCGGTGCCGCAGGGTGCTGCGCGCGCCGCGAAGCCGATGCTGCTCGTGGTGGCGATGGCGGCGCTGCTGCTGATCGCGACCACGGGTGCCGTCGCGGCGCTCGGCAACACGCTCTTCCCGGTGCGCTCGCTCGCCGAGGGACTGCAGCAGGACTTCTCGCCGACCTCGCACTTCCTGCTCCGGCTGCGCGTCCTGCACCCGATCCTCGGCGTCGCGGGCGGGGTGCTGGTCGCGGTCCTGGCGGCGGTGACCGCGTTTCGCAGCGGAGCGCAGCGCGTGCTGGTGACGGCGGGCGTGGTCCTGTCGCTGGTGATCCTGCAGATCTTCTGCGGCTTCGCGAACCTGCTGCTGCTCGCACCGGTCTGGCTGCAGCTCGTGCACCTGCTGCTCGCCGACTCGCTGTGGATCGCGGTGGTCCTGCTCGCCTCGCTGGCGCGCGATCCGGCCGCGATACGGGTGCCGGAGCGCGCCGCGGTGCTCGCCCTCGTGCCGCGCAAGGGCTGAGCGCGCAGGCGGGGCGCCACAGCGCACGTCGCG
>JAIEPK010000368.1 GCA_019749875.1 Candidatus Binatia bacterium | reverse complement strand
GGCCCGCGCACCCGTCGCGGCGCGCTGAGGGCGGGTGCGCGGCGCCGCCGGCCGTCCGATCAATGCTCGGACGCGTTCTGCTGCCAAGCGGCGCGCGTGTTGCGGACCGCCTCCTGCGCTGCGCCCGGATCGACCGGGATCTTCCCTTCGGCGCTGAGCTCCTCGGTGATCACGCGCGGCAGGACGTCGCTCACGTCCATCACCAGCGGGGTGTAGTCGCGGAGATGGCGCAGCGCGAGGTCCGCGACCACCGAGTCGCCGGCCGCGAGCGCCGTCGTGTGCAGCATCTCGTAGCAGACGGTCGAGAAGCTCACCGACGCATAGTCGTCGCGCAGCATGCGCGACACGCGATCGTCCGCGCGCAGCTTGTCGTAGACGCCGCCTACGGCGCCGAGCGCCGTGCCGACCGCCTTCTTCAGCAGCGACTCGTCCGCGCCCATCGCCTTCAAGCACTTTTGCAGCTCCGCGATGTGGCGGTCGAGGGTGTCCTCGATGCGATCGATCACGCGGCTCGCCTCCGCGTACTGCTTGACGGTGGCGTCGTGCTTCTGGCGGCGTAGCGCCTCGTGGGCTTCGCGCTCCACCGCGAGCATGTCGTTGACGTAGCCCTGGATGATCTCTCCGCGTGCAGTCATGGTCGTTCCTTCCTTTGCGTTGGCGGTCTGGCGGAAAGACGCAGCAGGGAAGCAACGACGATGCCCCTCCGCCGACCGAGAGCGAAGGCGCGCGATGATGCCGCGCACGCCGCGCGGTCGGGACTCCGCGCACCCGCGCGCAGCGCCCTCATGCGAGCACGAACGACGCATGGCACATCCGACTTACAAGCGACGTGCAGGAGTTGCTCGTTTCACGGTCCGCCCCCGCCGCAATCGACACGCGGGCCGCGTCGTGACGGTGGCACGACGCTTGCGGCTCGAGGACGCGCGCCGACACCGTGCTCGTCGCGTCCGTGCGGCCCGCGGACCCGAGCTGAGCGGGCGCCGCCGGAAGAGCGCGCTATTCGTCGTCGCTGGACGACGGCGGCTCGGGGGGTGGCGGCATGGTGCTCGGTGCGAGCGGTGTCGCGCGACGGACGAGCGCGATCACGCGATACTGCCCCGTGTCGGCGTGCAGGACGACGCGTTCGAACGCGCCGCTGCGGGTGAGGTCGTAGTCGAGTCGCCGCGTCGGACAGAGCACGGCGTCCGGGTGCAGCTCGTCGACCATGCGCGCGAGCGGATCGACCTGCGGATCGGCGGGGTCGCGAAAGTACGCGTACGTGGCCCGGTTCCAGAAGCCGAAGGGCAGCGGGTTCACGTGGTGCGTCAAGTAGAGCTGCTCGGGACAATTGACGAACACGACCGACCCGCGCCCACTGGTGAGCGCGCGGATCTGCCGCGTGACGCTCTCCTGGTCGGCGAGCGACGCGGCACCCTTGGCGATCTTGTCGGGCAGGACGATGTCGAGACGCGGGCGTCCCGCACGGAGCACCAGAGCCGCCAGCAGCACGGTCGCGATCGCGAGGACGCGCGCGCGGCGTGCGCCGACCGCGGGATCGTCGCTGCTGCGCGCGACCACCATCGCGAGCACGCGGTAGGCCTCGCCGAGCGCCACGGCGGCGAACACCGCGAGGCTCGCGAGCAGGGCGAACAGGTCGCCGTACGCCTGGTAGTCCGTCAAGCTGAAGGCGACGATGCCGTAGTGGAAGACGGCGAGGACGATCACCAGCCGCTGCTCGCGTGAGCCGCGGAGCCGCCACGCCAGCAGGGGAAAGAGCGCCATCCCCACGACGCCGAGCGCGACCAGCCACCTGTGGCCCGGGCACGCGACGTGGATCGTGTCGAGGATCTGCAGGACGCGTCCGGAGAACGTCTTGTGCGCGAGCGCCGTCTCGCCGCGCGCGAGCGAGGTCAGCACGACCTGGCGCCAGGTGACGCCGAGTGCGCCGTGCCAGGCGAACCAGGCGCACCCGGCGAAGAGGACGGCGATGCCGCCGCACGCGGTGCGGACCGCCGTGGCGAGGCGCGCGTCGCGCTCGCACAGCGCCGCCGCGAACACGCCGAGCCCGGCCAGCACGCCGATCTGCCAGTCGAGGAACGCGACCGCGCCGAAGGCACCCGCCGTCGTCCACCACCCGGCAGCCGCGAGGAGAGCCGCGAGCGACGCGCTGATGCCCATGAGCAGCTTCGGCAGCGGCCCGAGCGCCGGCAGGAAGCCGAGCAGCGAGAAGCCGAGGTAGCACAGCATGCCGAGCAGGCCGATCACGCACGACCCGCCATAGAGCCGCCGCAGGATCGCGAACAGCAGCATGGCGGCGAGCCACGACAGGGCGAGGAAGCCGGTGCGCATCGCGAGCAGCGGGTCGATGCCGAGCGCGCGGCCCGCACGCACGAACGCCGCGCCGGCGAACGTCGCGAGCTGCGTCTTGTTGTCGAAGAAGTCGCGATGCGGCACGGCACCGTCCGCGACCCGCGGCGCGAAATGCACGTAGTAGCGCACGTCGGTGACGATCGGGGCCTGCCGGACGTCGAAGCGTGAGAAGTGCAGCAGGGCGAGGAACGCCGCGAGCACGAGGCAGCCTTGCTTGATCGACAACGGCGCTTTCCATAGTGCATCGCGGCGAGCGTGCCAACGCTCGGCGTCATGCGATCGACCTTCCGTCTCTTGCTCGCCGTCGCGTCCCTCGGCGGCGCGCTCTCGCAGGCTGCGTGCGAGCGTAGCGCGCCACCGGCGACGTCCGCCTCGAACGTGGGGCCGCCGGAGACGCACGCCGGGTCCGGTGGCGCCGCCGAAGCGCAACCGTCGCCGGTCGCCGCCGCGTCCGGATCCGCCGCGCCGACGCCGCTGCCGCATCCGGCTGAGGTGTCGCGGGCCGACGTCGAGCGGCTGCAGGCGCTCGGCTACGTCGATCTCGCGGACGCGCCGCTGGACGGCCGCTCCGGTGTGGTGGAGCACGACGCCGCGCGCTCGGCGCCGGGCTACAACGTGTTCACCAACGCGCACCTGTGCTCGACGCAGCTCATCGACGCGGACGGTGCCGTTCTGCGCACCTGGTCGCTCGAGCCGTGCTTCCGCTGGGACAACACGACCTTGCTGCCCGACGGCGATCTGCTCGTCGTTGGCCGTGCGGAGAAGCCCGACAAGGCCGACGGCGAGGGCGAGCGCGGCTGGGCGGTCGGACGCTACGTCGCTCGGCTGAGCTGGAACGGCGACGTCCGTTGGAAAGTTCCGCTCGGTGCGCACCACGACGCGCAGCTCACGCCGCGCGGAGAGATCGCGGTGCTGACGGCGTCACGCCGCCTCGTGCCCGAGCTCGACGAGCGCCGCAAGCTCAAGGACGACGCCTTGACGCTGCTCGCGGCGGAGACCGGCGAGACGCGCGCGTCGGCCTCGCTCTACGACCTGCTGAAGACGGCCCCGCCCGACCAGTTCCAGTTCCAGAGGCGTACGCAGGGCAGGGGGCACCTCGACCTGCTGCACGCCAACTCGGTCTCCTGGATGCAGGACCCGCAGCTCGCGGCGCGGGATCCGCTCTACGCGACGTCGAACGTCGTGGTGACCATCCGCCACCAGGACACGGTCGCGATCGTCGACTGGGACGCGCAGCGCGTCGTCTGGGCCTGGGGTCAAGGTGAGCTGTCGGGGCCGCACGACGCGGTGGTGCTGCCGAACGGCCACGTCCTGGTGTTCGACAACGGGCTCGGACGCGGCTGGTCGCGCGTCGTCGAGATGGATCCCCGGACGCGCCGCATCGTCTGGGAGTACCGTGCCCCGGACCCGAAGGCGTTCTACACGCAGACGCGCGGCGCGAACCAGCGTCTCGCGAACGGCAACACGCTGATCGCGCAGTCGGACGCCGGGCGCGCGTTCGAGGTGACGCCCGACGGCACCATCGTCTGGGAGTTCCTCAATCCGAACTCGAGCGAGGGCAAGCGTGGCGGCATGGTCCGCATGCGGCGCATCGCGCCCGAGGTGGTGCAGGGCTGGCTCGCACGCGCGGGTACGACGGCTGCGACGGCCGCCGCACCCGCGGCTTCAGCGCAGGGCGCTCACTGAACGTAGCCGAGCGCCTTCAGCGTCTCGCGCAGCTTTGGATTGACGTCGCCGCTCTCGCGCAGCCGCAGCGGGTACTGGGCGAGCTTCTCGTCGAGCAGGCGACGGAGGTCGGCGACGAGCTCGGGTTTCCTCGTCGCGAGGTCGTGCTGCTCGCCGCGGTCCGCGGGCAGGTCGTAGAGCTCGCTCGACGCGCCGTCGGTGATCAGCTTCCAGGTCGTGCCGCGCAGCGCGTTGCTCTGGCGATCGGTGAGGATCTCGCGCGTCGGCACGCCCGCGACCGAGCGGATCCGCTCCTGCTTGCGGCTGCGCTCCTCGGCGCTGCGGTCCGGATAGAGCGGGTGCTCGATGAGCGCGAACGCGTCCGCGCGCAGGTCCTGTGTGGCGGCAGGCGGTGACGGGAGCAGCGTCCGGCCCCGAAACGCCGGCGGACGCGCGATCCCGGCCAGCGACAGGATCGTCGGCGCCAGGTCCATGTGCTCGACCTGCGCCTGCACGCGCTTTCCGGCCATCACGCCGCGCGGGAAGCGGATCACGAGCGGAACGTGCACCGCCCCCTCGTAGAGGCAGTCGGCGTGCTCGAAGTAGATGCCGTGATCGAAGCACTCGCCGTGATCGGCGGTGAAGACGACGATCGTGTCGTCGAGCACGCCGAGGCTCTCGAGGCGCGCGCGGATCTCGCCGACCCAGTGGTCGACGTACGCGACCTCGCCCGCGTACAGCTCGAGCGCGCGTGCGAGCGTCGCTTTCGGCACGTCGCCGTCGTGGGCGTTCGCGGTGGCGAGCAGGCTCTTCCACGAGATCTCGTCTGGGCCGTCGCCGGGCGCGTACTGCGGCGGTGGTGCGTACGGCAGGTGCGGGTCGAAGAGGTGCAGCCAGACGAAGAAAGGCTTTGCCGGATCACGCTGCGCGAGCCAGTCGAGTGCGCCGGGCGCGACGCAATCGGCGGGCAGATGGTGCGCGTCGGGTGCGATGTACGAAGCGAAGCCCTGTGCGAGCCCGGACGACGCGTCGAGCAAGCGGACCGGCGTGAACGCCGCGGTCGCGTAGCCGGCTGTAGCGAGGGTCGTCGCCAGGGTCACGCTGTCCGGTGCGAGCGGCACCGCATTGTTCACCACGCCGTGCTCGCGCGGGTGCAGCGAGGTGTGGATCGTCGTCAAGGACGGCCGCGTCATCGGCATCGGGCAGGCCGCATTCTCGAACAGCGCGCCCTCGCGCGCGAGGCGGTCGATGTTGGGCGTCGCGACGCGCGTGCCGCCGTAGCAGCCGAGGTGGTCGGCGCGCAGGGTGTCGATCGTCAGCAGCAGCACGTTCGGCTGCCGTGGCTCGCGGCTGCAGCCCGCGAGCGCGAGCCCCACGACGAGCAGCGCTGCGAGCAGTGCTCTGCGCGTCGCTCGCTCGGGCCGGACGATGCTGGATCGGTGCCGCATACGAACGATCACGCGGCAGCGGCTCGAGCGCGCTCGCGCGCCGCGGAGCCCGGCCACCACAGCAGCACGGCGACGAGCAGCGCCAGCGCGCTCACGCCGAGCCCGGCGCGAAACGACTGCGCCACGTAGACCATCTCGACCTCGTGCGTGCCGGCCGGCACGACGGTGCCGCGGAATGCCGTGTCGACCAGCAGCGTCGGCGCGTCGCGGCCGTCGATGCGCGTGGTCCAGCCCGGATAGGCGACCTCGCTCGACACCAGGACCGCGTCGCGCGACGCGTGCACGCGGAGGCGGATCGCGTGCGCCGACCGGCTCACCACCTCGACCGTGCCCGGGGTGCCCGTGGCGCCGTCCGCGCCGGGGAGCGTCGCCGGCTCGTCCGCCGGGAGCAGCACGCGCGTCGCCGGGTCGAAGTCCGCGGCC
>JAIEPK010000382.1 GCA_019749875.1 Candidatus Binatia bacterium | reverse complement strand
ATGTCTACGAGGGGGCACGCGCCCCCTCGCCCCACGCGGCAAAGCCGCGCGGGTCCCCACTCCCCGCGCTTCCGTTGGTCGGCCGCTCGGCTGCGCCTTCGCAGAGGGGGCGGTGCCGGTGGCGGTGCCATTCTTGGTGCTCGACGCACGTGCGTGCTCGCTGCCGCGCAGCGGGCGATCTCGCACCGTCAGCGCGGCGTCGCGTTCCGGTAGCCGCTGCCGTCGGCGAGGCGCCAGTCGGTGCAGGTCGCGCACGGCGCGACCTCGTCGAAGCGCCGCGCCTCGTGTGCGCGCCGCCGGCGGGCGAGCTCTGCGCCGTGCCAGATCTCGGCGATGGTCGTCTCGCGGAGGTTGCCGAGCGGTGCGTGCGCGTCCCAGTCGGCGCCGCACATGGTGATCGTTCCGTCCTGCAGGATCATCAGCGACGACGTGAGCCAGCGGCAGGGCGGACGCTCCTCGCGAGCGGCACCGGCGACCGCGATCGCACCGCCGAACGACGCGGGCTCGATGGTCATCACGAAGTCGCGCGGGCCGAGCAGCGGACGCCACGTGCCGACCACGCGCTCGAGCGAGGCCAGCAGCTCGGGCGTGCGCATGAACTGGATCGACGTCACCGGTCGTTCGCGGCCGAGTGCGCGCTTGCGCTCGAGGAACGCGCGCACGTTGCGCGACACTTGCTCGAAGTGGTCGCGCCCGCGCATCGCGCGGTACGTCTCGGCGTCGTCCGCGTCCATCGAGCACTCGAGCCGGTCGAGACCGCTGTCGAGGAGCGCGTCGGCGAGGCGTCCGTGCAGCGACAGCGCGTTGGTCGACAGCCCGACCTCGCGCACGCCGATCTCCTTGGCCCGCGCGATCATCTGCACCAGGCCGCGGTGCAGCAGCGGCTCGCCGAGGAAGTGCAGCCACAGCCGCGTGCCGTGCGGCGCGCACTCGCGCGCGATGCGCTCGAACAGCGCCGGATCGAGGAAGCCGAGCGGGCGCGTGAACGCCTGGCGCGGACACAGCACGCAGCGCTGGTTGCAGTGGTTGGTGACCTCGACGCTGATGCGCGCCGGAAAGGCCGCCTCGCCGGCGCGGGTCGGCTCGGTCGCGACGCCGCCGAGCGCGGCCGCGTGTTCCGGCGACGAGAGGCGCTGGCGCGTGCGGGACATTCGAGCGCGACGATACCAGCGCCGCGGGGCGCGCAGAAGGCACGGAGCGTGCCGGTCGCGGCGGCACCGCGGAGCGACGCGTCCACCGTGGCCGTGCGCCGCCGGGCGGCGACGGCGGGCATGGGCGGTGCGCTACTTGACGGCGATCGCCGGCCCCGATTCGGTCATGCGCCAGCCGCGTGGCCGGCGCCGTACCGGGAAAATTCGTTGACTGCCGCGGACAAGCTTGCTCTTGTGGTCGGGCGCGCGCACCTCGACGCGCCGCGCGACTCTCGACCTCGTCCAGCCGTCGATCCGAGTTCCGACATGCTCCCAAAACTCTCCCCGGTGCTGCTGCATCACCCTCGTCCGAGGCCGTCCCGCGTGCTCGTCGCGACGCTCGTCGCGCTGCTGCTCGCCGGCGCCGACGCCGGCGCCGAATCCGCACCCGATGCGGGCGGTGCTTCCGCCGGGTCGGCGCGCACCGATGCGGTTCCCGAGGAGCTGAAGGTCGCCGTGCGCGACTACGTCGCCGACCCGATGGAGAATGCCGCGCGTCTGGTCGCGCTGGTACGTCGCTCTTCCGACATCGATCTCCCTCCGGAGGTCGAGATCGTCACCGCCGATGCGTATCTGCGCCTCGGCAACCGTCGGGGCGCGGAGCGCCTGTTCCAGCAAGCCCTGGAGAGCGATCCCGGCTATCCCTGGCAGGACTTCGGCAACGTCGGCATGGGCACGGTCCGCCTGATGTCCGGTGACGCCGACGGAGCGGAGCAGTACTTCGGCCGCCTCGGCGACGCCGGCGAGCGCTCGTCGCGCGTGCTCGGCGACCTCGGGACCGGCGCCGCGCTCGCGACGTCGGGCCGCTACGACGAGGCGCGCGCGGCCTTCGACGCGGCCGCCGCGACCGAGAACGTCGACCCGCACTTTCGCCAGGCGGGACAGTTCGGCAGCGCCTCGGCGCGCTACGCGGCCGGGGACTACGAGGGGGCCGCGCGCGCGTTCGAGGAGCTGGCGGCGACCGATCCCGACGGACCGATGGGACGTGACGCGCGCTTCGCCGCTGCCCGGGCGCGTCTCGCGCTCGGCCAGTTCGACGAGGGCACGGACGCGCTGCGCAAGATGCAGGCGAAGTGCGGTGACGAGCGCAAGGGCCGGCGGCCGTCGCGCGCGCTGCGCAACCTCGACCAGCGGGCGATCAACCGCATCTGGCTGCGCAACTACCGCAGCAGCTCGTGGAAGACGCTGTTCGAGCGCGACAACAGCGTGTACTCGATCGATGGCTGTGCGCTCGCACGCGCGACGCTGCCCGCGGCGGAGCGCTCCGATCCGCGGCTGCTGGGCGGCGCGGTACAGCGCGTGTCGGTGGGAAGCGCCGAGCCGGCACCACGTCAGGAGCCGACCGACGCGCGCGCACCGCGCGGTGAGCCGGTGACGCCCGTCGTGACGTCGACGACCGGCTGGCTGCCGTTCGCGATCGCGGTGGTCGCGGCGGCTGCGCTGGCGTTGCTCTGGTTCAGGCGCTCGTCGGGCTCGCGCGCCTGACGCCGCTCAGAAGCGACGCAGCAGGCGCGTCACGCGCGCGTCGTCGATCGGCGTGTAGCGCTTGAGCAGCGCGTAGAGCCGGAGCAGCGCGCGATCGGCGCGGATCAGCACGCGCCGCGCGAGCGGATCGCGCGGCCGCGGCACGTAGTGCGTCGGGTGCAGCGGCACGACACGCGCCTCGTCGCGGAAGTAGTACAGCGCGAGCGACTTGCGGCTCCGTCCCTCGGGACACGCGACCGCGTCGGGCACGCCGTGGTACGAGACCGGCGTGGTGCGGAACAGCACGCAGCGGTTGAACAGCGGTGCGATGCGCTGCACGCAGCGGCTCACGTCGGCGTCCCACAGCTCGAGCTCGCCGCGATAGGCGTCGCTCCAGTCGCGGTTCAGGAACACGATCAGGTTGAGCTGCCGGCTCCACGTCCGGCGCTTGCCGTGCGCGAGCGCGTCGGTGTGCACGTTCAGGTGTCCGCCGGGATCGGTGCGGTGCAGGCCCGCGCCGTCGAGCTCGGGATCGCCGATGAGCTGCGTGATCCCGGTCAGCCGCTCGAGCGTCGCGCACATCGCCGGCGAGTAAAGGGTCCGCACGGTCGTTGCGGCGACCGGTCCCATGCGCGCGAGGTCGCCGAACACGCTCTTGCGCTCGTTCACGTGATGCAGCGGCTGCCATGCGATCGCCGGATCGTCGAACTCGGCCGCGAGCGCGTCGGCGACGTCGGCCGGCAGGAAGTCGTCGAGCACGAGATGCGGGAACGGGCTCGCCGCGGCGAACGCGGCCGCCTGCGGTGCGAGCCGGCGTGCGATCGCGTCGAGGTCGATCGCGACGGGCGCCCGCTCGGTCGCGGGCTGCGCTGCGCGCTGGGGGAAGGCGAGGGGCATTCGGGGGAGAGCGTTCGCGAGGCGAACCGGACGAGCACGCCACAGCGGCGTGGCGACGGTCAAGCGGATTCTCTCCTCGCCGCGGACGGTGCGCCCTCGCTGCCGCGCGGTCCGGCGGCCCTCGGCTCCGAGGTCAGGGGACGGCCGGCAGCGCGTCGCGACGTGCCTCGATGCTCCGCAGCGTGGCGTCGTCGCGCTGCGCGCGCGCCGCCTCCGCTGCCGTCGCGAGCTCGCGCCGCGCCTCGTCGACGCGTCCGCTCTGCGCGAGCAGATCGGCGAGCGCGATGCGCGCCGCAACGTTGCCGGTCTCCGCGCGCAGCACGTCACGGTACTGCTGCTCGGCTTCCCGGGCACGCCCGCCGGCGACCAGCATGGCCGCGTAGTTGAGGCGCAGCCGCTGCTCGGCGGGCGCGCGGCGCAGCGTGCTCTCGAGGACGCGCAGCGCCTCGTCGCGATCGCCGCCGTCCTCGAGCGCGAGCGCGAGCCCGTTGTACGCCTGCAGCAGGGTGTCGTCTTCGGCGATCGCGGCGCGGTAGTGGGTGATCGCGTCGGCGTGCCGGCCCTGTGCGGCGAGCACGAACCCGAGCCCCGCGTGCGCCTTGGCGTGCTCCGGCGCGCGGCGCAGCACCTCACCGTACGCGCGCTCCGCGTCCGGCCACTGCTGCCGCTCGGCGAGCAGCACGGCCATGCCGAGCAGCGCCAGCACGCTGTCGGGATCCTCTCGCAGCGCGCGCTGGTAGGCCGCCGCGGACTCGTCGCCGCGACCGCTGCGCGCGAGTGCCGTGCCGAGCGTCGCGAGCACCTTGACGTCGTTCGGCCGCAGCGCCTGCGCGGCACGCGCGTGCTCGAGCCCGGCCGTGACGTCGCCGCGCTCGACCAGGGCCGACGCGAGGTTCAGCTCGGCGAGAGGATTCTGCGCGGTCACCGCCAGCGCGTGCTCGAACAGCGTCACGCTGTCGCGCCAGTGCCGCACCTGCGCGCGCGTGGTGAGCAGGCACGTCGCGAGCACGATCAGAGCCGCCGGTGCGAGCGCACGCCGGGCGCGCGGATCGCGCGCTGCCGCGTCGGCGAGGGCCCAGGTGGCGGCGAGGAAGATGCCGATCGCCGGCAGGTACGTGAAGCGGTCCGCCATCGCCTGGTCGCCGGCCTTGACGACGCCGATCACCGGCAGCAGCGTGCCGAGGTACCACAGCCAGCCGATCAGCAGGTACGGCCGTGTGCGGCGCGTCCGCCAGGCGAGCGCGCTCAGCCCGATCAGCAGGACCAGCGACGCGACGACCTCCACGACCGGCAGCGTGCGATACGGGTAGAAGACCGCGAGCTCGGTCGGCCACGCGAGGCTCCACAGGTAGGCGGCGTACGTGACCACCACGTTCTGCAGCCGGAAGCCGAGCGGCAGTGCCGCGAGCGTCGCGACCGCGCCGCTGCTGCGCTGCGCCGCGAACGTCACGACCGCCGCCGCGAGCACGATCGCGAGCAGCGGCAGGTACTCGCGGAGCAGCGCGGCCGTGCCGAGCGGTGGTGCCGGCTCCGCACCCGTGCCGCCCGAGCCCACGGCGGCGCGCACGCGATCGCCTGGCTCGCCGAGCTCGGCGTGCGCGTCGCCGACGCCGGCGATGCGCACGCGGCGCAGCGGCCAGACGTCGAGCAGCAGCAGCGCCGCCGGCAACGTCACCACCATCGGCTTCGCGAGCAGGCCGAGGACGAGCAGGACCACGACGCCGAGGTAGCGTGCGGTCGTCGTACGTCGTGCGTACGCCGCGTGCGCCCACATCGCACCGGTCCAGAAGACGGCGCTGAGCACGTCCTTGCGCTCCGAGATCCACGCCACCGACTCGACGTTGCGCGGGTGCAGCGCGAACAGCGCCGCGACGAAGGCGCTGCGGCCCGGAGCTCCGGTCAGCGTGCGCAGCGCGCAGAACAGCAGCACGGTCGCGAGCGCGTGCAGCAGGACGTTGGTCAGGTGGTGCCCGCCCGGCCAGAGGCCGTAAAGCGAGCAGTCGAGCATGTGCGACATCCAGGTGAGCGGATGCCAGTTGGCGCTGTGGACGGCGGTCAGCGCCCACGCGACGTTCACGGCGGTCAGACCGGAAGTGACGTGCCGGTTCTGGACGACGTACTCCGGATCGTCGAAGTTGACGAAGTCGTGCTGCCGGACGCCGGCGTAGGCGACGAGGACCGAAGTGGCGAGAAGGACGGCGAGCAAGAGATCGCGCACGCGCGGGGAGGTTCCGAACCGCACGGCGCCAGGGATCCCGGACGGAGGAG
>JAIEPK010000658.1 GCA_019749875.1 Candidatus Binatia bacterium | reverse complement strand
GTGGTCGCGACGGCGGCGGACGCGCTGGTCGAAGTCGCGGGCGATGCGGCGCTGCTGGTGCCGGTCGACGCGCCCGAGGAGCTCGCGCCGGCGATCGCGCGCGTGCTCGGCGATCGTGCGCTCGCGATGTCGCTCCGCGAGCAGGGCATCGCGCGCGCGGCACAGCACCGCTGGAGCGTCGCGGCGGCGGAGACCCTGACGGTCTACGAGGAGGTCGCGGGTCAGAACCTCCGGACGCCCTGAGCCGCGTACGTCCGTGGGGGTGCGTTGACCGCCGCCGCCGATCCCGGCTACGAGGCGGCATGACGCCAGCCGACCTCGTCGAAATCGAGCTCATCAAGCGCCTCAAGTATCGCTACATGCGCTGCCTCGACCAGAAGCTCTGGGACGAGATGGCGCTCACGCTCGCTCCCGACGCGGTCGCGTCGTACAGCGCCGGCAAGTACGAGTTCCACGGCCGCGACGACATCCTCGCGTTCTTCCGCGAGTCGATGGGCTCGCCGAGCTTCCTGTCCAGCCACCGCGTGCATCACCCGGAGATCGACCTCACCGGTCCCACCACGGCGACGGGGACGTGGGCGCTCGAGGACGTCGTGGTCGACGCGAGCCGCGACTTCAGCCTGCGCGGGGCCGCGTTCTACACCGACGACTACGTGAAGCTCGACGGTGCGTGGCGCATCCGGCGCACGGCGTACAAGCGGACGTACGAGGAGGTGTGGAAGCGCAGCGCGCCCGCACCGCAGGTGCTGACCGCCAGCTGGTGGGAGACCGGCGGCAAGAGCCAGCTGCCGCTGCCCGAATCGGTCGCGAAGCTGCTGAAGTCCTGACGCAGCTGGTCGTTCTGCGCTGCGCCGGCGGTGCGCCGCTCGACGCCGCTTCGCTGCACGTGCGGGCGCGAAGCTCGCGGTCGCGCCGCGTGCGACCGGTTGGTCACGCACGCGCCGCGTGCCGATCGGTGCGCGCGTCTCGCTCCGCGGGACGCGTACCCTTCGCTGACCGTGGCGCCTGCGCTAGAACTCTCGAGATCCCATGCGACGTCTCTGGAGCTATCTGGCACGGTACCGGATGCGGTATCTCGCCGGCTGCCTGTGCCTGATCGCCACTGCGTCGCTCGCGATGGCGATCCCGGTGCTGCTGAAGCGCGCGGTCGACAGCATCCAGAGCAGCCCCGACGTCGCGACCGGCGCGCGCAGCGCCGGCTTCTACGCGGCGATCGTGATCGGCATCGCGCTGGTGCAGGGCGTGGTGCGGACGTTCTCGCGCTTCGTGATCTTCAACGTCGGGCGCGACGTCGAGTACGACCTGCGCAACGACCTGTTCCGGCACCTCGAGCGCCTGCCGTGGCCGTTCTACCAGTCGCGACCGACCGGCGACCTGATGTCGCGTCTCGTGAACGACATCTCGGCCGTGCGCATGCTGCTCGGGCCGGGCGTGCTGAACGTCCTCAACACGCCGGTCTACTACCTCTACGCGGTGTCGATCATGGTCTCGATCGATCCGCTGCTGACCGTGGCGGCGCTGGCGCCGTACCCGGTCATGCTGCTCGTCGTCAAGCACTACAGCCGGCGCCTCATGGAGGGCACGCTGCGCGTGCAGGAGGGGCTCGCCGAGATGAGCACCCTCATTCAAGAGAACGTCAGCGGCATCCACGTCGTGAAGGCATACGTGCGCGAGCAGAGCGAGGTCGAGCGCTTTCGCGCGATGAACGTCCGCTTCCGCGACGTGGCGCTCGAGCTCGGCAAGGCGCGCGGCATGATCGCGCCGGTGATCCGCTCGGTGAGCGCGCTGGGAATCCTGGTCGTGCTGTGGCTCGGCGGACGCCACGTCGCGCGCGGCATCCTGACCATCGGTGATCTGGTCGCGTTCATGGGCTACCTGCACCTGCTCGCGTGGCCGACCATGGCGCTCGGCTGGATGCTGTCGATCCTGCAGCGCGGGCGGGCGGCGATGAAGCGCCTCGAGGAGCTGTTCTCGGTCGAGCCGGACATCGCGGATCCCGCCGGCGTGCCCACGCCGGACTGGGCAGTGACGACGGTGTCGCTGCCGGTCGGTGCGAGCGCGGCGACGATCAACGGCCAGGCCGCAGCACCGCACGACGGCGTGCAGGCAGGTGCCGCGCACGCGAACGGAAGCGCGAACGGGCACCGTGCGGCGCCGCCGGCCGTCGCGCGCGGCGACGTCGAGCTCCGTCACGTGAGCTTCGCCTACCCGGGATCGAAGAAGCTCGTGCTGGAAGACATCGACGTGCACGTCCCGGCCGGCGCGACGGTCGCGATCGTCGGGCGGGCAGGGGCCGGCAAGACCTCGCTGCTCCACCTGCTGCCGCGGCTCTTCGACCCGACGTCCGGGACCGTGCGCATCGACGGCCGCGACGTGCGCGAGTACGCGCTCGCCGACCTGCGCCGCGCCATCGCCTTCGTGCCGCAGGATCCGTTCCTGTTCTCGACCTCGCTGCGCGCCAACGTCGCGTTCGCGCGACCCGAGCTCGAGCACGCCGCCGACGGCGAGGCCCTCGTCCGCGAGGCGGCGGGCTGGGCCGCGGTCGCGGGCGACATCGCGACGTTCCCGCGCGGCTACGACACCATGGTCGGCGAGCGCGGCATCACGCTGTCGGGCGGGCAGAAGCAGCGCGTGACGCTGGCGCGCGCGCTGCTCGCCGACGCGCCGATCCTGATCCTCGACGACGCGCTGTCGAGCGTCGACACGCAGACCGAGGAGCACATCCTGCACGCGCTGGAAGAGCGCCGTCGCGGCCGCACCTGCATCCTGGTCGCGCACCGGCTGTCGACGGTGCAGGACGCGGACCTCATCCTGGTGCTCGACGAGGGTCGCATCGTCGCGCGCGGCGACCACGCGTCGCTGCTCGCGCAAGGCGGGCTGTACGCCGACCTGTTCCAGCGCCAGCGTCTGACCGCCGAGCTGGAGGCGATCTGAGCGCGCGCGACTCGAACACCGGCGCCCGCGACCCAGGCGAGCGCAGCGGCGACGCGCGTCGGCCCAAGCTCGCGGCGATCGATCGCGGCATCCATGCCGAGGAGGCCTACGTCCCGGCATACGATGCCGAGCTGGTGCGGCGCCTGTGGCGCTATCTGCGCCCGTACCAGCGGACGTTCTGGATGAGCGTCGCGATCCTGCCGGTGATCTCCGGGCTCATGCTGCTGCAGCCGTATCTCCTGAAGGTCGCGATCGACCGCTACGTCGATCACGGCGACACGAGCGGGCTCGGCCGCATCGCGACCCTGTTCTCGCTCGCGGTGGTCGGCGAGTTCTTCGCGGTCTACTGGCAGTACTACTTGACGATGGTTGTCGCGCAGCACAGCCTCGCCGACCTGCGCGTCGACCTGTTCGCGCACCTCGAGCGGCTGCCGCAGCGCTACTTCGACCGCAACCCGGTCGGCCGCATCGTCACGCGCCTCACCACCGACGTCGACGTGCTGAGCGAGATGTTCGCCTCGGGCGCCATGACGATCTTCATGGACGCGCTGACCTTGCTCGGCATCGTCTCGATCATGCTGTGGATCGACTGGCGGCTCGCGCTGGTCGCGCTGTCGGTCGTTCCGGTCGTGATCGTCACGATCGACTTCTTCCGCAAGCGCGCGCGCGTCACGTACCGGCTGATCCGCGAGCGCATCGCGCGCATCAACTCGTTCCTCTCCGAGGCGATCTCGGGGATGCCGGTGATCCAGCTGTTCGCGCACGAGCGCGCGAGCTTCGCCGAGTTCGACGAGCACAACGCGGCGCACCGCGACGCGAACCACCTGTCGAACGTCTATGAAGCCGCGCTGTTCTCGATCATCGAGGCGGTGAGCTCGATCGCGATGGCGCTGGTCGTCTGGTACGGCTCGGGCCAGATCGTCAAGGGCGTGGTCGCGTTCGGCACGCTGGTCGCGTTCATCGAGTACATCCAGAAGTTCTTCATCCCGATCCGCGACTTCTCGACCAAGTACGCCGTGATGCAGTCGGCGATCACCGCGGCGGAGCGTGTGTTCCAGCTGCTCGACACGCCGCACGAGATCGTCTCGCCGGCCGCTCCGCGTCGCGTCGCGGCCGACGATCCCGAGCGCGGCGCGGTGCGCTTCGAGAACGTCTGGTTCGCCTACAAGGGCGAGGACTGGGTGCTGCGCGACGTGTCGCTCGACGTGCGCCCCGGCGAGACGGTCGCGATCGTAGGCGCGACCGGCTCCGGCAAGTCGACCATCATCAAGCTCCTCGGACGCAGCTTCGACGTGAAGATGGGCAGCGTGCAGGTCTCGGGCGTCGACGTGCGCGAGTGGGACCTCGCCGAGCTGCGGCGCGAGATCGGCATCGTGCTGCAGGACGCCTTCCTGTTCACCGGAACGCTCGCCAGCAACGTGACCCTCGGACGGGCCGAGGTGAGCGACGAGACGCTGCGCGCGACCGTGCGCGCGGTGAACCTCGAGCGCTTCGTCTCGTCGCTGCCGCTGGGCTACGCGCAGCCGATCCGCGAGCGCGGCAACAACCTGTCCGCGGGGCAGCGGCAGCTGCTCGCATTCGCGCGCGCGCTCGCCTACGACCCGCGCATTCTCGTCCTCGACGAGGCGACGTCGAGCGTCGACGCGGAGACCGAGCAGCTGGTGCAGGAGGCGCTCGACCGCCTGCTGCGCGGTCGCACGGCGATCGTGATCGCGCACCGGCTGTCGACCATCGAGCGCGCCGACCGCATCGTCGTGCTGCACCACGGCGTCGTGCGCGAGGTCGGCACGCACGCCGAGCTGCTGGCGCTCGGACAGATCTACGCGCGGCTCTACGAGCTGCAGTACGCGGGCGGACGGTCGAACGTGGGCGCGGATGCGACGGACGACGGTGCGAGCGCGGGCTCCTGAAGCGGGCGTGCCACGCACGACGGTGCCGGCAACGGGTCGCGAGACGCGCGCACGCTCGCGTCTCGGCGCGGTGCTGCTCGGGGTGGCGCTGTCGAGCCTCGTCGGCTGCGGCGGCTGCTCGCCGATGTACGTCGCGCGCTCGGGCTGGGAGGAGGCGCGCATCCTGCTCGCGCGCCAGTCGATCGAGGCGCTGCTCGCGCGACCGGAGCTCGACGCGCAGACGCGCGCCAAGCTCGAGCTGGTGCTCGCGGTGCGCAAGTTCGCCGCGAACGACCTCGGGCTCGACGTCGGCGACGCGTATGCGTCGTTCTCGATCGTGCCGCCGGGAGCATTGCTGCAGGTGGTGTCGGCGGCGCAGAAGACCAGGCTCGTGCCGTACGAGTGGTGGTTCCCGATCGTCGGCTCGGTCGACTACAAGGGCTACTTCGAGCTCGCCGACGCGCAGGCCGAGGCCGCGCGGCTCGACGGCGAGGGCTACGACACCTACGTGCGGCCGTCGGTCGCGTTCTCGACGCTCGGCTGGTTCGACGACCCGGTGCTGTCGAGCTGGCTGCGCGCCGATCCGACGCGCATCGCCGAGCTGCTGATCCACGAGCTGCTGCACCGCACGTGGTACGTCAACGGCGAGACCGCGTTCAACGAGTCGCTCGCGACCTTCGTCGGCCACGTCGGCGCGTACGAGTTCTTCCGCGCGCACGACGGTCCGGACGCGGCGACCACACAGCGCGCCGCGGCGGCGTGGCAAGAAGCGCTCACCGACTCGAAGCAGTGGTCGGCGGCGGTCGCCGAGCTGAAGGCGCTGTACGCGGACGGTGCGCGCGACGACCGTCCGGTGGACGAGATCCTCGCCGCACGCCAGGCGATCTTCGCGCGCCTGCAGAGGACCGAGACCGGGCAGGGGGCGGCACCGCCGCCGTCCGCGGTCTCGCCCGCTGCGGCGGCGGCCGCGAGC
>JAIEPK010000512.1 GCA_019749875.1 Candidatus Binatia bacterium | reverse complement strand
TCGCGGGTCCGGGCGAGATCTGCCTCAGCGAGGAGACCGGGCGTCTGGTCGGCGATGCGTTCTCGTTGCGCGACGCCGGTGCGATCGCGCAGCGTGACGGCCGCGGGCGACGACGCGCCTTCGCGCTCGTCGCCGCGCGGCAGACGCGCCTCGCGCACGACCCCGCACACGGCAGCAGGCGCAGCCCGCTGCTCGGACGCGAGCGCGAGCTCGCCGAGCTCGCGCACGTGCTGCAGGACACCGCCCGACGAGGCATGCGCATCGTCGGCCTGGTCGGCGATGCCGGCGTGGGCAAGACTCGACTGGTCGACGAGCTCGCCGCCCGCCAGCGCGCGCGCGGCGTGCCGGTGCACGTCACGCGTTGCGCAGAGCAATCGCGCTGGACGCCGTTCCACACCACGATTCCGTTTCTGCGCGGCGCCTTCGGACTGCGTCGCGAGGACGATGCCGCCACGGTGCGCACGCGCATCACCGACGTCCTGCGCGACGTCGATGCGGCCCTGCTCGACACCATTCCGCTGCTCGCGACCGCGTTCGGCATCGCCGATCCCGCCGAGGCGGCGCGCGCCACCGCGGGCCGCGCGCCGGCGCGGGACATCGCGCGCATCCTGCGCGCGATGCTCGAGCGCTACCGGCCGTCGCAGCCGTCGCTGTTCGTGGTCGACGACCACCACTGGATGGACCCGGGCGCGAGTTCGGTGTTCGACGAGCTGGTCCGCGCGCAGCCCCGAGCACCGCTCCTGCTGCTGGTCACGTACCGTCCCGGACACGATCGCCCCTGGATGCGAGCGGCGAACTTTCGCGAGCTGCCGCTCCAGCCGCTCGACGCGGCGTACACGCGGCGCCTGGCGCGCACGATGATGGGCGCGGACCGCTCGCTGCAGGGTTTGCAGGATCGCCTGGCGGAGCGCGCTGCCGGCAACCCGCTGTTCGTCGAGGAAGCCGTTCGCGCGCTCGCTGCCTCCGGCGCCCTCGAAGGGACGCCGCACGCGTATCGCTTGCGCGGTGCCGCGACGCCGTCGCTGCCGCACGGCATCGACGAGGTGCTCGCCAGCCGGATCGCGAGCCTCGCGGCGCGCGACAAGGCGGTTCTGCAGGCGGCGGCGGTGATCGGGCGTGGCTTTCCGGTCGCGCTGCTCACCCGGATCACCGGCCTCGGAGGCGACGCGATCGCGGCGGCGCTGGAGTCTCTCGAGCGCTCGGAGCTGGTGTCGGCAAGCGATGCAGGCGACGAGCCGGCGCGTCACTTTTGCCATCCGCTGCAGCAGCGGGTCGCGTACGGATCGCTCGCACCGGACGTGCGCGCGGAGCTCCATCGGAGGATCGCGTCGGAGCTGACGCACCGGCACGGAACGCGCGGCAATCCGCACGCCGGTCGCATCGCGGTCCATTGCGAGGCCGCCGGCGACCTGCTCGATGCCGCGCGCTGGCACCGGCGCGCCGCGATCCAGATCGTCGGCTGGGATCCCGCGCAGAGCTACGTCCACTGGCGCTGCGTTCTGTCGTGCAGCGCCCGCCTCGAGGGCGACGATGCGGCTCGCCTGCGCCTGTCCGCCTGCGAGGCGGTCGTGCGGCTCGGGTTCCACCAGGGGCTCGCGCCCGACGAGGCGGAAGCCCTCGCGCGCGAGGGCCACGCGATCGCACGTCGTCTCGGCGACGTGCGCATGCACGCGCTGCTGTCGAGCGCGGTCGGCTGCCTGCGCGGATCGACCGGTGATGTCGATGCCGGCATCGCCCACCAGCGCACGGCGCTCCTGCACGCCGAGCGCAGCGGGGCTGCCGGACTCGCGCTCATGACCGGAGCCCAGCTGGTGTTCTCGCACCGCGTGGCGGGATGCACCGTCGAGGGGCTGCGGCTCGCCGACGCGCTGCTCGACCGGCATCGCCCCGACGACGTGCGCTCCCTCGGCGCCGATTTCGTCTGGCTCCGCCAGCTCGAGCTCGCGCGCGCGATGCTGCTGGTCGATCGCGGCCGGCTCGACCAGGGCGGCGCCGAGCTGACGCGCGTGCTCGCCCTGCTGCGCGACGAGGACGCGCCGGTCGCGTACGCATGGGCGCTCTCGCTGACGGCCGCGGTGGTGCGCTTCGCGGGTGATCCGAGCGCGGTGCTCGCCGCGCGCATCGAGGAGGCGTACGAGCGGGCGCGGCTCTGTGCGGTGCCGAGTCTCGTCGGCCGGGCCCTGAGCTCGCTCGCCACGCTTCGCCTGTGCCAGAAACGCTGGGGCGAGGCGCGCGCCTTCGCCGAGCGGGCGGACGCGACCATGCGCGAGCTGGGCCATACCTTCTACGTCGACTTCGATCCGCGGCTGATTCTGTCCTACGCCCGCTTCGGGCTCGGCGACATCGCCGGTGCGCGCGCGGCGGCGTACGAGGCCCTGCAGCACGCGTTCCGCACCGGCGCACGGCTCGGCCAGATCGACACCATGGCCGCGCTCGCGCGGCTGCTGGTGCGCTACGGCACGCTCGAGCAGATCGGCGAGGGCCGCCGGTTGCTGCGCCACGGGCTCGCGCTGGTCCGACGCTGCCGTGCGCGGAGCCGCGAGCCGTTCTTCTGGCTCGAGCTCGCGGGTCTCGAGCGACGCGCGGGCAACGAAGGGCGCGCGCTCGCCGCCGAGCGACGCGGCGTTCGCCAGCTGCGCGCGATGAACGCGTACGGCCATCTGCCCCGGCCTGCCGTCACGCACGCGCTTCCCCCCGAGCACACGGCGCCGGGCGATCGAGCGTCCCGATGAGCGACCGCAGGAAGCTCCTCGCGGCACGGGGCCTGCCGTGAGCATCCCGTCGCGCTGCGCGGTGTGCGGCCTCGAGCAGCTGCCCGACTCGTCGTTCTGCCACGGCTGCGGCAAGGCACTCCCCATGGCGGCCCCGCCGCCCGCGGAAGGCGAGCGCAAGCGCATCACGGTGCTGTTCATCGACGCCTTCGGTTCGATCGGGCTGCACGACCGTCTCGACGCCGAGCAATGGCACGAGATCATGGAAAGCTTCTTCTCGATCGTGTCGACCTCGGTGCAGCACTACGGCGGCACGATCGACCGCCTGACCGGAGAGGGCATCAAGGTCCTGTTCGGCGCGCCGGTCGCGCTCGAGAGCCACGCCACGCAGGCCTGCCACGCGGCGCTGCACATCCGGGCGCGGCTCGACGAGTTCGCGGCCTCCTTTCGCTCCCGAGCCGGCATCGCGTTCGCCGTCCGCATGGGACTGCACTCGGGCGAGGCGGTGTTCGGCCGGGTCGGCGACGGCGGCTCCGGCAGCTTCACGTCCCAGGGCCACGCGGCCGCGCTCGCGGCGCGCATGCAGCAGCTCGCCGAGCCCGGACGCATCTACTTGACGGAGGAGACCGCGCAGCTGATCACCGACTACTTCGAGCTGCACGACGTCGGCGAGCTGCCGCTGCGCAACGCGAACCGTCGCGTGCGTACCTTCGAGCTGGTCGCCGCGCGCGCCGACCGCACGCGTCTCGACGCCGCCCGCGAGCGCGGCTTGAGCCCATTCCTCGGACGCGACGCCGAGATCGCGACGCTCGAGCGTCATCTGTCGACCCTCGGCCCGACGGAGGGCCGCATCATCGGCATCGTCGGCGAGCCCGGCATCGGCAAGAGCCGGCTGATCGAGGAGTTCCTCGCCCGGCAGCACGCGCGCGGTCGGTGGATCCACGTCACGCACTGCGCGGAGCATGCGCGCTGGGTGCCGTTCCACGCGACCAGCCCC
This sequence comes from Candidatus Binatia bacterium, assembly GCA_019749875.1. Lineage (GTDB taxonomy): Bacteria > Desulfobacterota > Binatia > UBA12015 > UBA12015 > VGTK01. Next base: position 2,070 of record JAIEPK010000512.1, on the reverse strand, counting down.
TACGTGCGGCGTCTGTTCGGCGTCAGCGACGGGGACGACGACGTCACCACGCGCGACCGCATCACGCGCGCCGTGCTCGCGGTCGATCCGGCGCTCGCGGAGTCGCTGCCGATCCTGTTCACCGTGCTCGGCGTCGCCACGCCGGGCGAGGCGGCGCACGCCACCACGTCGAGCGCGCCGACGCGCGAGCTCGCACACGTCATGCGTCGCTTCATCGAGCACGGCGGCCCCGGCGAGCCGTTGATCTTCGTGCACGACGACCAGCAGTGGATGGACAGCGGCACCGACGCCGTGCTCGCCGACCTGGTCGCCGATCCGCCGCGCCGCGCCTGCCTCGTTCTGCTCGCCTATCGGCGGGGCCACCGGCGCCGCTGGATGCGCGGCGAGCGCTTCACCGAGATGACGCTGCGTCCGCTGGGCGAGCAGACGATGCACGAGCTGGTGCGCGCATTGATCGGTCCGGACCCGTCGCTCGGCGACCTCGAGGAGCGACTGCTCGCGCGTGCCGGCGGCAACCCGTTCTTCGTCGAGGAGCTGGTTCGCGCACTGGTCGACGGCGGGGCCCTCACGGGGGAGCCGGGCCGCTATCGTCGTACCCGGCCCGAGGTCGAGGTCACCGTCCCGGCGACCCTGCACGCGGTCCTCGCATCGCGCGTCGACCAGCTCGAGCAGCTCGCGAAGACCGTGCTGCAGACCGCCGCGGTCATCGGACGCGAGTTCTCGCTCGAGCTGCTCGCGAAGCTCGTCGATCTGCCCGACGATGAGCTGGCCCGCCTGGTGAACGCGCTCGAGACCGCCGACTTCGTGCACGGCTTCGGCTGGGGAGCGCGCGCGATGTATGCCTTCCGCCATCCGTTGCTGCGCGACACGGTGTACCGCTCCTTGCTCGGCGAGCACCGCCGTCGCCTGCACTCGGCGATCGTACGGGAGATGAGCGCCGACGCGGACGGCGCGCCGGGACTGCTCGCGGCACAGATCGCGCCGCACGCCGAAGCTGCGGGAGATGCGCCCGCCGCCGCCCGCTGGCACGCGCACGCGGCGAGCCAGACCGCGGCATGGGATCCGCTCCGCGGCCTCGAGCACTGGCGGCGCGTGCTGGCGAACACCAACGACGGGCCGCTCGACGACGAGCTCGAACGGCTGCGGCTCGCTGCATGCGAGGCGATCGTCCGCCTCGGCTTCCACCAGACGCTGCCGCTCGACGAGGCGATGGCGCTGATCGCCGAAGGCGAGGCGCTGAGCGCTCGGCTCGGCGACGAGCGTTCCGCCGCATTTCTCGTCAGCGCGCGCGGCAACCTGTGCAACGCGACCGGTGCGCTCGACCACGGCCACGCCCTGCACGAGGAGGCCTACGCGCGCGTGGCCGCGATCGGCGATCAGGAGGGCGCGCTACAGCTCGCGGCACGGCTCGTCTTGAGCGAGCGCATGGCGGGAGCGCTGCGCGCGGCACGGCGGCGCGCGGAGGCGATCCTCGCGACGCCGCTCGTCGCGCCCGTCAAGCGCAACGTCGCCATCGCACGGCACCATCTCGAGATCGCGCGTGCGACCGTGCTGCTCGACCTGGGCGACGTCGCGCTCGGTGCGAGCACGCTGGCGGGCTCGATCAGCGAGCTGCGCGCCCTGCGCGCCCCGGCCGAGCTGTGCTGGGCGCTCGCCGTGACGGCCTTCCAGATCCGCCACACCGGTGACGCGTCGCCGCTGCTGGCGAGCCGCGTCGAGGAAGCGCGCGCGATCGCGCAAAGCCTGCGCGTGCCGGCGCTGCTCGCCTACACCGCGACCACGCTCGCCATCACCCGGCTCATGCAGCGCCGCTGGAGCGAGGCCCGCGACCTCGCGCTCGAGGCCAGCGACTTCCCGGTGGACTTCGGCCACCCGTTCTACTGCGGCACGAGCCCCGAGCTGCAGCTGTCCTACGCGTCGCTGGGCCTCGGCGAGCGGCAGCGCGCGCTGGCCCTCGCCGAGCGCGCCCTCGAGCGGGCCTGCGTGCGCCGCTCGGTGCTCGGACAGCTCGACGGCCTGCTCGCCACGGGTCGTCTCCTGTGCCGCGACGGCGACGACGCGGCGCGGGCG
>JAIEPK010000107.1 GCA_019749875.1 Candidatus Binatia bacterium | reverse complement strand
GAGCACCTGTCGGCCTTCGCCGCCATGGCGGCGCGGGTCGCCCCGGCCTCGGCACCCGCGCCGGCGGCACGCTGAGGGCACGCGGTGGCACCGCGTGACGAGCGACCGCGCGGAACCGTGCGTCCCGTCTCCGGCCGCACGCCGGCCGCAGCGGCCCGGGCGCGGGCCAAGGTGGCGGCCGAGCGCGCCGAGCACGGGGTGGCGGAGGTTTCACCAGCCGAGCGCACGTCGAGCAGCGCCGGGCGCGCGCGCAGGAGCGCGGCGACCCGCGACGCCATCACCGAGCCCGCGGTGGACAACCGCAGCATCGGTCGGGTGCTCGGCATCTTGAAGGCCGCGGCGCCGAGCTGGAACGCCCCGGTGGTGACGCTCATCAACACGCACGAGCGCGATCCGTTCCGCACGCTGACCTCGTGCATCCTGTCGCTGCGCACCAAGGACGAGGTGACGGCGGTCGCGTCGCGGCGCATGTTCGCGATCGCCGGAACGCCCGAGCGCATGGCGGCGGTCGACGAGGGCGAGCTCGCGCGCGCGATCTACCCGGTCGGCTTCTACCGCACCAAGGCGAAGCAGCTCATCGGGATCACGCAGCAGATCCTCGCGCGCTTCGGCGGAAAAGTCCCCGACGACATCGATGCGCTGCTGACGCTGCCCGGCGTCGGGCGGAAGACCGCGAATCTCGTCGTCGGACAGGCGTTCGCGAAGCCCGCGATCTGCGTCGACACGCACGTGCACCGCATCACCAACCGCTGGGGCTACGTGCACACCAGGACGCCCGAGCAGACCGAGCTCGCGCTGCGCGCGCAGCTGCCGGCCAAGCACTGGCTCGAGATCAACGATCTGCTGGTCGCGTTCGGACAGACGCTCTGCCACCCGACGTCGCCGAAGTGCTCGCTCTGTCCCGTCGCGCGCTACTGTCCGCGCATCGGCGTCGTGCGCAGCCGCTGAGGACCGCGCGACCGCGCCGCCTGGGCCGCGCGTCGAGCGTCAAGCAGCGCCGCGCAGCGGTGCCGCCAGCGGCTCCTGCGCGAGCACGTCCGCGACCTCGTGCGCGGCCCCGTAGCCGGGCAGGAAGGTGACCCCCGGTCCGGGGTGGCAGGACGCACCGCACAGGTAGAGCCCCGGGATCGGCGTCGCGTGCGCCGAGTGCGGGACGAGGAGACGTCCGCCGATCATCTGCTCGGGATGGATCAGGCCGTGCGTGAAGTCGCCGTTGGTCGCGCCCTGCATGGTCGCGAAGTGATCCGACGAGAACACCGCCTGCTCGACGATGCAGTCGCGCAGATCCGGCAGGTACTCGCTCAGCCGGTCGAGGATGCGCTCGGCCATCTCGTCGCGCAGCCGCCCGCGCTCTTCCTTCGGCGCCTCGCAGGGGAAGAAGAAGCCGTACGTGGTCGCGATGTGGAAGCCCGGCGGTGCGAGCGTCGGGTCCATGACGGTCGGGATCTGCATGCCGATCGCCGGGTGCTCGGGCAGCTCGCCGCGCCGGCAGGCCTCGAAGCTCGCCTGCTGCAGCTCGGGATCGGGCACCAGGGTGTTGTTGAAGCGCGTGCGCGGATCGGCGTTCAGGTGCTCGAAGGGCGGGCCGTACGTCGGCAGACGCTTCAGCTTCAGCAGCAGGTGCATGAACGCGCCGCGCTGCTCGATCGACTCGACGCGCGCGATCGTCGCCGCGTCGAGGTGCTCGCGTCCGACGAGCCCGAACAGCGTCGCGGGCTTGTCGAGGTTCGACAGCACGGCGCGCGCGCGGATCACGCGTCCGTCCTTCAGCTCGACGCCGGTCGCGCGGCCGTCCTCGAGCAGCACGCGACGCACCGGCGCCTTCAGCTCGACGATGCCGCCGCGGTCGGTGATCGAGCGGCACAGCGCTTCGGACATCGCACCCATGCCGCCCTTCACGCGGCGCATCAGGCCGCCGTTCGAGTTCTGCGCGAAGGTGTAGACCAGGCACAGCGCGCTGCCCGGCGTGTAAGGTCCCTTGTACGTCGACTGCACCGCCGCGAAGGCGACCAGCGCACGCAGCGTGCGGTGCTTCTTCTTGTCGGGCAGGAAACGGTCGACGAGGTCCATCGCGCTGCCCTCGAACGCGAGGCGGATCTTGTCGCGGTGCTTCTCGTCGGGCGCCGCGGCGAGCAGCTCGTCGAGCGTGCGCGGCATGCTGCGCGGCGTGAAGCGGTCCATCAGGCTCGCCGGGTAGCTGCAGAACGCCATCAGGCGCGCGAAGCCGATCATCGCGCCGAGGCCGAAGTGGCGCAGCACGTACAGGCCCATGCGGAGCGGGTTCGAGTAGAACACCGCCGCGGGCGATTCCTTCGAATTCAGGTTCGACGCCATGATCGGCAGGTCGATGAACTCGACGCCGTACTTGCGGAACTCGAGCTCTTCCTCGAGCCCCTTGGCGAGCGGGAAGAGCAGGCTCGCACCGACGTCGTTGCGACAACCGGTCAGGATCTCGCGCGTGCCCGCCATGCCGCCGAGGTAGTTGTTCTTCTCGACGCACGCGACGCGCAGTCCGCGCTTGGCGAGGACGGCGGTCGCAGCGAGACCATTGTGACCGGCGCCGATGACGACCACGTCGACCTCGGCCGGGAGCTGCCGCGGAGCATTCATGCGCGCACCTCGTTCCAGCGTACCTGCCGCTCCTGCGCGGCGAGGTACATCCCCATGGCGAATCCGAAGCTCGTGAACAGGCTCATGACGAAGTAGATCCAGCACCAGCGCAAGCCCCGGCGCGGCCCGTCGATCATGGTCCACAGCGGGAACAGGATCGCGTTGGTCACGATGACGTCCTGCCCCGCGGACGACGCCGCGGGGTTGGTGAACAGCATCATCGTGAAGTGCGTCCAGCTCGCCTCGGCGGGGTAGGCGAAGACGTAGCGCACGTTGAAGTACCAGCCGGTCAGCACCGAGCCGACCGCGAGGACGTAGTAGAGTCCCTCGAGGAAGCCGATCGTCGAGCCCGGCCAGTCCCGCTCGTACAGGTAGTCGTTGGCGCGGAAGAAGATCCAGATCGTGACGGCGCCGAGCGCGGCATGGATCAGCAGCGACAGCATCGCCGCTGGTTATGCTCGGTGCCCGCCACGGTCAAACGAAAAGGATGCCCCATCGTCGCGATCGGAACCGGTGTCGGTTGCGACGAGCGCTCTCGGCGTGCGTAAGGCGGCTGCCTTGCCGGCGTCCATGCCCCGACGAGATGGTCCGACATCCGACGAGGCTCGCCGCAGTGTTTCTCGTGCTGGCGATCGGCTGCGGGAGCGGCTCGGATCGAGCTCCATCGGGCAGCCCGTCGCCCACCGGCGCGACGCCGCGCCCTGCTTCGCCCACGCCGACGCCCGATCCGTCCGGGATCCCTTGCGAGGACGCGTTCGAGGAGGGCGAGGTCTTCCTGGCGGTCGCGCAGATCCTGGGCGTGGCGCCGGCGAACGGCATCGCCTCGACCAAGCGGGTGCTGATCCGTGTGCACCGCGGTGTAGCGGAAGTCCTCGACGTTGCGGGTGGCGACGAGCCGCACTGGCGAGGGCGGATCTTCTTCAGCGCGCCGCAGGTCGCGTGGTCGTGGTCGGAGGACGGCGAGAACGCGGTGCTGCTGCGCAGCGACGATGCCGGCATCACGTGGCAACGGGTGTCCCCGATCCCGCGCGCCGCGACTCTGCAGATGGAGCTTTCCGTCGACGAGCAACGCGGGCTCGCCGTCGCCCTGGTGAACCAAGGCCTCGGTTCGTTCGGCACGCCGGGACCGTACGTGTACCGCACGCGCCTCGGCAGCGACGACTGGCAGCTCCTCGACGTTCCGCCCGCCGAATGGCTGAAGCCCTCCTGGTTCGGACTCGGCGCCCGCGACGGGCGGATCGAGGTACCGCGCTGGTGGCCCACCCTCCGGATCTACGACGTGACCGACCAGGTTGCCGCGACGCCGGTCGACGTCGACGACAGATTCCAGCCCGGCGGGCCCGAGTACGCGACCTTCGTGGATCACGGCTGGATCGGCGGCCAGTTCCTGGCCGAGCCGGGAGGCGTCGCCGTGCCCGCGGTGCTCGCGTCGCGCGCCGGCGATGCGTGGCAGCTCGCGACGATCGCGGGCGTCGACGGCGGTCGCCTCGTCGCGCTCGACTTCGCGAATGCCGAGCAGGGCATCACCTGCGGAGAGGTGATCGGCATCCCGCTCTCGTCACGCTTCTGCGCCTTCAGCGACGACGGCGGCAGCAGCTGGGCGCTCGCCGGGCTGCCCGACGGGCAGGCCCCGATTCGCGGTGCCGCGCGCAGCCCCTGTGGCGCGGGCGTCGTCGCGGTGACGTCAGCGGCGTCGGTCCTCACTTCGGACGACGGCGGTCGCAGCTGGTCGGAGCAGATGCTGCCACGGCTCGGCGATCAGCTCGACGTCGGTCCCGTCGCGCGAAACTCGCGCTCCGGCGCGTCCACGAGCGCCGTCGCGATCGCGCCTCCGCCGACGCTCGACCTGCCCCCTCCGGCCCCGCTCGCTCCCGGTGCGCCCGGTCCCGTCGTGTGGGCCGCGGGGGATTCGGTCGAGCGCGGACCGACGATCATGGGTCTGCTGCTGCGCTCCGAAGACGCCGGCCTCGGCTGGACTCCGATTCTCGGCGTCCCCGGCGGATCGCTGTCGAGCGTCGCCTTCGTCGATCGGCTGAACGGCTGGGCGGTGGGCGCGGGTCGGATCCTGCGCACCGACGACGGCGGCGCCAGCTTCGTGGATCAGACCGCCGGCGTGGCGCTCGAGGCGCCGCCGGCGCAGACGCGCATCGTGAGCGCGCGCGACGCGGAGCACGCGATCGTGGTCGCGCGAGGACGACCCGCAGGATCGGAGCGCGAGCGCGACCTGGTGCTGGTCACGAGCGACGGCGGTGCGTCGTGGCGCAGTGCCGCTCGGCCGGACCTGGGCATCGTCGCTGGGGCGGGCATCGGCGACGCCTGCCTGACCGCCGGCGGCAGCGGGATCCTGATGGACGAGACGCGCGTGCTGCTGACGCGCGACGGCGGCGAGACGTGGGACTTCGGCCCGGACTTCCCGTTCTCCCGGCCCGAGTCGGGCTCCAGCGGCGAGGGATTCACCGATCCGGTACTGCACTGCAGCGGGCAGGACGACCTGTGGATCGTGGGCAGCGACGTCGACCCACGCAACGACACGCTCTGGCACTCGTCCGACGGCGGCCGCACGTGGCGCGACCTGAGCGCGGCCGTCGGATCGGCGCCCGAACGGGGACGTCCGGTGGCGAGCTTTCTGGCTTCGGGCGACGGCTGGATCGTGTTGCCGCGCGCCGGTGAACGGCCGCAGGTGCTGCGCACGCGCGACGGCGGCGCGCGCTGGGCGACTCTCGTGTCTCCGTTCCTCGATCACGAGCTGCCGGTGGCGATGGCCTTCGGCGACGATCGGCACGGAGTGCTCCTGACCAGCGACCGCCGCATCCTCCGCACGGCGGACGGTGGCGACACGTGGGCCGCCGGATCGGCGCCCGCCGACTTCGCGCCGCTCGCGGTCGGTGCCGCGCCGTAACGTGACGATGCCGCCGGCAGCCGCGCGCACCGCGAGCGGCACCGTCGTCGCGCCACGCGCATGCGGTTCGATCGCTCAGCCGACGAAGAGCGCCGTGCCCGCCGCGAGCGCCGCCTGCATCGTTCGTCCGACGCCCCACCAGCGGAAGGTCTCCGCCAGCGCGCGCGGCGCCACGTCGAGCAGCAGCCACACCGACAGCGCGACGAACGCGTTGCGCAGGCTCGCGACCGCCGCGTCGGCGAGGTTCGAGGCCGCCTGGATGGCCACGC
>JAIEPK010000019.1 GCA_019749875.1 Candidatus Binatia bacterium | reverse complement strand
CCGGGCACGCGCCAAGAGCACGCCGCCGACGCACCCCGCGGCCGCGACGCCCGACGAGGCGATCGCCGCGCTGAAGGCCGGCAACGAGCGCTTCGTCAATCAGAAGCCGCAGGTGCGCGACACCGACGAGATCGAGAAGATCTGGACGTCGATCACCGGCGGCCAGGCGCCGTTCGCGACGGTGCTCGGCTGCGCCGACTCGCGCCTCGCGCCGGAGCTGATCTTCGACCAGTTCTTCGGCGACGTCTTCGTCGTGCGCGAGGCCGGCAACATCGCCGACTCCCCGACCAACCTCGGCAGCCTCGAGTACGGACAAGCCGTGCTCGGATCGAAGCTGGTGCTGGTCCTCGGCCACACCTCGTGCGGCGCGGTCAAGGCCGCGTTCGGCAAGGGCGATCCCGGCGGCAACATCCAGGCGATCGTCGACGCGATCCGGCCCGGCATCGCGGGTGCGAAGACCGTCGAGGACGCGACCGTCGCCAACGTGCGCGCGGTGCAGGCGCGCATCCGCGACAAGAGCGCGATCCTGCGCGACGCGGAGAAGGCCGGGAAGATCAAGATCGTCGGCGGCGTGTACACCATTGCGACGGGTACGGTGAGCTGGCTGGATGCGTAGACGGGAGGGAACGAGATGAAGCTGCACGTATTTCCGCCGTCGCCGCGCGGCGCGAAGGTCCTCGCGCTCGCGAGCCATCTCGGCATCGATGCCGAGGTCGTGATGGTCGACTTGTTCAACGGCGGCAATCAGGCGCCGGCGTTCAAGGCGCTGAACCCGAACGCCAAGATGCCGGTGCTCGAGGACGGCGACTTCGTGCTGTGGGAATCGAACGCGATCCTGCAGTACCTCGCGGCGAAGAAGCCCGAGAGCGGCATGTGGCCGACCGACCCGCGCCGGCAGGCCGACGTGTCGCGCTGGCAGTTCTGGGACGCGGCACACTGGGATCCGCTGTGCGCGACGTTCATCTTCGAGCGCATCGTCAAGCAGATGACGGGACAGGGCGCGCCGGACGCGGCATTGCTCGCCAAGGCCGAGACCGACTTCCAGCGCTTCGCGCCGGTGCTGAACGGGACGCTGAAAGGACGACGCTGGATCACGGGCGACACGCTCACCGTCGCCGACTTCGGGCTCGGCAGCCCGCTGATGTACGCGCAGCCGGCCGGCATCCCGCTCGCGGAGTACCCGGAGATCGCGCGCTGGTACGCGGCGCTGGCGGAGCTGCCGGCATGGAAGAAGGCGGCGCCGATGCAGGAGTGACGCCGCGTCGGCAGGTCGGCAGGCGTCCTGCCGGCCCGGCGCGACGGCGGGTGAAGCTCCTGTCCGGCTCACCGCCGGACGGATGGTGGTCGGCGCGAGTCGTTGCCAAGGTAGCGCCCTGAAACGACCTCCGCGGCGTGCGCGCCGTCGGCCTCGAGGTGCTGAAGAACAAGCTCGGCGAGCACGTGCGTCTTGCCCAGGGTGGGGAAACCGTCCTCGTCACGGACCGCGACCGCGTCGTCGCCGAGCTTCACCCACCCGGCGGTGGACGTGCTGATTCGGTGAGCGACGCACGCCTCGCGGAGTTGGTCCGCTCGGGTCTGCTCCGGCCCGCGCTTCGTCCGCCCGGCCGGGTTCCCGCTGCTCTGGCAATCGCCCCGACTGCGGAGATCCTCGCCGAGCTCGAGCACGACCGCGGCGACCGATGATCCACCTGGACACCTCGGTGGCGCTGGCAGAGCTGCTCGGCGAGGACCGACGACCACCGGCTCGACGCTGGGATGAGCAGCTCTGCTTGAACCGCCTGCTGGAGTACGAGCTCTGGAACCGCGTGCATGCCCGCAAGTTGACCAAGCGTCAGCACGAGGAAGTCGCGGCGCTCGTCGAGCAGGTATCGCTCGTGGAGCTCTCTCCCACCGTGCTCGAGCGGGCGCTGCACCCCTTCCTTCACCGGTTCGGACGCTGGACGAAATTCACCTCGCGACGGTCGACTTCCTCCACCGCAACGGACGCCCGGTGCGACTCGCGAGCTACGACGATCGAATGAATGCGGCCGCTTCCCGGATGAAGTTCAAGCTCTTCGCCGGCTGACGCACGTCGGCCGGCGTACCTCGGTCCGCATGGCCCGCCGCCACCGCGACCCTTACAGTCCCGCGGTGCCCACCTCCTCCCCGACCTGGCGCATCACCGTGCGCACCGCCCAGATGGTCCGCGCGTCGCTGGTCGCGAGCGTCGTCTTCCTGCGCGAGCTGATCCGCAGGCGTCGGGTGAACGGCCGGGAGGCGTGGGCGTACGCACTGGGCGACGCGCTCGTCCGGCTCTGCACGACGCTCGGCGCGACCTTCATCAAGGTCGGCCAGATCGCGTCCACGCGCGCCGACCTGCTGCCGCACGGCCTCGTGGCCGAGCTGTCCACGCTGCGCGACCGTGTCCCCGCGTTCCCGTTCGCCGAGGTGCGGCGCATCGTCGAGCAGGACCTCGGACGCCCGCTCGAGGACGTCTACGCCGACTTCGAGGAGACCCCGGTCGCCGCGGCCTCGGTCGCGCAGGTGCACCGCGCGGTGCTGCGCTCGAGCGGCGAGACGGTCGCGGTGAAGGTCCGCCGGCCGGACATCCTCGACAAGCTGAAGCTCGACCGCTCGATCCTGCTGTTCGTCGGGCGCACGCTGGAGCGCCTGATTCCCTCGGTCCGGCTGATGGCGCTGGAGGGCGCGCTGCGCAGCTTCTGCGATGCGGTCGGCGAGCAGGTGCACCTCACCAACGAGGCGCGCAACAACGAGCGCTTCAGCGCGAACTTCGCCGACGACCCCGAGATCCTGTTCCCCCGCCTGCACCTCGAGGCCTGCTCGGACGCCGTGCTGACCATGGAGTTCATCGACGGCGTGCACGAGGACGAGCTCGAGGCGCACGGCGTGAACGTCCACGCGCTGGTCGCGACCGGCATGCGCTGCGTGTGCCGGATGATCTTCCTGCACGGCTTCGTGCACTCGGACCTGCATCCGGGCAACATGCGGTTTCTGCCGCCGGCGCGCATCGTGCTCCTCGACCTGGGCCTCATCGGCCAGCTCACCGACGAGGACCGCCTGATGACCGCACGCACGCTGTTCGCGCTGTCGACCGGCGACGGCGTGACCGTCGCGCGCGCCTTCTACGACAACGCGCCGCACACCGCGACGCCCGACTACGCCGCGTACGAGCGCGAGATGGTCGCGTTCGTGGACAACGTGCGCCGTCAAGGGCTCGCGAATCTTCAGGTGACGGCCGAGATCGGACGCATCTTCGACATCCTGCGCCGCCACCGCATTCAGGCGCGCAGCCACATGACGATGGTCAACCTCGCGATGATGACCGCCGAAGGCCTCGGCAAGCGCCTCGCGCCCGAGCTGTCGCTCACCGACGAAGCACTGCCCTACCTCGCCGAGGCGCTCGGCGTGGCCGCGCCGCGCGCCAGTGCTTGACGGCCAAAGCGACGCTCGAGCGCGCCGTCAGCGATCGGCGAGCAGCCAGGAGTAGCCGTCGCGGATCAGCGGGTAGCCGCCGCTCTCCTGCACGTCGCCGTGCGCGACGATCACCCGGTCGAAGTCCCACGACAGGATGCGCTCGAGGCTCGCGCGCGCCAGGCGCCGGTCGCGGATCAGCAGCGGGTCGAGCTTCGACGGGCCGAGCTTGCCGTAGCTGCGCAGCAGCTTCATCAGGACGCGCGTCGGCAGCGCGTCGCGCGGCCCGAAGTTGAACGCCAGATCGCACAGGATCAGGGTGCGGCTCTTCGGGTGGAAGAACGCGACCTCGTTCTCGTACGGACGTCCGCGGAAGAACGTCTGCTCGAGCTGCCCGCGCCACTCGACCGGCGCCTCGTCGTCGAGCACGGCCTCGTGCACGAGATCGGGACGCTTCTCCGGCAGCCCCGGCGCGACCCACAGACGGGCCTCGGGATGCACGCGCGCGACGTCGCCCGCGTAGAGATGGTGCACGCGGTTCGGCGCGACGGCGTAGGCGACCTCGCCGAGCGCGGCCACCTCCGCGCCGAGACCGCCATCGAGCGGCAGGGGCGAGTGCACCAGGAGGCGCCCGTCGTCGAGGCGGATCACCGTCATGCGGGCGCCCACCGGGAGCCCGTAGAACGTCTGCGGCCGCTCCGCGACCCACACGTCCTCCGCCAGTCGTCTCAACATGTGTGCCTCCCCCAAAGCGCGCGAGCCGTTCCGACCTTGCCCGCCGGCCCCGGCGCGTGCATCAGTGCCGGCCATGACCGGATCCCGCACCTCGACACGTTCGTATCTGGCGAGCCTCTGTCTCGCATCGTGCACGCTGCTCGCGACGCTGCCCGGCTGCTCGAGCACCTCGAGCGGCGGCGCCGCGTCCGGGCCGGCGGCGGACGTCGCGGAGGAGCTCACCGCGGGCGGCGGCCCGTTCATCGGCGAGTCGTCGCCGTCGAACCTCGACGCCGCGGGCTTCGTGCAGCACGAGTACGTCGCCGCCGGAACCGCGGTCTCCTACCGTGCGACCGAGCCGCTCACCGCCGACGGTCGCTGGTCGTTCGCCGAGGACCTGAGCGCGCCGTACCGGACGCGCATCCTCGTCCGCCGTCCGGCCGACGTGGCGCGCTTCAGCGGCACGGTGGTCGTCGAGTGGCTGAACGTGAGCGGCGGCCTCGACGGCAACCCGGACTGGACGAGCCTCGCCGCCGAGATCACGCGCCGGGGCCACGCATGGGTCGGCGTGTCGGCGCAGCTGATCGGCGTGTCGGGTGGTCCCGTCCTGGTGGTCGCGCCGGGCGCGGAGGGCATCGCCGGCAAGGGCCTCACCGGCCTGAACCCGGCGCGCTACGCGTCGCTCGAGCACCCCGGCGACGGCTTCTCGTTCGACATCTACACCCAGGTCGCGCGCGCGCTGCGCGCGCCGACCGACGCGCTCGGCGGCGTCGCGGCGAAGCGCATCCTCGCGGCCGGCGAGTCGCAGTCCGCGATCGCGCTCACGACGTACTACGACGGCGTGCAGCCGCTGACCGGCGCGTTCGACGGCTTCCTGGTGCACAGCCGCGCGTCGGTCGGCCTGCCGCTGGTCGGGCCGGGCGAGTATGCGGACCTCGCACGCGGCTTCGCGAGCGTGCCGACGATCCTGCGCGAGGACGGCGACGTGCCGGCGCTCGAGATCCAGGCCGAGGGCGACGTCACCAGCGTGCTGAACTCGGTGGTCGTGCGCCAACCGGACAGCGACGTGTTCCGCCTGTGGGAGGTCGCGGGGACCTCGCACGCCGATCGCTTCATCCTCGGCCCGCTCGCCGACTCCACGCCCTGCATCACGCCGGTGAACGAGGCGCCGATGCACGTCGTCGTGAAGGCCGCGTTCCGGCAGCTCGAGGAATGGGTGCGCACCGGCGAGGCGCCGCCCGAGGCGGAGCGCATCACGACCACCGGCTCGCCCGCGGCGATCGTGCGCGACGCGGACGGCATCGCGCTCGGCGGCATCCGCACGCCGCCGGTGGACGTGCCGTCCGAGGTGCTGTCGGGCGTCCCGGGGCCGAATCCCGATCTGTTCTGCATCCTGCTCGGCTCGACGACGCCGCTCTCCGAGGCGCGCCTCGCGGAGCTCTACTCGGGCCCGGTGGACTACCTGCGGCGCTACGACGCCGCGGCCGACACGGCGATCACGAGCGGCTTCGTGCTCGAGGAGGACCGCGCGACGTTGCGCACCTACGCGCAGCCGGAGCGCATCCCGGGCTGAGCCGCGCGCCGGCGCCGTCGACAAGCGCCGCGCCTGCGCCCCGGCGCCGTCAAGCAGCACCCAGGTTGCGGCGCAC
>JAIEPK010000397.1 GCA_019749875.1 Candidatus Binatia bacterium | reverse complement strand
CGCGCGCCTCGGAGCCGAAGCGCCGGACGTCTCGATTGCCGAGGCGCTGCTCCGGCTCGGATACCAGACCGCGCTCGCGGAGCGCGCCGGAGACACGTTCCGCGGCGAGCGCCTCGGGATCGGTCGCGACCAGCAGCACGCGCACCGCATCGGGCGCCTCGCCCGCGGCCGTCCACGCTTCCTCGCCGCAGAAGATGCGCCGCTGCGCGAGCAGGTGCTCGAAGTCGAGCACCGCGTACGAGCCGTCGGGTGCAAAGAGCCGCGGCAGCAGGTCGGGAGCCGCATAGTAGGCGAACGGGATGCAGTCGACGTCGGGCAGGATCACGGTCGCCGTCGCGACGTCGGCGGGAGCACGACGCTCGAGCGCCGCGATCTGACGCCAAGCGGGATCGCGGTACGCCTCGTTCGGCGGTGCCTTGATCGCGAGCGCGAGGTAGACGAGAGCCGCCAGTGCTCGTGCCGTGGCGGGCCACGGGAGTCGGGACAGGACGACGGCGATCGTCACGATCCAGCCGAGACCGGCGTACAGCTCGTAGCGCACGTGCAGGACGGGACTCTTCTGCGACACGACGAAGGCCGCGACGACGGGAACGATCGCCCAGCACGCGGCCACGACGAGCCGCCAGTCGTCCTGCACCGCGGTACGATCGGCGCCGTCGCGCGATCCGCGGTACACGCGCCACGCCGCGAACCCCGCGAGCAGCAGCAGGCCCGCGTGCAGCGCGGAGCGCGAGCCGACCAGATCGCGCGCGACCCTGCCGAGCGTCGCGAGATCCGGCGGCGGCAGCCACGACGTCGGTACCTCGGGCATGGCCGCGAGCGCGTAGCGCACGAGCGGTGCGAACAGCACCAGCGTCAAGGTCTGGCTCGCGAGGTAGAGACCGAACGCGCGGCGCTCGCCGCGCCGCCCGCCGACCAGCGGCGCGCACACCGCCTGCGCGAGCCAGGCGAAGGCGATCGTGTAGTGCGACCAGAGTGCGGCCGCGTTCAGCACGGCGAGCACCAGCGCGGTGCGCCGTCGCGGCCGCTCGAACAGGCTGAAGTACGCGTGAAAGGACGCGAGGCAGAGGAGGCCGACGAGCGCGAACGTCCGTCCCTCGGTCGCGTACGTCGTCTGCGCCGGCGACACGAGGTAGAGCAGCGACGCCGTCAGCGCCGCCTCCGCACCGAAGAAGCGGCGCACGAAGAGCAGCAGCACGGCTGCCGACGCGGCGGACGCGAGCAGCGACGGCACGCGCAGCGCGAGCTCGCTGGTGCCGAAAAGATCGAGCCAGCCGGCCATCAGCAGCAGGTAGAGGGGCGGATTCTGGTCGTAGGTGGCCGTGTTCAGGATCACGGCCGGCGTCTGCAGCCCGAGCGCCACCGTCCACGCCTCGTCGAGCCACAGGCTGCGGGTGGCGATTCCCGGATGCTTGACGAGGACGTCGAGCACCGCGGCGAGCGTGGCAGCGAGCGCGGGATGGCGCTCGACGAGGCGTGCGGGCGCGATGACCGTTGCGTGCCGGCCGGACTCGGCGGAGCTGCTCATGACGACGGTGACGGCGGCGCATCCGATCCGAGGCGCGCGACGGGTGCCGTCCTGTCCCACCCCGCGCGCGTCCGGTCAAGGCGACGCGTACGGCGCCCGGCAGGATTGCGCGGCTCGAGCTCGCGGGCGTCGCCTCGCGCTCAATCGCTCGCGTCGCTGTGCCGCGTCGAACGCGCTCGGGACGGCCTCGTCGGCGCATCGTCGGCCCCGGGCGCGCCACGGCCGGGCTTCGCGGCCCCGTCGCCCGCGGGAACGCCGGCGTTGCCGTCGTCGCGCTCGTCGCCGTCGCCGTCGCCCGTGTCCTCGTCTGCTCCGTCGTCCGCGTCGTCGTCTTCGGCATCGTCGTCCGCGGCGCCGCTCGCGGCCGCGACCGCGGTGCCGGTCGCGGCCGACGGTTTCCGCACGGCATCCGGCTTCTCCGGCGCGCGCCCGTACAGCTCGGCCATCTCGGCGAGCCGGCCGACGTGCCAGTCGTTCAGCGCGCCGTCGGTGAAGCGCCATTGCCAGTTTCCGCTCGCGACACCGGGCGTGTTCATGCGCGCGTCGCCGCCGAGGCACAGCACGTCCTGCAGCGGCACGATCGCGGTGTCGGCGCACGAGCCCATCACGCCGCGGATGAAGTCGAACGCGACGTCCTCGCCGCTGCGCGCGAAGTAGCGCTGCACGCGCGAGCGCTCCTCGTCGGTGGCCTTGGTGAACCAGCCGACGGTGGTGTCGTTGTCGTGCGTGCCGCTGTAGGCGACGCAGCGCTTGACGTAGTTGTGCGGCAGGAACGGATTGCTCGCGTCGCTGTCGAAGGCGAACTGCAGGACCTTCATGCCGGGCAGCGCGAACTGGTCGCGCAGCGCCTCGACCTCCGGCGTGACGGCACCGAGGTCCTCGGCGATGATCGGCAGATCGCCGAGCGCGTCGCGCGCCGCCGCGAGGAACGCGGCGCCCGGACCGGGCTTGTAGCGGCCTTTCACGGCGGTCTTCGCCCTCGCCGGAATCTCCCAGTAGCGATGGAAGCCGATGAAATGGTCGACGCGCAGCACGTCGACCTGCGTGAACGACATGCGCAGCCGCGCGAGCCACCAGTCGTAGCCGCGCTCGGCCATCACGTCCCAGCGGTAGAGCGGGTTGCCCCAGAGCTGTCCGGTGGCGCTGAAGTAGTCGGGCGGCACGCCCGCGACCACGGTCGGCCTGCCCTTCGCATCGAGGAAGAACAGCTCGGGATTCGCCCAGACGTCGGCGCTGTCGTACGCGACGAAGATCGGGATGTCGCCGATGATGCGCACGCCGCGCTGGTTCGCGTAGCGGCGTAGCGCCGCCCACTGGCGGAAGAACAGCAGCTGACAGACCTTGTGCTTGAAAACCGACGTCACGAGCCGTGCGCGCGCCGCTTCGAGCGCCAGCGGATCACGCGCCACGAGCTCCTTCGGCCACGTGCTCCAGGTCGCGAGCGCGTGCTCTTCCTTCAGCGCCATGAAGAGCGCGTAGTCGTCGAGCCACGAGGACTGCGCGGTGCAGAACGCGTCGAAGTCCTGCCCGAGGTCCGCGTTCGCGCCGTCGGCGAAGCGCTCGGCGGCACGTGCGAGCAGCTCCGAGCGCCAGGGGATCACGGTGCCGAAGTCGACGTGATCGGCGGGGAACGCCGGCGCATCGAGCAGATCCTCGGGCTGCAGCAGGCCGTCTTCGACCAGCGTGTCGAGGCTGATCAGCAGCGGATTGCCGGCGAAGGCGGAGAAGCACTGATAGGGCGAATCGCCGTAGCCGGTGGGGCCGAGCGGCAGAACCTGCCAGAGCGTCTGGCCGGCGCGTACCAGGAAGTCGACGAACGCCCGCGCGCCGGCGCCGAGCTCGCCGATTCCGTAGGGGCCGGGAAGCGATGTCGGGTGGAGCAGGATCCCGCCGTTGCGTTGCTGCATCGTCACCCCGTCGCTCTGCTGTGTCTTCAAGGGACGCGTCTCCTCGCCGCGTCGTCCTGCACAATGACGAATTTTCGCGCGCCGGCTTCACGGAAAAGTCGCGTGATTGCCGCCGCGCGCGGATGGACCCGCGGCGCGGCGTTGCAGCAGCAAACCCGGGGCCACTGCGATCGAGGGCCGTCGCTCAAAGACACGCGTACAGCGCCTCGATCAGCGCCGTGTTGCGCGGGTTCTGCCAGCGCGGGCCCATGTGGTTCATCGCGTAGCCGAAGGCGAGCCCGGCGTCCGGGTCGGCGAAGCCGAGCGCGCCGCCCGAGCCGAAGTGTCCGAACGTGCGCGGGTTGGGGCCGAGCGGACGCTGCGGCTGGGTGAGCTGGAAGCCGAGCCCGAAGCGCGTCGGCCGGTCCAGAACGAGATCGTCGCCGCACGCGTGCTCGGTGATCGCGGCGGCGAGCGTGTCCGCTGCGAGCAGTGCGTTGCCGTCGCTCCCGCCACGGGCGAGTGCTGCGAACACGCGTGCGATGCCGCGTGCGCTCGCGTGCCCGTTCGCGCTCGGCAGCTCGCCGCTGCGCCAGGCCGCACGGTTCACCCAGCCGCCCGACCCCGACACCCCCGGCGGGTTGAAGTAGGTCTGCCAGCGCAGGTCGTACGGGAAGGGCAGCGACGCCAGATCGGGCGCGGTGGCCGGGACGTCGGCCGTCCACAGGAATTCCGCGACGCGGGCGTGCTGCGCGGCGTCGAGGCCGATGTGCACGTCGGCCTCGAGCGGGCGCGCGACCTCGTCGCGCAGCAGCGCGCCGACGCTGCGGCCGCTCGCCCGTCGCACCAGCTCTCCGACCAGGAAGCCGAAGGTGTTGACGTGGTAGCCGTGTCGCTCGCCGGGCGTCCACCACGGCTCCTGCGCGGCGAGCGCGGCCGTCATCCGTCCCCAGTCGAGCGCCGCACCTTCGGGCAGAGATTGCTTGACGGCTGGCAGTCCGGCGCGATGACACAGGATCTGGCGCAAGGTGACGCCCTCCTTGCCGCCGGCCGCGAACTCCGGCCAGACGCGCGCCACCGGCGCGTCGAGATCCAGCAGCCCCCGCTCGACCAGCCGCAGCGCGCAGATCGTGCTGAGCGCCTTCGAGACCGAGAACACGTTCACCAGCGTATCGCGCCCCCAGGGCGTCTGCCGGGAGGCGTCGCGGTGCCCGCCCCACAGATCGACCACCGCGCGACCGTCGACGATCACGGTGACCGACGCGCCGACCTCGCCGTGCAGGGCGAAGTTGCTCGCGAACGCATCGCGTACCCGCGCGAAGCGCGCGTCACAGCAGCCGTCGATGGGGAGCGTCAACCCTTCACCGATAGCTGGCGCGCCGGATCGTGAGAAGAGATCCGCGCGCCGGGAGAGGTCGCGTCAGGCCGCGCGGACCCCGCCGCCGAGGTCGTCCTCGAAGCCGAGCGTGCGGCAGGTCGCCGACGTCGGCACGTCGCCGAGCGCGGGGGCGGTGCCGAGCAGGCGGTCGCCGGACAGCATCGTCACGCCGAACCAGTAGTGCTCGTTCTTGCAGTGGTGCAGCCGGTGGTTCCGCCACAGGCGATCGTAAAGCCACGAGTTCGGGCGGTAGCGGGTGTGGACCAGGTAGTGCACCCACTCGTAGTGCAGGGTCAGCAGGTAGAACGTCGCGAGGCCGGTGAAGGCGAGCGGCAGCGTCGGCGCGAGCCCGACCCACAGCGCGACCTGCAGCGGGATCGCGTACAGGAACACGTGCGACGGGATGAACAGGATGTCGATGTTCCACGGGTCGCCGTGGTGGCGGCGGTGCGAGCGCGGGACCGCGAAGTCGATCGTGCGGCCGAAGATCGTCACCGGACGGTAGTGCAGGATGAAGACGTGGATCAGCCATTCCTGGAACGGCCAGAACGCGACCACTCCGGCGACGATCGCGGCGTCCCACCAGGACCAGTCGCCGAGCGCGAGCCGCGTGGGCACGACGATCGCGCACGCGACCAGCAGCACGCGCGGACTCAGGAACTCGGGAAAGCGCCGCAGGGCGCCGGCGAGCGTGGTCGGACTTTCGCTGTGGATCATGCGCTTCTCCTCGATCGGGTCTTCGTTCGTGCGCGCTCGGCGCGGGGACGCAGCGCCGCCCGAGCCCGACGCGGCGCGTGCCTTGCACCGGCTCCGGGAGGCGGCAGAACCGCTTCCCGCCATCGACGATACGGCGTTCGCCGGGCTTGTCGACCGCTTTGCCGACGCA
>JAIEPK010000513.1 GCA_019749875.1 Candidatus Binatia bacterium | reverse complement strand
CTTCGATGCCAAGAAGAGGCCCCGTTGTCAAGCTAAAGCGCGCCGTGCGGGCGCACTTTTCAACATCCTGCTAGGCGCGCGCCGCGCGATCCCGCGTCAAGATCACGCCCAGCGCACCGGTCGCCAGCACGCGGTGCAGCGCGCGTCGTCCCCCCTCGGGGAGACGACGCAGCGGCGGCAGCCTGGTCTCGAGCATCGTCAGCGTCATCGCCGCCAGCACGTCGCCGCAGATGCGCAGCTTCTGCGCGCGATACTGCGGTCGCAAGACGTCGAACACGAGCACGACGCGCTCGCGGTTCGTGCGGTTCCACACGAAGTGGCGCGGCGCCTCGTTGAACGCGAACGCCTCGCCCTCGCGCCAGCCGGTGCGCTCGCCGCCGACCTCGAGTCCCAGGACGTCGACGCCGCCCGGCGGTACGACGAGACCGAGGTGGCAGCGGTAGGTCGTGTTGGTGTCGCCGTTGTGTACCGGCAGCCCGGCACCCGGCGCGAGGATGCTCACGTAGGCGGTGATGAGATCGGGGATCGAGCGCAGCAACGCCAGCGTCTTGGGAAACGCGCGACAGTTGCTGCGGTACCAGTGCAGGTAGCTCACGAAGTTGATCGCGTCCCAGCCGCGAATGTCGACGTCGTCGGGCACGAAGCTCGCGCCGACGCGCGCGCCATGGTCGCGCCGGTAGCTCTCGACCTCGTCGCGCACGACCTGCCAGGCGGCCTCGACGCCCTCCAGCCACGGACACTCGGCGCGCGTCGCGAAGATCGGTGCGCTCGGCGTGTAGTCGCCGAAGATGCGCAGGTACGGAGGTTCCACGGGACAGTCCTGAGGTCGTGCGGTGGTGGCCGGGCGGGTCCGGCTCGGAGGTTAGCGCCACCCTTCGGCGACGAGCAACGGCAAACCTTCCCAGCGGTTCACCGGTCCGAGCTCCGGCAGCGGTACGTTCCAGACGTCGCGCGCGTGCGTCCGCAGCAGCGCGCCGAGCTGCTGCTCCCAGTTCTCGAGGTAGTAGGGAGCACGCTGCGGCTCGTCCGGGCGGGGCAGCGGGCGCGGCGGCTGGCCGGGCTCGGGTGCGACCAGCGGACCCGCGATCCACACGCGATGCCCGCTGCGCAAGGTCTGCTCGACGCGCGTGAGCTCGGTCGCCACGGCGCTCTCGCGGCCTTTCATCTTCTCCGCGACCAGCGCGTGCTCGTGGTAGGCGTGGCGCTCGAAGTCGGGCAGCGTGATCCACGGCGCGGCGCCGCGGTAGTAGCGCGCGAAGCTGATGCCGCAGTACCACGGGAACACGACCACCAGATCGTCGGGCTTCGCCTCGCGCGCGAGCGTCACGGCGATCGCGTCGAGGTTGGTCATGCGCATGCGCACCTGCGGCGCCACACCGGACACCACGATGCAGGCGAACAGAGCCGCGGCCGCGGCCCGCAGCGGGACGCCGCGTGCGAAGCGTCTCGCGAGCAGCTCGCTGCCGACGTCGCACGCGAACGCGACCACCGACATCAGCGACAGGTAGTACCAGACCTGCGTGCGCACGCTGATGTAGCCGACGTACGCGGCGTAGCCGGCGAGCCCGGTCGCGGCGGCGACGGCGACGTAGAGCGCGCGCGCCCGAGCGTCGTCCGCATCCGTGTCGTCCGAGGGCGCGGCCGCGAGCGAGGACGCGATGCCCGCGATCGCGCCGAGCGCGGCGATCGCCCATGCGCCTTGCAGCACCGGCAGCTCCGGCCCGAGCGCGTTCCAGAACACCTCGGCGTACCACGCGAGCGAGTACGTTCCCTGCTCGATCGACGAGAGTCCCGCGGCGTAGGCGACCGAGAACAGGTTCACCGACATCGACATCGCCGCCACTGCACCGATGCCGACGACCGCTGCGGCGAGGCGGATCGACCCGCGCACCAACGCGACCGCCGCACCCGCGGCGCAGATCGCCGCGACGAGGAAGCAGTTGCCGAAGTACGATTGCACGGCGAGGATCGCCGCGGCCTGCGCGATCAGCGCCGTCGCGAGCGCCGGGCGCCGGACGAACGAGAACGTCGCACCGAGCGCCCACGAGATGCCGAGGACGCCGAGCCCGTAGCCGCGCACCTGAGTGCCGTAGATGACCCACGTCGGGTTCAAGCCGAGGAGCAGCAGCGTCAAGAGCGGCGCGCGCAGCCCGAGGCGGCGGCCCGTCCACCACCACGTGCCGAGCGTCGCGAGCCCGACCACGAGGCCCAGCGCGCGCAGCGAAGCATCGGTCTCGCCGAGGCCTGCGCCGACCCATGAGGAGAGCAGCAGCACCCACGCGGTCGGAAACGAGTCGAGGTGGCTGTTCGCGTAGACCTCGTAGAGCGACGGCAGGTGGGCGAGGTTGACGCTGTTGACCTCGTCGCGCCAGAGCGGCCCTGCGTAGCGCTGGAACTCGACGTAGAGCGCCACGATCGCGAGGGTGAGCACGACGCCGATCGCGACGGGCAGCCGCTCGGTCACTCTCTGCGTCCAGCTCGTCTGTGCAGGTGAGGCGGGCATTGCACTCGGCCGCGGCCGCCCGCGGTGGTAGCGCAAGCGGGCCGGTGCGAGCAAAGCCCGAGCCTCGGCGCCCGGGCCGGCACGATCGGCGACCGTCACGGGTCGTCGAGCGCGGTGTCGTTTGCTAGCGGGCCGTCATGTTCGACCCGACGTTGACCGAAGCCCAGGAAGCCCTGATCGAGACCGCGCGGCGCTTCGCCGCGGACAAGATCGTCCCGGTCGCGGGCAAGTACGACGAGAGCGGGGAGTTCCCCAAGGAGATCTTCCACGAGGCCTGGGAGCTGGGCCTGATGAACGTGGAGGTGCCCGAGGCCTACGGCGGGCTCGAGCTCACCACCACCGACGGCTGCCTGATCGCGGAGGAGCTGTCGTACGGCTGCTCCGCGATCGCGACCAGCATCATGGCGAACCACCTCGGCTCGCTGCCGCTGCTGATCGCCGGCAGCGATGCGCAGAAGCAGGAGTACCTGTTCCGGCTCACGACGGATTTCGCGTTCTGCAGCTACGCCTGCTCGGAGCCGGAAGCCGGCTCCGACGTCGCCGGCATGCAGACGCGCATCGTGCGCGACGGCGACGGCTGGGTGCTGAACGGCCAGAAGCGCTGGATCACCAACGCTGGCCACGCCTGCTTCTACACCGGCTTCGCGACCATGGACCCGGCGCTGCGCCACAAGGGCATCACCGCGTTCGTGATCCCGCGCGACCTGCCCGGCGTGTCGGTCGGCAAGAAGGAGAACAAGCTCGGCCAGCGCGCGTCCGACACCTGCGACGTGCTGTTCGACAACGTCAAGCTCGGTCCCGAGAACATCCTCGGTCAGCCGGGCAACGGCTTCGCGATCGCGATGGAGACCTTCGACAAGTCGCGACCCATGATCGCGGCGCTGTGCGCGGGCCTGATCCGCCGCTGTCAGGAGGAGTCGCGCGCCTACGCCCTCGAGCGCAAGGCCTTCGGCGTGCCGATCGCGCAGCACCAGGCGGTGCAGTTCATGATCGCCGAGATGGTGATGGCCTACGAGGCGACGCGGCTTCTGTACTTGAAGGCCGCGTGGGAGGTCGACCACGGCGTCAAGCGCACCAGCACCTCGGCGATCGCCAAGGCGCTCGGCGCCGACTGGGCGATGAAGGCCGCGATCGATGCCGTGCAGGTCTTCGGCGGCTACGGCTACACGAAGGAGTATCCGGTCGAGAAGCTGATGCGCGACGCGAAGCTGCTGCAGATCTACGAGGGGACCTCGCAGATCCAGCGCGTCGTCATCGCGCGCAACTTCCTGATGCGCAGCTGAAGCTGAGCGCGCGGACGTCGCCGCAACGGAAGCGCGCGGCTCAAGGCGCGCGCTTCTCGCGCGGCGGCGTTGCGGCGCTGCTCGACGACGCTTCACTGCACGGCGTGATCTGCGCGATCAACGTCCGATCGATCGCATCCCGCGGCATCGCACCGGCGTCGCGGATCGCTCGTTCCGTCTCGCGGCACGCTCCTTCCCCACCGACCGGCGGCGCGGGGAACGGCTCGGTCTCGGTGCCGCGTGTGTTGACGTCCACGGCGCCGCCCTGCACGACGTTGCCGCGCGTGTAGGCGCGCGCGACGTTGCGCGGGTCGCGGCTGCAGGTGCGTACCGTCGCCGGACCAGTGCAGACGATCAGCGCGTCCTCGAGGTCGGTACCGCCGAAGTAGTTGTCGATCACGTTCGCCGTCGAGCCCTCCTCGATGCGCGTGCCGCGCCCGCGCCCCCAGCCCCAGACGACGTTGTGGCGCATGTCGATCGTGGTGCCCGCGTCGTGGCGCTCGGCGGGCGTCTGGTCGTACGAGACCTCCGGATTCCTCTGCGGCGCATCGATCACGACGTTGCCGAGGAAGCGGATGCCGGTCGCGAGGTTGCCGAACAGCATGTTCTTGCCGGGTGGAGCCGGGCTGCCGATGAGACTCGAACGGACGACGACGTCGCGTGTTCCCTCGTGCGTGATGTCCAGGTTGCCGTCGTGCGAGCCGGTGATCGAGACGTTCTCGATGACGACGTTGTAGGCGCCGGCGCCGATCTGGATGCCGTCGTCGTCCGCGTCGCGGATGCGCAGGTTGCGCAGCGTCACGTCGTGCGCGCCGGCGCTGCCGCGCACGCGGATGCCGAAGCCGCGCAGCGTGAGGCCCGTGCCGGAGCCGTTCGCGCTGCCGTCGAGGATGACGAAGGCGCCGCGCACCGCGATGTCGCGGGTCAGCACGACGTCGCCGCCGACGCCGGGCGCCAGGCGGATCTCCCGGTTGCCGGCGGCGAGGGCGTCGCGCAGGCTGCCCGGCCCACGATCCGCCGTCGTCGTGATCAGCACGGTGTCGACCTTCGGTACGGGTGCGCTCGGCGCCGGCTGAGCCACGGTCTGCGCGGCGAGCGCGAGCTGGACGACGGTCACGATCTTCCACGAGAGCCCCATCCCGCGACGATACCGGACGGTGATCCACCGGCATGCATCCGTTCGTCGCTCTGCGCCGTAGAGATGCGTGCAAGCCGGGCGCGGCGTCGGCGGCGCCGGGCCCGCACCGCCAGCGACGGAGGACACGTGACACGCCACCATGCGCGCAGCACCGCAGCGATCGTCGCCCTGAGCCTCGTCCTGGGGGCGGCCGCACCCGCAGCGAGCGGAGCAAAGGCCGCGCGCAGCGAGCGGCCGTCGGCAACGTCGCGCGTGTCCCGCAGCCTCTGCGATGCGCTGCACGCGCTGCCCGACACGCGTCGCGCCGCGTGCTGTGCCGGCACGCCGAACGGCGGCGGACTCGCCGATGCGTGCGTGCGCGCTCTCGACGACGCGCTCGCGCGGAACGCGATCACGCTCGACGCCGATGACGTGAAGCGCTGCGTGGCGGATGCCGCGCGGGAGCTCGACGGCTGCGACTGGGTGACGCCGCAAGCCCCGCGTCTCCCCGGGAGCTGCCGGGGCATCGTGCACGGACGCTCCGCGGCGGGTTCGGCGTGCCGCTCCTCGCTCGCGTGCGCCGATGGGCTGGTCTGCTGGGGCGCGGGCGCCAAGGCCGACGGCATCTGCGCGCCGCCCGGGGCCCCCGGTGCGACCTGCGGACGTACCGAGGACGCGCTCGCGACCTACCTGCGCGCGAGCGCCGACGAACGACACCCGGAGTGCGCCGGATTCTGCAGCTACGGGCGCTGCGCCGCGCGCGTCGCCGC
>JAIEPK010000561.1 GCA_019749875.1 Candidatus Binatia bacterium | reverse complement strand
GCGGCCGCGCCGTCGCGACATCCTGCGGAGACGGCGCGCCGCCGCCCTGCGCCGCGACGTTCCCGTCGCGCGGTGCCCGGTGCGGCTGCGGTGCCGTGTCGTCCGCATCCGTGCGCACCTCGGCGCGGTGCGCGACCAGCGAGCCGCGGATCAGATGCTCCGTCGATGCGTCGTCGAGCCCGAGCGCACGCGCGATCACGAACAGCATCTGCGACTCGCGGCGCGACAGGATGCGGTCGGCGAGCGCGATCTCGGCGAGTGCCGCGACGATGGTCGCCGCCGCCTCGCGCGACAGCGGCGTCAGCTCGGCGGAGACTTCCACCGGATCGATCGGCTCGCGCATCGCGATCTGCAGCTGCTCGCGCACCGGCTCGGTGAGGTCGCCGAGGCCCAGGCCCTCGAGGTGCGAGAGCGCCTCCATCTCGGTGGTGGTGATGCGCCCGTCGGCCGCCATCACGGCGACCGCGAGGCGCGCGATGATCGCCTGCGGGTCGTTGCTCGGCACGCGTGCAGACTACCGCGATCCGGCGCGGCCGTCATCGCGCGAAGTGCGCATGGACGCAGTTTCGCCCCGGCCATGCCCGCTCCGGGCGCCGGCACCGCGGAGACCCGGTCGAGCCGGGTCGTGGTCGCCGTGCCGCTGACGGAAAGCGTCGCGCTTCACTCGACAGAGCCGAGCTGCCGCGGCTTCGCTGCCTGCTTCGCGTCGATCACCTGCCGCGGCGCGGGATTGACCGGCCGCGGCAGGCTCGTGAACGCGTCGAGCGCCGCCTGCAGCGTGCTGCCCTTGCCGTCGCGCGGCTGCGTCTCGATCGGATCCGTCTCGAGGTCGTAGAGCGCGCTCTCGACGTTGCCGTCGCGCGTGCGGGCCTCGACGAGCTTCTGCGTGCCCTCGTAGGCCGCGCGCACACGCCGGCCGGCGGGGTCGATGTCCTCGACGAGGACGGGCTGCGGCAGGTTCACGGGTACGGCCTGCGTGCCCTCGGGCAGCGCGATGCCGAGCGCATGGAAGACGGTCGCGAAGATCGCCATCGTGCTCACGCGGCGCGCGATCCGCGTGCCGCCGGCGGTGTTCCCCGGATACTTGACCAGCAGCGGCACGCGCACCAAGGGCTCGAAGGGCTCGAGGCCGTGCCCGGCGAGGCCGTGCTCGCCGAGCAGCTCGCCGTGGTCGGCGGTGACGAAGATCAGCGACGAGTCGTAGCGGCCCTGCTTCTTCAGCTCGGCGAAGAACTTGCCGAGCTCCTCGTCGGTGAACGCGATCTCGCCGTCGTACTGCGACACCAGGTGCGCGACGATGGCGGGCGTCAGCGGCGTGCCGTTGCGCAGCGGATCGAGTGACCCGCCGAGAGAGGGATCGCGACCGGGGAAGCGCGTGTCGAAGGGCGGCGGCGGCTCGTAGGGCTCGTGCGGGTCGAGCACGTTCACGAAGAGAAAGCTCTTGCCGGGCTCGGCGGCGAGCCACGCCGCGGCTTCCTTCAGGATGCCGTCGGCGCGCAGGAGCGGATGGTTCTCCCAGTACGTCCGGAAGCCTCGTGCGAAGCCGAGCACGCTCGACAGGTACGTCGTGTTGGCGACGAAGGCGCCGGTGCGCCAGTCCTCGCGCGACAGCACCTCGGCGAGCGTCGGAACGCCGGGATCGATCGGCAGCGCGAGCAGGCGATCGCCGACCACGCGCTCGGCACCGTGGAACGACGGCCAGCGCCCGGTCAGCAACGAGGCATGCGCGGGCACCGTCCACGTCCCGGGCGAGATCGCCTTCTCGTAGGTCACGGCGTCGTCCGCGAACGCCTCGAGGTTCGGCGTCGTGTCGCGATCGTATCCGTAGACCGACATGCTCTGCGCACGCAGCGTGTCGACCACGAGCAGGATGACGTCGGGGTCGCGCGGCGTGCCGCGACATCCGGCGACGGTCACGACCGCCGCGAGCGCGAGCAGGGCCGGCGCGGAGAGTAGGGCGACGAGGCGACGCATGACGACGCGGCAGCCTTAGTCGTTCGCTTCCGTGACGTCGATCCGCCGGTCGACCGCGAGGTCGTGCAGCCGCTGGCCCGCGCCGGACGGCCAGTGGATCTCGACCATGTCGACCCGCGTGCAGTCGCCGAGCCCGACGTGCACCGGCGCGATCGATTGCGAGTACCAGCTGGTGCCGCCGTTGTCGTAGCGCGTGAAGCGGCGCCCACAGGCGTCGACCGTGATCCACGCGCCGAGCCCGTCGCGCGGCGACGCCGCGCGGTGTAGTGCCAGGACGATCGCGTGTCCGCCGTCGCTGGTGTTGCGCAGCAGACGGTACGGGCCACGGTCGAACGGCGGCGCGCCCCAGCCGTTGGCGAGGAACAGGTCGAGCTTCGCATCGCCGTCGTAGTCGAAGAAGTGCGCCGCGACGGCGCGTCCCGCGCCGCTGTCGGGCGTCGCGCCGCTCTCCACGGGAACGACGACGAAGCGTCGCGCGGCGTCGTTCAGCAGCAGCACGTTGCGCGCTGCCGCTCCTTCGCTGCCGCTGTCGACGAGGTAGAGGTCGAGCCAGCCGTCGGCATCGACGTCGGCCCACTGCACGGCCTGGCCATTGACGGCGGTCTCGGGTGGCAGGCCGTCCTTGGTGTCCATCCGCTTGGTGAATACGCCGGTGTCGTTGCGCCAGATCGAGGCACCGCGCGGGATGTCGGTCTGGAGCCCGATCGGCGTCGGCTGCGACGCGCGACGCACGAGACCGCTCAGGTGGTGATCGCCCTTGCCCTGCCAGCGCAGGCGCCAGCTCTGCTGCGGCGCGCAGCCCGTGCACGGCGGCCGCTCCTCCGCGTCGCGCCACAGGCGGAAGCCGATCGCGTCGCTCGCGGCGGGCGCCGTCGCGGCGCTGCGTGCGTCGCAGGTGAAGCGGGGCGACGCGACCGGCGTGTCGCCGCAGCGGATGCGCTCGGGCGCGACCGGCGAGCCGTTCTCGTACAGCTCGGCGGAGACGCCGGGCTCGCTCGGGTCGACGACGAAGTCGAAGCCGTCGGGCTCGTCGTGCGCGAAGAAGGCGAAGCGCAGCGTGCCGCGCGCGTCGTCGACCACGCCGTCGGCGAAGTCGGCGCCGCGGCTCAGCGCCAGATCGAGGTCGCCGTCGTTGTCGTAGTCGCCGAACGCCATGCCCTGCACCGATCCGCCGAGCGCCTCCAGCCCCGCCTCGCGCGTGACGTCGCGAAACGACTTGCCGTCCTCGTTGCGCAGCAAGCGCAGGTTCTGCGCCGTGCCGCCGAGCAGCAGGTCGGGGAGGCCGTCGCCGTCGTAGTCGGCCCACGCGAGGCGGGTCGCGGTCCAGCGCGCGAGCCCGTAGCGCTCCGACGCGTCCTCGAAGGTGCCGTCGCCGCGGTTCAGGTAGAGGCGGTTCGGCGACGCGTAGTTCGCCAGCACGAGGTCGAGGTCGCCGTCGAGGTCGACGTCGAGCCACGCCAGCGCGCGCGAGCGCCCGCTCGGATCGGTCGCACCGACGACGCTCGAGACGTCGGTGAAGCGGCCCTTGCCGTCGCCGCGGTAGAACGGATTCGCCTTGGTCGCGAGGGCGCGCCCCGCGCCGACGGCGACGTAGAGGTCGAGCGCGCCGTCACGGTCGAAATCCGCCCAGCCCGTGCCGTGCTGATCTCCGCCCGGCGCGATGCCGGAGGTCCCGATGACGTCGCGGAACGTGCCGTCGCCCTGGTTGTGCAGCAGGGCGGCCCCGGTCCCGTGATTGCCGACGTAGAGGTCGAGGCGGCCGTCGGCGTCGAAGTCGGCGATCGCCGCGTCGTAGGTCGGCGCGTTGCGGGCGATGCCGGCGGCGGCGGTGACGTCGGTGAAGCGGACGCGTGCGAGGCGGGCGGCATCGATCGGCGGCGGCGCGTCGTGACAGCCGCTCGCCGCGATCAGGGCTGCGCCGGCGCCGAGGATCGCGGCGACGGCGGCGCGCAGCGGGCTCGTCCGCCGCATCGACGAATGCGCCCGCGGCTCGCGCCGGAGGCGAAGTG
Source organism: Candidatus Binatia bacterium (assembly GCA_019749875.1). Lineage (GTDB taxonomy): Bacteria > Desulfobacterota > Binatia > UBA12015 > UBA12015 > VGTK01. Next base: position 1,647 of record JAIEPK010000561.1, on the reverse strand, counting down.
CGTGACGCCGTGCGCTCGGCATCGCGCGTCGTTCGGGCTCGGGGCTCGTCGGGTGCGTGGACGTCACGCGCTGCGCTCGCATCGGTGCGCAGCAAACCACACCAGCGCCGCGCGAGCAGCACGCGCGTGTCGCCGCCGCTCGTCCGGTCGCGACGTGCGCGCGCGTCCTGCAGCGCGCGCTTCGTGGCGCCGTGCACGGGCCCGTGGTAGACGCTGGCGCCCCGCCGCCCGCGCTCGCATCCCGTCGCGCACGCGAGCGGCTCGCGGAGCGAACTCCCGGAGACCACGACGTGCGCGCACGACCCATCGCCATCCTCGCTCTGCTGGTCGTCGTGGCGGCGGTGCTCGCGGCACCGCGTGCGCGCTCGGGGCGCGACGATCCGTCGGGTTCGGACGCGACGCCGCGTGCCGCTGCGGACGCGCTGCGCGATCCGCGCTTCCGCATCACCGGCGTGCACTTCTGGCAGGGCAACTGGAACTACAACTTCTGGTCGAACCTGCGCGTCGGCACGCTCGGCGACGACCTGCGCCGCGTCCGTGCGCTCGGCTTCAACACCATCGTCCTGACCGTGCCGTGGGGCGTCTTCCAGACCGACGCCGATCCGCCGCGCTACGACGACGCCGCCTACGACCGTCTGGCGCTGGTGCTCGACGAGGCGTGGCGTGCCGGCCTGTACACGATCCTGCGCGTCGGTACGCTCGAGAGCGTGCCGCGCGGCGTCGCGGGCGAGAGCTTCTCCGCGCCCTACGTGTTCTTCGACGCGCGCGAGCGCCGCGCCTACGCCGACCTGTTCCGCGAGACCTCGGCGCGCCTCGCCGGCAAGCCGGGGCTGCTGTTCCAGTTCTTCTCGTGGGAGGACGTGACGGCCTACCTGCGCATCGGCCAGCAGGGCGAGCCCGACCGTCTCGCGTACGCGCAGCACGTCCCGGGCTGGGCGAAGCACCTCGCGTCGCGGCCGATCGCCGACTGGAACGGCGACTGGGGGACGTCGTACGCGAGCGTGGACGCGGTCGGCATCCCGCCCTACGGCTCGCGCGCCTTCCGCGAATTCTTGCGCTACGCGGACGACCACCTGCTCGGCGTGGTCCTGCCGGAGGTCGCGGCGGCGGCGCGCCGCGGCGACCCCGACGCGCGCCTCAGCTACGAGATCCGCATCGACGGCGAGCCGATCGTCGCCGACGGACAGACCGAGTACTTCGGCCACGAGGTGACCTGGCCGCTCACGTCCGACTACGCGGTCGTCACGGCGTACTTCAACCCGTACTGGGGCGCGCGCAACGAGGGCGACGTGATCTCGCCCGACGAGGCGCTGCGCAACCTCGCGACCCTGCTGCGCGGCCTGCGGCGCGCGGTGGGCGGCAAGCGCATCTTCTTCGATCAGTTCAACTTCGTCGACTCGACGCCGGCATTCCGGCACAACTCGCGGCTCGCGGGCGAGCCGGAGATCGCGACGTTCTTGACGCGGGCGCTGGTCCTGCTGCGCGAGCAGTCGCTCGGCTACGCGCTGTGGAGCCTCGATGCGTACGAGGCCAACGTGCTGCGCAACGCTCGCTTCGAGCGCGGGCTCGCCGGCTGGCAAGGGGGCGAGGGCGGCGAGGGCCGCGAGGCGGCGGCCGGCACGAGCGCGGGCGGCGACCCGGCCCCCG
>JAIEPK010000311.1 GCA_019749875.1 Candidatus Binatia bacterium | reverse complement strand
GCAGCCGCACCGGCCGCGGCCCGACCGGCGACGGCAGCGCCGTCGTCCGGTGCCGCGGCGTTCTCGTCGGCGACGTCACCGGGCGCGTCGCCTGCTGCGGTCTCCGCGTCGTTCGCGTCGGAGTCGCCCGGCGCCTGCGATGCGGCAGCCGCGTCCGGAACGAGGCGCACCAGCTCGGTGCGCGCGTCCTCGTAGTCCGGATCGGTCTGCAGCGCCGCGTTGAGCAGATCGGCCGCGTCGTCCGGCTTGCCGCTCCACAGCGCCGAGCGCGCCATGCGGTGGTAGAGCAGCGCTCGATTGCGGCGACTGATGCGCTCGTTCTCCGCGGCGCGCGCGGCGTTCTTCTCGTCACCGAGCTCACCGTACGCGTAGGCGAGCAGCATCCAGCCGTGCGTCCAGGTCGGGTCGCGATCGCGCAGCAGGAACTCGAGCAGGTCGATCGCGCGCTTGGTCTGGCCGTTGCGCAGGATGACCTCGGGCGCCTCGCGCAGGACCTGCGGGTCGGCCTGACCGTAGGTGGTCGCGAGCAACGCGTCGGCATCCTGCTGCGCCTCCTCGTACCGCTCGAGCTGGGCGAGCGCGCGCATGCGGAGCGCACGCGCGCGCAGGTCGTCGGGCTTCGCGGCGAGCGCCGCATCGGCATCCTCGAGCGCGCCCGCGAAGTCGTGGCCATCGTCGCGCACCTCGGCGCGCAGCAGCAGCGGCTCGAACGCCCCCGGCGCGCGCGACACCGCCTCGTCGGCCGCCTCGAGCTGGTTCTCGATCGGAAACCTCCCCTCCGAGACTCGGCGCGCCACGACCGTCGCGGCCGCGATCGCCGTGCCCGGGCGGCCCTTGACGGTCGCTGCGCGCAGCAGATCCTCGGCAGCGGACGAGTCCTTGCGTGCGTGGCTGAAGGCGAGCGCACCGATCCGCTCGTCGTCGAACGGCTCGCCGAGCTGCTGCAGGAGCGCCAGGATCGAGCCCTTGGTGCTGACCAGCGCCGCCCAGTTCGCACGGTTGGTCTCGTCGTAGAGCATCCACGGCGTGCCGAGCTCGATGAAGAGATTGTCGTCGGTGTTGACCTTCGGCGCACGCTCGGCGAGCGCGTCGACGTCGGCCGGCGTGACGCGCAGCAGGCTCCACACGTCGAGGGTCGAGAAGTTGCCGATGCGCTCCAGATCCGCGCGGACCTTCGCCGGCAGCATCTCCCAGCGCGGCAGGTCGCTCGGCGCCAGCGGATGGTCCTGCGCGAGCAGCAGCAGGTCCGGGCTGCCGGCGATGTCGGCGAAGCCGTAGACGTACGGAAACTCGCTGCGCAGCGCCGCGACGATCGACGCCAGCGACGGCGGATCCAGCGCGTAGAGCTGGACCCACTGCAGGAGACGGCCGCCCGGTGCCAGCGCGTTCTTGGCGATCGCGAAGAACTCGCGCGTGAACAGGTTCGACACGCCGCTCATCCACGGATTCGACGGCTCGGAGATGATGACGTCGTAGCGCTCGCGGGTCGCGGCGAGGTACGATCGCGCGTCGTCGAGCACCAGGTGCACGCGCGGGTCCTCGAGCGGACGGCCGCTCACGTCGTCGAACCACCGCGACGCCTCGACGATCGCGGGCTCGATCTCGACCGCGTCGATGCGCTCGACGGAGTCGTGCGTCGCGACCGATCCCGTGGTCACGCCCGACGCGTAGCCGATGACGAGGACCTTCTTCGCCGGGCCGCCGAACAGCAGCGGCAGCTGGCCGAGCAGCACCTGCGTCGACATGTCGCCGTACGACGACGCGTCGGTCTTGCCGTTCACGCGCAGGGCGAGGATGCCGCCCTCGCGCTGCACGCTCACGGTCGCGTTGATGCCGTCGCGGTAGAACATCAGCTCGCTGTCCGGACGGCCGTCGATCGGTGCCGTATCGATGCCGAACGTGAGCTCGGCCTCCGGCGCCTTGAACACGCCGCGCGTCAGCGCCCGGCGATCGAACGGGATCGGCACCACGAGCAGCAGCGCCGTCGCCGCGAGCGGCACCAATGCCAGCGCGCGCGTTCGCGCGCTGCGCGTGCCGGCGACGAGCACCAGCGCCGCCGCCAGCAGATCGACGCCGGCGCCGAGCGCCAGCGTGTCGCGGATGCCGAGCCACGGCAGCAGGAAGAAGCCGGTGCAGAACGCTCCGGCGGCGGAGCCGATGGTGTTCGCGAAGTACACGCGCCCGACGGCCTCGCCCGCGTTCTGCGTCGTGTCGCCGATCACCCGTGCCACCAGCGGGAAGAGTCCGCCGAGGACCAGCGTCGGCGGCAGCATCACGCCGATGCAGATCAGCACGCGCGCGAGCGCGATGCGTCCGCTGTCGACGCCGTAGCGCTCGACCACCCACAGAAACGCCTGCGGCAGGTGCGGCATGACCCACGTGGTGCAGAGGCCCAGCGCCGCGAGCGCGACGATGCCACACGCGAGCAGCTGGAGCGGTGCCCGCGTCGCGTCGATCCAGCGCCGGAAGGCGAGGCTGCCGAGAGCGATGCCGGTCAGGAACGCGCCCAGCATCGAGGCGAAGGCGTAGATCGACGAGCCGAAGACGACCCCGAGCGCACGCGACCACGCCACCTCGTAGAGCAGCGCCGTGAAGCCGACCGCGCCGTAGACCGCGAGCAGCAGCCCCGCCCGGGTCCCCACCGCAGTGCCGGCGGCAGCGGCGACGGACGCCGTGCCGTCCGCCGCCGGCGCGGCATCCGTCGCCTCGTGCGCGGCGCGAAAGGCGCGCTCGACGAGCGTCAATGCCAGAAGGCCGACCGCGACGTCGAGCAGCGCACCGATGCGGTTCGTCCACGTGAGCCCGAGCCAGCCGAACAGGACGAACGTCGCGAGGAACACGCCGACCACCGCACCGAGCGTGTTGAGCCCGTACAGCAGGCCGGTGCTGGAGCCGATGCGCGCGTCGCGCCGCACCAGGGCGGTGACGAGGATCGGCAGCGTGGCGCCCATCAGCACGGTCGGCAAGAGCAGCAGCGCGAGCGCGACCGCGAAGCGACAAAAAACGGCCGGCCAGAAGTCGAGCCCGGCGAGCACGCTGCGGTTGAGCGCGGGAAGCTGCGCCAGGAGCCACGGCACGAGCAGCGCGTAGAGACCGATCGCGATCTCGATCCAGCCGTACGCGCGCACGCCGCTCCGCACGCGCGCGGCGACGCGACCGCCGGCGAGCCCGCCGATGCCGAGCCCGAGCATGTACGCGACCAGGATCGTGCTCGCCGCGAGCGTGGTGGATCCGAACACGAGCCGCAGCTCGCGCGTCCACACCACCTCGAGCGCGAGGCTGCCCACCCCCGACAGGAAGAAGCAGAGCGCGAGAAGGAACGTCCGACGTGCCGGCATCGCGGGCGAACCTACACCCGTGGATGCGGCGGACGCCACGCCTTTGTCGTCGGCTCAGGACGTCGCGACGGTCGCTTCGACGGGCGGCAGCGCCTCCTCGCGGCCGTCGATGTGCGGCAGGAAGAACACCAGCACCATGCCCGGGATGGTCACCAGGAAGGTGAACAGGAAGTAGGGCCCGAAGCCCATCGCCGCCGCGAGAAAGCCGCTGCAGACGCCGGCGAGCGTGAAGCTCACGCTCATCAGGGCGGTCACGATGGCCATGTGCGCGGCGCGGTGCTGCGGTGCGCAGCAGCGCATCAGGTAGACCATGAACACCGCCGTGCCGAGCCCCGAGCCGAAGGCGTCGAAGGCGATCACGCCGACCGTCAGCCACGTCCCCGCGCGCTCGGGGCCGAGCCAGGCGAGCAGCACGAACAGCAGGTTGAGCGCGTTCTGCAGCAGCATGAACGGCCAGATCCAGCGCCGGAGCCCGTCGCGCGCGATCAGGCGACCGCCGAGGAACGTCGCGACGAACGACGCGATCGTGCCGAGCGTCCCGTTGGCCCAGGCATAGGTCGCGATGTCCATGCCGAGCACGTCGTGCAGGAATGGCCAGCGCATCTTGACGAGGAACGACTCGCCGACCCGGAACGACACGATGAACACCAGCACGAGCCCGATCCGGCGCTGCGCGAGGAAGTCGACGAACGCCCGCGCATAGGGCGTGTCGCTGCCGGCGAAGCGCCCGCGGATCCGCTCGAGCGAGGCGAGCGCGACGATCAGCGCCGCCAGCAGGACGAGCGAGATCCAGCCGGCGAGCGAGATGCCGAGCCAGTCGCCGACCGGCGTCGGGGCCGGACCAGCGGTACTCGGGGTGGGCAACGGTGTGCCCGGCGCAGGCGGCGCGCCGCTCGTCGCCGGAACGCCCGCGCTCGTCACGGCGACCGAGACCCCGTCCGCACGCCCGGCAGCGTTCTCGCCGCCGCGTGCGAGCACCAGGACCGCGACCACCGCCACCGCGACCGCCGCGAGCACCAGCAGGCCGCGCACGGTCGCGTCGCCGAGCGCCGACGACAGCGCCGTGCGCCGCGTCTCGACGCGCGGCAGGAACAGCGCATGGTAGGCCGTCAGCAGCAGCATCACGCCGGCCGCACCCAGCAGGCCGTTGCTCCAACCGACGGCGCCGATCAGCAGCAGCAGGGGACTCGCCACCACCAGGCTCGCGATGCGGTACGCGGCCGCGCGATAGCCGACGAGCTTCGATTGACCGTGCTCGTCGAGCCCTTCGAGGTAGAAGCCGTCGATGGCGATGTCGTGCGTCGCCGACAGCACCGCCAGCAGGGCCACGCACAGCGAGATCGCGCCGAGCGCCGACGACGCACCGACGGTCAGCGCCAGCGCGACCAGCACGACCGTCAACGCGACCTCGATCGCGACGATCCAGGCCCGCTTGGTCTCGTACTGGTCGAGGAACGGCCCCCAGAGGAACTTCAGGTTCCACGGCAGGTGGAACAGCGCCGTGAGGCCGATCACCTGCAGGCTGGCGCCGAGCTCCTTGAACAGGATCTCGACCAGGTTGTTGACGACGCCGTACGGAAAGCCTTCGGCGAAATACGTGCTCGACACCCACGCACCGGGCGCGGACCAGACCCGCGGTCGTCGATCGCCGACCGGCACGCGCCCCTCGCCGTCGCGTCCGTCCTGCCCTCCGTCACCCATCCCGTACCGCGAGACCGGCTTGTACACGTCCGCGCGGCCGCGGTTAAGGGAGCGCCGCGCGGTGCGCGATTTGCGGCCCCCGCGCACCGATCGCTAGTGTCGACGCGCCTCGCGTCGTCGCCAGCGCACCGGCACGGCGTGCCGCTGCCACGAGCCGCCCGTTGCCCTCTCCCCGACATGCATCGTCCAGCCGCATCCGGTCGGCAATCGTCGCCGCGCTGCTCGCGGTGACGGCGGGCTGCGCGCGCGAGCGTCCCGTGCCCCCGCCGCCACCGCAGCTCGCGACGATCCACCGGCTCGTCGACGAGGTGCCACCGCCCGCGGGAGAGCTGCTCGAGCGAGGGCGCCAAGTGTTCCTCGCCGGCGAGGCGCGTCCGACGCTCGTCGCAGCCCGTCCCTACCCCGCCGGGTTGATCTGCGAGTCGTCGACGGAGGCCGCGAAGCCGTGCCGCGCGCGGCGGCCCAGCACGCTGCCGCCGGCCGACCACGCGATCCTCGCGTTCGGCTACGCCAGCGGACCGCGCTCGAAGCCGATGGCCGCTGGCGACGCCGTCACCGGCGCCGGTC
>JAIEPK010000324.1 GCA_019749875.1 Candidatus Binatia bacterium | reverse complement strand
GACCAGCACGAGCGCGAGCGCGCCGCGCGCGACCGGCGGCAGACCGCGCGTCCAGCGCACGAACGCGTGCGCGAGCAGCGCGGACAGCGCCGCGAGCACCAGGATGAAGAAGCGCCGCGGCCCGCGGATCGCGGAGAAGCCCGGCACCAGCTCGTAGAAGAGCAGGTACGGCGTCGGCACGACGGCACCGCCGGGCAAGGTCAAGTATGGACCGGTCGACAGCAGCACGCCGGTCGCGGCCATGATCCACGATCCACGACGCTGCGACCGCGCGACGACGCCGTTCTCCACGCTCTCGTCGCCGGGCACGCGTCCCGGGGCGGAGTGCCGCCCGGCGAAGCGGAGCCCGCCGCGCACCACCACGTCGAGCCCGACCAGCACCACGACCAGGCCACCGAGGCCGACGAAGGCGCCGCTCAGGTAGCTCCACGGCGCCCAGGTGTGGCCGAGGAAGCGGCTCGGATCGAAGGCGGGAATGATGCCGGCGGAGCGCGCCCGGAGGTACGGGATCGCGATCGGGATCACCGCCAGCGCGCCGAGCGCCATCGCCGCGCCGAGCCACAGAGTGGCGGGAACACGACGCTCGATCGGCCCCCACCAGAGCCGCGCCAGGGCATACGCCGCGACGCCGAACAGCGAGAAGTAGCCGAGGTAGAGGCAGGCGAGGATCTGCAGCGCGAGCGCGGCCGCGAGGCCGGCGAGAGCCCCGCGCGTCCGTCGTTCGACCCAGACGTCCACCGCGAGCAGCGCGAGCGGCAGGTACTGCGTCCCGAGGTACTGCGGGTGCGGAAAGCTCTGCACGCGCCACGGCGCGAACGTGAACGCCGCGCCCGCGACCAGCGCCGCAGCGGAGCTGCCGGTCTGCCGCCGGGCGAGGAGGAACATGCACAGGCCGGCGAGGACGAAGCTCTCCACCGCCATCGCCTTCAGCACCGCGAGCGCGCTGCCGGTCGCGGCCATGGCCGGAACGGTCACCGGCAGGTGCGCCAGCATGTTCTCCGAGCCGGCGATGGTGTTGCTCGCCGGGTGAAAGACGTTGCCGTCGAACAGCGCCGCCGGGTCGAGCAGCGCCGCACGCGCGATCCATGCGAGGATCCACGCGTTCAGGTACAGGTCCGCATTCTCCATCGGGGCGAAGGTCCCGACGTCGCGCGGCAGCAGATCGGACCCGAGCAGCCACGGTCGCAGCACCCACGGCGTGATCACGAGGTACAGCGCGGAGGCGAGGACGGCGGCAGCGAGCGCGGCGACGGCGGAACGGTGCCCGCAGGGCATGGCCGACGCTCCTACCATCCACGCACCACCAGCACGACGAAAAGCCCTTCCCTCGCGCATGACACCGGCCCACCATGTGGGCCCCGCCCTTGCCGGTGATCGCGTGCGCGGCGAAAAGGGTTGACTCCCAAAACGATTTCAGACCCTTTGAGTAGGAATATGCGAGTTCTCTTCTACTACCGGGGAATCGAGAACCTCGGCGTCGGCTACGTGATGTCGATGCTCAAGGCCCACGGTCACCAGGTCGACCTGATCTTCGACCCGGGCCTCGACGACAACCTGTTCGTCAAGTTCCCCCACCTCGCATGGATGAACCGCCACGAGGAGCTGCTGCAGCGCGCCGTGGGGTTCAAGCCCGACGTCATCGCGATGGGTTGCCTGACCAACCTGTACCCGTTCGCGACCAAGATGGCGGAGATGCTGAAGAAGCGCCTCCCCGAGGTGCCCATCGTCATGGGCGGGCACCATCCGCAGGCCATCCCCGACTACGTTCTGTCGAACCCGAACATCGACATCGCCTGCATCGGCGAGGGCGAGCTGGCGATGCTCGAGCTCGTGCGGCGCATGGAAGCGGGCGAGGACTACACGTCCGTGCCGACGATGTGGGTCAAGAAGGACGGCATCATCCACCGCAACCCGATGGGTGAGCTCGAGAACGACCTCGACAAGTTCCCGTTCCCGGAGAAGCAGCTCTGGTACGAGTACGGCTGCTTCAAGGACAACCTGGAGATCTTCACGGGCCGCGGCTGCCCGTTCAAGTGCACCTTCTGCAACATCCACTACCAGCGCGAGATCTTCAAAGGGAAAGGCGACTTCCTCCGCAAGCGTTCGCTCGAGAACGTGATGGAGGAGTTCAAGGTCAACCTCAGGAAGTACGACCCGAAGTACGTCTCCGTCCACGACGACAACTTCACGACCAACCCGAAGTGGGTCGAGGAGTTCTGCGAGGTCTACCGGAAGGAAGTCGGCCTGCCGTGGTACTGCTTCGGCTACCCGACGACGATCCGCCCGCAGCTGCTGCGCGCCATGAAGGCCGCCAACTGCCACACCATCTTCATGGGCGTCGACTCCGGTGATGCCGACATCCGCCGCCACCTGATGGAGCGTCCGATGACGGACGACCTGATCAAGAACGCGGCGCAGCTGATCAAGGAGCACGGCATCGGGCTCCAGGCGTCGTGCATCTACGGCAACCCGGGCGAGACCCCGGAGCAGATGTTCAAGACGCTGCGCATGGTCGACGAGATCAAGCCCACGCAGAGCTCGGCGTACGTCTTCTACCCGTTCCCCAAGACCAAGCTGTACCACCACGCGGTCGAGCTCGGGTACCTCGACGCCGAGGGCGAGGAGAAGGTCCGGCAGGGCATCTCGGGCTACCACCACGAGTCGATCCTGCGGCACCCGCACAAGGAGCTCGCCGAGACCCTCGCCAAGATCACGCCGGTGTACGCGAAGTCGCCGGAGTTCCTGAAGCCCGCGATGCGCTGGATCATCCAGCACCGCATGAAGCGCCTGGCGCTGATGCTCTACGTGATCCTGATCCCGCTGACGTTCCCGTATCTGGGCGTCGAGGGCATCAAGGTCACGCTGCGCATGGCGTGGAAGGCGATCACCGGCAAGCGTCCGCAGCAGCCGGTCGCGCAGGCCGAGTCGCCACCGGCGCAAGCGGCGTAGCGGCGGCGGGCATCGCCGCGGATCGCAGGCGGCCCTCGGCCGCAAGGACGGCTGGTGCACCGCGCACCCGTCCTGCCCGCGCGCGGGATCCTGCTGGACCGCCCAAAACCCGCGTCATAAGGTGCACCGGATGTTCAGCGGCGCCTCCTGGCTGGCCCTCCTCGGTCTGTTCTTCGCATCCGGTGCGTCCGGCCTGATCTACGAGATCGTCTGGATGAGGCTCCTGAGCCTCACCATGTCGGTCACGGTGTACGCCGTCACGACCGTCCTCTGTGCCTTCATGGCCGGTCTCGCCCTCGGCGCCGCCATCGCCGGACGCTTCGCGCACCGCGCCCGGCGCCCGCTGCTGGCCTACGGCTGCGTCGAGATCGCCCTCGCCGCGGTCGCGCTCATCACGCCGACCCTGCTCTTCCACCTCGGCCCGATCTACGCGTCGGTGCATGCGGCGCTGGGCGGCGGCGGCTTCGGCTTCGCGGTCGCCCGCTTCGTGCTCGCGTTCGCGGTGCTGCTCGTGCCGAGCACGCTGATGGGAACGACGCTGCCGCTGCTCAGCCGTGCCGTGATCCAGAACACCGAGGTCGTGGGCCGCGGCGCCGGTGCGCTCTACGCGGTCAACACGCTGGGCGCGGTCGTCGGCTGCGTCGCGGCGGGCTTCGTGCTGATCCCGAACCTCGGCCTGTCGCTCACCAACGGCTTCGCCGCGAGCGTCAGCCTCGCGGTCGGGCTCTGCGCCGTGTGGCTCGGTCGCGACCTGATCACCAGCACCGACCACGTCGCGGCGCGCCTCGAGCCGGCATCGTCGACGGTGCGCCTCGCGTACGCGGCGATCGCGATCTCGGGCTTCACGGCGCTGGGCTACCAGGTGCTGTGGACGCGCGGCCTCGAGCAGTTCACGCACAACTCGACCTACGCCTACAGCGCGATCCTCGCGACCTTCCTGCTCGGCATCGCGGCGGGCAGCGCGGTCGCTGCGCGAGTCGTCGACCGCCTGCGGCGTCCGCTGCTCGGCCTTGGCGTGATCGAGCTGGTGATCAGCGCGTCCGTGCTGTGCGCGATGCTGGTGTACGCGAACCTCGACCGCATCACCGTCGGCATCGTGACGACGCTCGGCGGTCTCGGATCGTGGGGGAAAGTGGTCGCGGTGATCTTCGTGCAGTCGTCGCTGGTGCTGCTCGCGACGACGTTCCTCTTCGGCATGACGTTCCCGTTCGTCGCGCGCGTGGTCGTCGAGAGCCTGGACTCCGTCGGCGAGCGCATCGCGACCGCGTACACGGCGAACACCGCGGGCTCGATCTTCGGCTCGGTGGTGATCGGCTTCGTGGTCCTGCCCGTGCTCGGCATGCAGGGGACGTTCTTCGCGCTCGCGGCACTGAACGCCGCCGTCGGGCTCGCGCTCGCGTGGCGCGCGGTCGAGGGCCGCGGACGGATCGTCGCGGTCGCGGCGGCCGCGGCACTCGCGGTGATCGCCGTCGCGGTCGTGCCGCACCAGATGTTCGAGCGGACGTTCGTGCGCCGCTTCGGACCGCTGCCGTTCTACCGCGAGGAGATCACCGACACGATCATGGTGACCGACGACGCGAAGCGCGGCCGCATGATCCGCTACGGCGACGGTCGCGGCACCGCGGGCACCGGCACCGTCAAGGAAGACCGCATGTACGCGGAGATCCCGCTGCTGCTGCACGAGAAGCCGCTGCGGATCCTCAACATCTGCTTCGGCGTCGGCAACTCGCTGTCGTCGCTGACGATGCATCCGGTGGAGCGCATCGACTCCGTCGAGCTGAGCCCGGGCGTGCTCGCCGCGGCACCGTTCTTCGCGAGCACCAACCGCGACGTGCTCGCCGACCCGCGCATCCACATGACGATCGCCGACGGGCGCAACTTCCTGCTGCTGTCGCGCGACAAGTACGACATCATCCGCCTCGATCCGCCCGAGCTGCACACCGCGGGCATCGTGAACCTCTACACCAAGGAGTTCTACGAGCTGGCGCGCGACCATCTCGCGCCGGGCGGCATCTTCAGCATCTGGGTCAACATGGTCATGACCCCCGAAGAGGACCTGAAGCACCTGGTGCGCACGGTGGCCAGCGTGTTTCCGTACGTCAGCGTGTGGCACGGCCCGCTCTTCTACTCGTGGGTGATCAACGGCAGCATGACGCCGCACGATCCGGATCTGGCGCGCCTGATGAAGAAGTACGAGGACCCGAAGGTCCGCGCCGAGATGGAGTCGATCGGCGTCGGCGACCCGTTCGCGTTCCTGTCGCACTTCGTGTTCTCGGGCGACGAGGCGCGCGCCTGGGCCGGCGACGGTCCGCTGGTCACCGACGACAAGACGCGCCTCGACTTCACCGTGCCGCGCTCGCTCGACTCGTCGTACGGCTTCGCCAACGCCAACACCGACAGCTGGATGGCGGACCAGATGGAGCAGAACCTCGCCGTCAAGACGTTCTTCCGGAAGATCCAGCAGATGATGGCGTACAAGAAGCCGGTGCTGCCGCACCTGACGAGCGTCGAGAAGGCGGGGTTCACGCCGGAGCAGGTGAAGGAGCGCATGGCGGCGCAGGCGGAGGCGGCAGCGGGCAAGCCGGTGACGACGACGCCGACCGGCCCCGGCGAAGCCGCGCCTTCCGCGCGCGCCGCCTCGGG
>JAIEPK010000608.1 GCA_019749875.1 Candidatus Binatia bacterium | reverse complement strand
GGTCGCGCTGCTCGCGCGCATCGGTCACCTGGAGCCGGCGTCGCGGCGTCCCGCGGTGCCGCTGCGGCGCGGCGTGCGGCTCGAGGCGCTGCGTCGCGTGCCCGACGATCTCGTCGCGGCCGCGAACGCGTTTCTCGCCGGCGAATCCACCGCGCTGCTGTCGATGCTCTGCACGAGGCTCCTCGAGAGCCCGCACGCACGGGCCGAGGCGGCCGAGGTCGCGGGCGAGCTGCGCACGCTGCGGGCGTTCGCGCGCAGCGACGTCGCACCGCTGCAGGACGCGCTGCGGGCGACGAACCGCTCGGCGTTCGTGCCCGGCCACGAGCGCGACGCTCTGTTCATCGCGGCACGCGCCGGATGACGCGGGCCCGTTGTCGATTCCTCTTCCGGCCGGTCGACTAGAGGTCGAGAGCGGCCCGGCGCCGCGCCGATCACGAGAATCCACAACGAAAGGAACGAGCACCATGGCAACAGGCACCGTTCGTCTGCACCGCGTCCTGCGCGGCACTCCGGAGCGCGTCTATCGCGCCTTCACCACCCCCGACGCGATGGCCAAGTGGCTGCCGCCGTACGGCTTCACCTGCAAGGTCCACCACATGGACGCGAAGGTCGGCGGCACCTACCGCATGTCCTTCACCAACTTCACCACCGGCAACGGCCACGCGTTCGGCGGCGTCTACCGCGAGATGATTCCGAACGAGCGCATCGTCTACACGGACAAGTTCGAGGACCCGAACATGCCCGACGAGATGGTCACGACGATCACCCTGAAGAAGGTCGCGTGCGGCACGGAGATCACGGCCGTGCAGGAAGGGACCCCGGCGATGATCCCGGTCGAGAGCTGCTACCTCGGCTGGCAGGAGTCGATGGAGCAGCTCGCGAAGCTGGTCGATCCGGAGATCCCGGACTGACGTCCGCACCCGCTTCGCGGGCCACGCAGGACGGACCCGCAGGTGTCCCACCCGACGCTGCCTCCACCGGACGCCGTTGCAACGTGCGGCGCGCCGTGACCTGCTGCCGTGCAGCGCCGGGTTCACGACACGCCGTCTTCAGACCGCGGCGCGGGAGAAGGGCATGGCACTCGAAGGTCCGATCCTGGTCACCGGAGCAGCCGGCCGTCTGGGTGCGGTCGGCCGGACGGTGACCACGCTGCTGCTGGAGCGCGGATTGCCGGTCCGCGCGATGGTCCACCGCGAGGACGAGCGCGCGGCCGCGCTGCGCGCCGCCGGTGCCGAGGTGGTGGTCGGCGACCTGCTCGACCCGCCCGACGTCGCCCGCGTCGTCCGCGGCTGCCGCCGCATCTACTTCGGCATGTCCGTCGCCGCGGGCTACCTCGAAGCGACGGTGACGATGGCGGCGGTCGCGCGCGACGTCGGCGTCGAAGCCTTGGTCAACATGTCGCAGATGACGGTCTCGCAGATGAGCATTGTCGCCACCACGTCGAGCACGCAGCAGCGACAGCACTGGCTCGGCGAGCAGGCGCTCGCCTGGTCGGGGCTGCCGGTGGTGACGATCCGTCCGACGGTCTTTCTCGAGGGCTTCTTCCTGCCGCTCACCGCGCCGAGCGTGCGCGAGCGCGATCGCATCGAGCTGCCGTTCGGGTCCGGCAAGACCAATCCGGTCTCGGCTGCGGACGTGGCGGCCACGGTGGCAGCGGTGCTCGCGGATCCGGCGCCGCACCTGGGCCACGTCTACGAGCTCACCGGTCCGCGCTCGCAGGATCTGCACGGAATCGCGAAGGAGTATGCCGATGCTCTGCAGCGCGACGTGCGCTACGTCGACGTGCCGCCCGAGGACTGGCAGCGCGTCCTCGAAGGGGCCGGGCTGCCCGAGCACCTGCGCAAGCACTTGACGACGATGGCGGAGCTGAACCGCGCCGGGCGCTACGATCGCTCGTCGGACGGCATCGAGCGGATCCTCGGGCGCTCGCCGAGCGGCGTCCGCGAGTTCGTGTCGCGGTACGCGGAGTCGTTCGGCGGACGCCCGACGTGAGCGAGCGGAGGGATCCTCACGATCCGCCGCGCACCGCGCGCACGTGGCGCACCTCGTTGCGCGCGGTGTAGCCGACGCTGCCGTCGTACGCCGCGACGGTCCACACGTAGAACGGCGCCTGCACGTACGTCGTCGAGGTCCAGTAGCGCTCCGATCCGCCGTAGCCGGCGTTCCAGCCGCAGGAGCAGGTCAGCACGGTGCAGCCCGCCGTGCAGCCGACGTTGAACGCCGGCGCGACGGTCGGGAACGACACGCCGTAGTGCAGGATCGTCTGCAGCTCGTTGACGTTGGGCAGCCGCCAGTCGGTGTGCCCGGCGAACGCGATCGCGTTGAGGCCGGCGATCTTGTACGCGGTCGCGTCGCTCCACGAGAACTGGTTGATGCGATCGTGGATGCTGCCGTCCCACGACAGCTTCTCCCACTGGAGCCCGGTCTTCAGATCGCTGATCGTGCCGTCGCCGTTGTCGACGTACAGGCGGTCGAGACCCTTCCGGAAGGCGCCGTCGCGGCCGCTGCCGGGGCAGGGGATCGGCGATGAGGTCGTGCCGCCGTAGCACTGCGTCTGCCCGCTCTTGGTACGATGGCCGCGCTTCACCAGCGCATCGCCCGCGAGCGCATTCGCGACGTCGCTGGTGGCGGTGTCGAGGAACTGCTTGACGGCGTCGAGCCCGCCGATCGTCGGGCACGCCCCCGCAGCCCTGCTCTCGATCTTGGTCCAGTTCGCCGCGAGCCTCGCGGCGCAGCGCTGCAGCGCGGTCGCGTGCTTGGCCGCATCGCCGTCGAGCGCCAGCTTCGCCTCCGCCTTCTGGCGGCACTGGACGTACTTGCCGGATTCCTTGTTCTTGCGGCTCGCGCAGTCCTCCGCGGGAGTCGCTGCCAGCGCGCCAGTCGCGAGGAGCATCGTGGCCGCGACGGCGGACCAGAGCATCGTCTTCATGTCGAGATTCCTCCGGATCGAGACCTCGCGGGTGCGAGGCGGGTGGCCGAGAAGCGGTCGCGCTCGCGCGCGGATCAGGCTCCGCCGCGCACCGCGCGGACGTGGAACGCCTGCGTCGGCGCGGTGTTCCGATCGACCGTGCCGGTGTAGAAGAAGACCGACATCACGTACGTCGGGTAGGGCTGGAACACGGTCGACGACCAGAACGACGAGGTCGCGCCGCCGAGCGTGCAGGAGCAGTTCAGGACCGTGCACCACTGCGCGCAGCCGGTGTTGAACGCGGCATCCACCGCCGGGCCGACGGCGCCGTAGCTCACCAAGCTCTGCAGCTCGGTCACGTTCGGCACGCGCCAGTCGTCGTAGCCGGCGAAGCGCTCGACGTTGAGCGTCGCGATCTTGTAGTTGAAAGCATTGGCCCAGGTGTAGACGTTGTCCTTGTCGTGGATGCCGGTGTCGTCCGACAGCTTCTCCCACATCAGGCCGGTCGTGGTGTCCGTGATCGTGCCGTCGCCGTTGTCGACGTAGGCGCGCCGCGCGCCGCTCTGCACCTCGCCGTCCTGGCCGGTGCCGGCGCAGGCGATCGCCTGGCCGCTCGCGTTCCAGCAGCCCGTCTGCCCGGTCGCGAGCGGTCGTGCTTGCGGCGCGAGCGTCGCGCCGGAGAGTGCCGCCGCGACGTCGCCCGTGTCCTGGTAGAGATGCTCGACCACCGGCAGCTGGTCGGCGACGCTCGGGCAAGCGCCGGCCGCGCGCCCCTCGATCTGCGCCCACTTGGCGACGTACTTGTCGAAGCAGCGCTGGTGCGCCGCCGAGCGGGCGGCGGAGTCGCCCTGCAGCGCGAACTTCGCCTCTGCCTTGAAGATGCATTCGGCGTAGTTGCCGGCTTCCTTGGTCTTGCTGCTGCGACAGGTCTGCGCCGGCGTCGCGGCGTGCGCCGCGGCGGCGAGCAGCAGTGCCAGCAGTGTGACGCTCGCTGGAATCGTCCTCATGGCTGTCCTTCCTCTGGGCTTCGCACGTCGCACGGACGGGTCGCCGCGGCTCGGTGACGTTCTTCGCTCCGGCGACGCGCACGGAGCGACTTGACGCCGTCGAGAAGACGCCATGGACGACGCGGCGTATTGCGGCGTGGCGCCGCGCGACGCGGCGACGACGTTCGTCCGAGCGCGACCGCGTCGTGCGGGCCGGCGCCGCGGACGGACGCGCGGCGGCCTCGCCGATCCTCCACGCGACCCCGCGCGACCGCGCGCGATCGCAGCGCCGTGGAAACGTGATCCGGTCCGGCCGCTTGTCGCGCGCGGATGGGCGTGATGACGGTGTGCGATGCGCACAGAAGGAACGCTCGTCTTCTTCTGCGGCAAGATGGCCGCCGGCAAGTCCACGCTCGCGACGCGGATCGTCGAGCGCACCGGCGCGATCCTGCTGGTGCAGGACGAGTGGCTCGGTCATCTGTTCCCGGACGAGATCGTCGACGTCGACGCCTACCGGAAGTACTCCGGACGCCTGTCCGCAGCGCTCACGGAGCACGTGGGTGCGCTTCTCGGCCGCGGCATCGACGTCGTGCTCGATTTTCCCGCCAACACGCGCCGGCAGCGCGCGTGGTTCCGCGAGCTGATCGACCGCACGGGGCCGCCGCACGAGCTGCACTTCGTCGATGCGCCCGACGCGCTGTGCAAGGCCCAGCTCCGCGAGCGCAGCCGCGACCTCGCCGAGGGCACGGCGTGGACGACGGACGCCGAGTTCGACGCCATCACGCGCTTCTTCGAGCCGCCCTCTGCCGACGAGGATTTCCACATCGTGCGGCACGTGCGTAAGGTCCCTGCGCATGTCTGATCCGCAGATCCGCTTCGACGACGGCGCGACGTACGAGCGCTACATGGGACGCTGGAGCCGGCTCGCCGGCGACGTCTTCCTCGACTGGCTCGCACCCGAGCCCCATCTGCGCTGGCTCGACGTCGGCTGCGGCAACGGTGCCTTCACCGAGATGATCTTCGCGCGCTGCGCACCGGCGGCGATCGACGGCGTCGATCCGTCGGAGGCGCAGCTCGCCTTCGCGCGCACGCAGCCCGCGGCTCGGCTCGCGCAGTTCCATCAGGGCGACGCGATGGCGCTGCCGTTTCCCGACGGCGCGTTCGACGTCGCCGTCATGCCGCTGGTCATCTTCTTCGTGCCCGATCCGGCGAAGGGCGTCGCGGAGATGGCACGCGTCGTCCGTGCCGGCGGGGTGGTCGCGGCCTATGGTTGGGACCTCACCGAGGGCGGCTTCCCGTACACGGCCTTGCAAGAGGAGATGCGCGCACTCGGCGTCGCGCCCGGCATGCCGCCGAGCCCGCACGCGGCGCGCATGGACGTCCTGCAGGAGCTCTGGCGGGACGCGGGTCTCGAGTCCATCGAGACGCGCGCGATCGCCGTCGAGCGGACCTTCGACGACTTCGAGGACTGGTGGACGACGGTCCTCACCGGACCGAGCGTCAGCGCGAAGCTCGCCGCGATGGCGCCCGACGCGCTCGCGACGCTGAAGGGCCGCATGCGGCAGCGCCACCCGGCGGACGCCGCCGGCCGCGTCACGTACGGCGCTCGTGCCAACGCCGTGCGGGGTCGCGTCCCGCGCTGACGTTCGCGCGACGCGGCCTCTGCCCCGGCGTGTCCTCGTCGTGCGCTTG
>JAIEPK010000573.1 GCA_019749875.1 Candidatus Binatia bacterium | reverse complement strand
GCAGCCGGGCCGGCCGCAGCCGGCGCTCGCGCCGCCGATGCGCCGGGTGGGCCCGCACTCCTGGCACCGGGGGTCGACACGCCGATCGGCACGCTGACGCGTGGCCAGATCCTCGGGGCGAAGACGTACGGCATTCCCGCGTGGAGCACGCGCACCGTCACGAGCCCCCCCTTCGTCGTCCCGCCGGGCGCGCTGCTGCGCCTCAGCCTGGGCGTCGAGGACGCCGCCTGGGACATCGACTCCGCTCCGGTGTACTTCCGCGTGATCTACGAGGACGAGCACGGCGCGACGCAGGACCTGTTTCGGCGCATCCTCGATCCGTCCCACAACCCGCGCGATCGACGCTGGTACGACAACGACGTCGACCTGAGCGATCTCGCCGGCCGCACCATTCGACTGCGCTTCGTGACCGAGCCGGTGAAGGCGGACGACCCGCGTCCGTCGCTGCCGGTGTGGGGCGACCCGCGCGTCCTCGCGCCGGCGGCGGGCCCGCGGCGCCCCGCGATCGTGCTGATCTCGCTCGACACGCTGCGCGCGAAGAGCATGAGCCTCTACGGCCACGCGCGCGCGACGACGCCGTTCATGACGCGGCTCGCAGCGCGCGGCACCGCGTTCGACAACGCGTTCACGACGTTCTCCAACACGCTCGGCGCGCACATGAGCATGCTGACCGGACTGCTGCCCGCGACGCACGACGTGCGCGGCCTGGATCGCATCCTCGCCGACGATCGCGTGCTGCTCGCCGAGTCGCTGCGGCGCGCGGGCTTCGCGACCGGCGCGTTCACCGAGGACGCCTTGCTCGACTCGCGGCGCGGCTTCCGGCGCGGCTTCTCGGCCTACTACGAGGACACCACGACCGAAGCCGGCGGCGGCAACGCGGAGACCACCTTCGGACGCGCGCTCGCGTGGGCCGCGGCGCACGCCGACGAGCCCTTCTTCCTGTTCGTGCACACCTACCAGGTGCATGCACCGTACGATCCGCCGCCCGCGTATCGGGACGCGTTCCCGGACGACGGCGCCGCAAAGCAGCAGCGTCGCTACGAGCAGGAGATCCGCTACCTCGACGACGTGCTGCAACGGCTCGTCGTGGGCCTGCAGCGTCTGATCCCGGACGACGATCTGCTGCTGGTCGTGACGGCCGATCACGGCGAGGAGTTCCTCGAGCACGGCTACTCGGGGCACGTGCAGCTGTTCGACGAGGTCATGCACGTGCCGCTGCTCTTCGTGTGGTCGCGCCACGTTCGCGCCGGAGGCCGCATCGCCGAGCTGGTCTCCCTGATCGACGTCGCGCCGACCATCCTGCAGCTCGCCGGAGTCGACGCGCCGCCGGGCATGGACGGCCTGAGCCTGGTGCCGCTGCTGACGGGCAGCGCGCCGACGCTGGGTCGCGCGCTGGTGCTCGGGGAAAGCCCGCCGATCACGAATGGTTCCTTGCGCCAGTTCGTCGCGCGCAGCCGCGACGCGAAGTGCATGATCGCCGAGGGCGACGCCGCCACGCGCTGCTACGACCTCACCGCCGATCCGGACGAGCGCGCGGCGCGGGTGGCCGGGGACGACACGCGCTTCGCGCCGCTCGACGCCGCGGTGACCGCGTATCGAGCGCGCAGCCTTGCGTCCCTGGCGCGGGGACACGCGCCAGCCCCGCCGGACGAGTCCATCGAGCGCAAGATGCGCGCGCTCGGCTACGTCGAGTAACGACGACGAGGAGAACCGAACGATGTCGAACGATCTGGTCCTGCGCGACAACCGCGACGCCGTCCTGACGCTGACCATGAACCGTCCGGAGCGCAAGAACGCCTTCAACAACCCGCTGTACAAGGCGTTCGCAGCGGCCCTGCAGGAAGCGCAGCGCGACGACGACGTGCACGTCGTCGTGATCACCGGCACCGCCGGCGCCTTCTCCGCGGGTCAGGACTTCTCGGAGATGAGCTCCGCACCGACCGGCGACGGCGGACCGCACGGCTTCCAGGTCCTGATGGACACGCTGTGCTCGTTCGACAAGCCGCTGATCGCGGCCGTGAACGGCGTCGCGGTCGGCATCGGCATGACGATGCTGCTGCACTGCGACATCGTCTACCTCGCCGAGAGCGTGCGCATGCGCTGCCCGTTCGTCACCCTCGGCGTCGTGCCCGAGGCGGCGAGCAGCTACCTGCTGCCGGCGATCATCGGCTTCCAGCGCGCCGCGGAAGTGCTCTACACCGCGCAGTGGATCGATGCGCGGCGCGCGCTGGAGCTCGGGCTCGCGGCGCGCGTCGTGCCCGACGGCGAGGTGCTCGGCGTGGCGCAGGCGAAGGCCGCCGAGATCGCGGTCCATCCGCCGCGTGCGGTGCAGCACTCGAAGCAGCTCCTCCTCGCGACGCGCGCGGACGCGGTGCGCGCCGCGCGCGTGCGCGAGGACGAAGCCTTTGCCGTCCGCATCGGCTCGCCGGAGAACATCGAGGCGATCACCGCGTTCTTCGAGAAGCGGGCGCCCGACTTCCGGAAGAAGCGCTGACCGCGGTCGCCTACTGCTCGACGAAGCGCGCGATCGGTCGCACGAGGCCCTCGCTGGTGAGGTCGACGTCGAGCGGCGTCACCGAGGCGAAGCCGTTGTTCATCGCCTCGAGGTCGGTGAGCGGCGTGCGCAGCGTCGAGTCGCAGTCGGTGCTGCCGAGCGGCGTCGTGACCACGATCGGATCCCACACCTCCGCGCTCGAGCCCTCGTCGTAGCCGACGACCTTCTGCGACCGGCCGAGCGGCACCGAGCGGACGCCGCGCACAGCGCCCGTGGCGCAGGTCGGGAAGTTGATGTTCAGAACGTGCGGCCGGCCGCCCGAGCCGCGCAGACGGTAGCGGAAGGTCGCGCTGCCGCGGAACCGGTTGACGAGCTGGTAGGTGTAGCGCGCCGCGGCCTCGTAGGAGATGTTCGGCCCGAGGCCCTGGCTGACTGCGAACGCCGGGATGCCCAGCCGCGCCGCCGACAACGCCGCGCCCACGGTGCCCGAGATGTTCACCAGCTCGCCGATGTTCTGCCCCTGGTTGATGCCGGTGACGACCAGGTCCGGCCGCTGCGGCAGCCCCTGCAGGATGCCGAACAGGATGCCGTCGGCCGGATAGCCCGCGACCGAGAACGCGGGATAGCCGTCGGCGGTGGTCGCCGGCTTCACGGTGAGGGGTCCGGTGGTGATCCGGTCACCGGTGCCGCTCTGGTTGGTCGCGGGCGCGAACACCGACACCTCGAGCGAGCTGTCGGCGGCGAGCACCTTGACCAGCTCCGCGATGCCGGCCGCGCCGACGCCGTCGTCGTTGCCGACCAGGACGCGAAACTTCGCCGCGTGGACCGGCGTCGTCGCGACCAGCATCGCCGCCAGCGCGAGCACCGTCAAGAACAAATGCCTGCCGTGTCTTCTCATCGATCCCTCCCGCGCGACGCGCCCACGCTCGCCGCGACTCCTTCGGTGACGTAGCCCAGCCGCTTGTCGACCACGTTGCGCAGCCGCTCGCCGGCCACGAAGCGGCGCAGATTGTCCCGGAACAGCGCCAGCGTGTGCTCGAAGTACTTCGGCGTGTAGCCCGACACGTGCGGCGTCACGATGCAGCTGGGCAGCGACCAGTACGGGCTCGACGCCGGCAGCGGCTCCTCGCGGAAGGCATCGAGCCCCGCTCCGGCGATGGCGCCTCTCTCCAGCGCCTCGACGAGCGCCGCGTCGTCGATCACCTCGCCGCGCGCGACGTTGATCAGGTACGCGGACGCACGCATCGCCGCGAGCGCCTCGCGGTCGATCAGGTTCTCGGTCTCGGCGGTGAGCGGTGTGGCGAGGACGACGAAATCGGCCCAGCGCAGCAGCTCCAGCTTCTGCTCCGGACCGACGACCGCCTCCGCACCGGACACCGGCCTGTCCGGCCGACGCCGCAGCACGCGCACGCGCATGTCGAGCGCCGCACCGAGACGCGCGAGCGCCGCGCCGATCGCGCCGGCGCCCAGGATCGCGAGGTTGCTGCCCGACAGCTCCTTGATGCCCCCGGCGTAGGCGATCACGCCGAAGCGATCCCAGCTCGCGCGCGCTTGGATGCGCGCCGCCTCGTGGAAGTTGCGCGCGAGCGCGAGCATCAGCCCGAGCACGTGCTCGGGGATCGACACGGAGTGCAGCCCCGCCGCGTTGGTGAGGATCACGTCGCTCGCCACCATCTCGGGGAACAGGTTGGCCTCGACACCAGCGTTCGCCGTATGGATCCAGCGCAGCCGTTTCGCTCCGGCGAAGCACGTGGCAGGAAACGTCCAGCCGACGAACGCGTCCGCGTCCGCCAGTGCCGCCGGCAGATCGGCCTCGTCCTCGACGGACACGATCTCGACCTGCGGCAGCTCGGCGCGGATCGCAGCGAGATCCTGCGGGGCGATGGCCCAGCGGACCTCCTTCAGCTGGAAGAACGAGACGACCTTCATGCGAGCGGAGTGCTCCGGCGCGGTCTGCGAGCGGGCGCGCGCGGCCCGCGCAGACGATCATCACCGCCGAGGGGTGTCAACGATTGACCGTGACGGCCATGACCCGCGATGTTGGCGCGCACGCAAGATGGGGAGGAACGCGACGTGAGTGATTCGAAGCTGGCGCTTTCGGGCATGGCGGCTCTGGTGACGGGCGGCGGCAGCGGCATCGGGCTCGGATGCGCGAGGCATCTGCTGCGCGACGGCGCGCACGTGACCATCGTCGGCCGCAGCGAAGACAAGCTGAAGGCCGCGGCCGCGGGCCTCGCCGCGGACGCGCGCGGTGCGGCGACGGTGCAGTACACCACCTGCGACGTCACCGACGAGGCGCAGGTGATCGCTGCCGTCGAGCTGGCGCGCAAGCCGACCGGCAAGCTCGACGTCGCGATCGCCAACGCGGGCGCCGGCGCCGGCGGACCGATCTTCTCGACCTCGATCGAGATGTGGCGCTACGCGGTCGACACGAACATGACCGGGACGTTCCTCACCATCAAGCACGCCGGTCAGGCGATGGCCGCGGGAGGCGGCGGCTCGATCGTCGCGATCTCCTCGATCGCGGGTCCGCTCACGCACCGCTTCATGTCGCCCTACTGCGCGAGCAAGGCCGGCGTCGAGATGCTGATCCGCTGCGCGGCCGACGAGCTCGGCGGCTTCGGCATCCGCTGCAACGCCGTCCGTCCGGGCCTCGTCCCGACCGACATGGCGATGCCGCTCACCGACGACACCGCGATCGTCGACGACTACATGGACCAGATGCCGATCAAGCGCCTCGGCAACGTCGACGACATCGCGGCCGGCGTGCGGTATCTCGCGGGTCCCGAATCGAGCTGGGTGACCGGCCAGTGCTTCGCGATCGACGGCGGGCACACGCTGCGGCGCGGGCCGCGCATCGACTCGATGATGGTGCGCTTCTTCGGCGAGGACTCGATCAAGGGCATGCGCGGCTGAGCGGCGTGGCGGCGCGGCGTGCGTCGCTCGCACCGGGCAGAACGAGCTCGGCGAGCGCACCCCCCTCGGGGTGATTGACGAGCACCACGCGGCCGCCGTGGCGGCTCGCGATCTCGCTCGCGATCGCGAGACCGAGGCCGGACCCGCCGCCGCGCCCCGCGACGCCC